>JBBAVO010000035.1:8431-9885 GCA_040397635.1 Pirellulales bacterium
CGGCACCTGTTTTCCGGCGTCTTCGTATCCCTTGACCGTGCCGTAGGCGAGACGGAGCGTGAAGGTGGCGTCGGGATAGACGCCCTCCCCTTCACTGGCAAACACCGCCTGCGTGATCTCCGCATGCGCCTGCCGCTTGATCTCTCCCGCCGCCTCGACAATTTTTCGCAGCGACCGCGACTCCTCATCGATCATGCGTGCCAGAGCGAGCATCGGATCGGCCGATGCGGCGACCGCCGCCTGACCGCCCTCGTAAAGGCTGCGCCTTGTATCGGTATGGACGGTGTCGGGCCGTGCCGCGTCTGCCCCGCCCCGCTTGCCGAGGCCGGTGCCCCGGACGAGTTCCGCCGCCCGTTCCCTGGGCGATTTTCCTGCGAGCACCTTCTGCACGAGCGGATCATCGGGGCCGAGCGCCGTCGCCAGGTAAGTGAGCGAGTCGGCCAGCTTCACGATCTCGAAGGCGTCGTAGACCGGCTCGTCGGAGAAGAGTGCAAGCTCGAGCGACTCACGATTGGAGTCGCGGTATTCCCGCAACCGCTCGCCGCTCGGTTTTCCCGACTCGGCCGCGGCCCGCAGGAGCGTGCGGGCGTTCCCGAAATACTGGCTGTTGAACCCGACCGCCCCTTCGATCAGGTTGTGCCGCAGGGCGACGGCAGCGATCTCTTTTTCGGCCTGCTCGATCCGGTCGAACGGCGAGGATCGCGACGCCCCGGCCGATGTGGCCGCCCGCTTCGCGACCAGTTCCCGGAGTGTTTCCTCTTTCGCCCGCTTCCGCGCAATGAACCGCGGGTCGAGCAGCCCCGCGAGAATCCCCTCCCGCGCCTTGCGGCTATTTTGCACGCCGAAGAGATCGCCCATCGCCTGCCGTTTTTCCTCCGGGCCCTCGTCGGCATAGGCGTCAAGCATCACTTCCAGCCGATTGAGCGTGGCGAGCGAAAAGGGCATCTGCCGGTCCCGCATGGAAAGCAGTTCGCGGAGCGTGCTGCCGCGGTCGGTGTGGCCAGGGTGGCCCGAGACAAACACCAGATCTCCGGCGGCGACCGGCTGCCGGCTCCAGGTAAGATGGTGCGGCACGCGTGCCGGCTTGCCGTTTTCGTAGGCCCGAAAGAAGCAGACGTCGAGGTTGTAGCGGGGAAACTCGAAGTTGTCGGCATCGCCGCCGAAAAACGCGATCTGCTGTTCCGGCGCGAAGACGAGCCGCACGTCGGTGTATTTCTTGGCTCGATAGAGATGGTAGAGGCCACCCTGGTGGAGCGTGACCACGTCGCTCCGCAGGCCGGTGGCGGCGAGCGACTCCTTCTCAATCTCCGCCATCACCTTGCGGCGGGCGGCAAAGGCGTCGGCCGCAGGCATGCCCGCCGTGACGGCCCCCTGCACGCGGGCGGTGACATCCTCGATCGAGACGAGCACGTTGAGTTCGAGGTCATGGCACTTGAGTTCGTCGGCCTGCGTGG
>JBBAVO010000035.1:9985-14507 GCA_040397635.1 Pirellulales bacterium
TGGCTGAAGAGCCACATCCCTTCGTCGGCTCGCGACACCGCCAGCAGCAGAGTGCAGGCGGGAACGAAGCATGTGAGCAACGAAAGAAAAACCGTTCGGCTCGGGTGGATAAACCTACACGTGGTCGTCTGCATGATCGTCCGCATGGTGAATGTTGTCCCTCGGCTACCAGTATCGTCAAACATCCCCAAAGCCTATCGCAAACCCCCGCCAGTCACCCTCCACCGGGATTGTGGGAAGGGTGTTCTGTTGCCCAAGCCGGCTGAAAACGTAGCATTTTCCAATCTGGCGTGGCAGACTTCTCGAACGACGCGACCCTCGAGTGCACGGGGGTCGCATGACCACAACCACCTCAGCGATTTTTTCATCACTCATGCCAGCCACCGCCGCCCGCTCCACGCCGTCACATCAGGCCTGCCTTGGCCCCGCCCTCAGGACCATGATGGCATCGCTGATACTCGTCGCCTCGCTTCTGCTCACAGCTGCTCCGCTTTCCGCCGCTGACATTCTCCTCTCCCCGGCAGGGCCGATCAGTACACCACAGGCCGCCCGCGACGCCGCCCGCGGGGCCTCCAGGCCAGCCCGGATCGTGGTGGCCGACGGGACCTATTTCCTGAAGGAGCCGCTGGTGCTCGCGGCTGAGGACTCGAAGACCGAGTGGGTGGCGGCCCCAGGTGCCTCGCCAGTTTTTTCGGGGGGTGAACGGATCACGGGCTGGAAGGAGCGGGACGGCCTCTGGGTTGCCTCCGTTCCCGAGGTGAAGTCGGGCAAGCGGGCATTTGAGCAGCTCTGGATCAACGGGCGTCGCGCCACGCGGGCCCGTCATCCCAACCGCGGCTATCTCCACATCATCTCGGCCGCGCCGGCGGATGCCTTCCCCGATCTCGGCTCCGCCCCAGAGAAAAAAGCGTTCCAACTGCCTCCCGATGCGTACGCCCTCCTCAAGGCGATTCCAGCCGCCGAGCGGGCCGACCTGCTCGTGACGATCACCCATGACTGGTGCACGACCCAGGCCCGTGTCGCCGACTTCAACGACGCCGCCCGCGCTGTTCGCATCAAGGGCCAGAGCCGGTATCCGCTGGTGCCAGGGGCCGACCCGGCCCTGCGATTCTGGCTGGAAAACTATCGTGCGGCACTCGACAGCCCGGGGGAATGGTTTCTCGACCGTGCGGCCGGAGAGCTTCTCTATCGTCCGCTGCCGGGCGAGCGGGCCGACGCCGCAGTGGCAGTCGTCCCCGTTGCCGATCGGCTGGTCACGATCAAAGGGGCAAGCGACCTCGTCTTCCGCGGTCTGCGGTTTGAGTTCGACAACGACCTCTATTCGGCCAACGGCCTCTTCGAGGGCCAAGCGGCCCCGGGCGTGGGAGCAGCGATCGAGGTGACCGCGAGCACAGGCATTCGCATCGAGGCCTGCACCGTGGCCCATGTGGGCCGGCATGCGATCTATTTTCACAATGGGTGCGCCGACTCGGCCGTGGTCCACTGCCACCTCCACGATCTCGGCGGTGGTGGTGTGATCGTGGGTGACACGGCGCGGCCCAGGGAAGCCGACATCTGCCACCATATCGTGGTGGACGATTGCATCATCCAGCACGGCGGCCGACGGCACCCCAGCGCCTGCGGCGTCACCCTCACCCACACGCAGCACTGCGGCGTCACCCACTGCGACATCGCCGATCTCTACTACACCGGCGTGAGTGCCGGCTGGAACTGGGGCTACGGCGAGAGCGTCTCCCGGGAAACGCTCGTGGAGAATAACCACATCCATCACCTCGGCTGGTCGTATCTGAGCGACATGGGCGGCTTCTATGGCCTGGGCACCTCGCCGGGCACCGTCATCCGCGGCAACCACTTCCACCACATCAACAGCCACCGCTACGGAGGCTGGGGCATCTACTACGACGAGGGCAGCTGCGATTCGCTCGCCGAAAACAACCTCGTGCACGACACCTGGGACACCGGCTTCCATCAGCACTACGGCTACGCCAACCGCGTCCGCAACAACATCTTCGCCTTCGGCCGGCGGGCACAGGTGTTTCGCTCCCGCAACGAACCGCGGCTCTGCTTCATCTACGAGCGCAACATCGTCTTGTGGGATCCGCCGGCCGCGCTGCTCGATGGAAACGACAGCCGCTGGGCGCTCGTCGACAAGCCCGCCAAGGGTGATGCAGGCGACTCGATCATCTTTCGCGACAATCTCTACTGGTGTACCGACGGCAAGACTCCCGGCCCGCTCAACAACGGCACGATCACCTGGGACTCCTGGCGGAAGATGGGCCGCGACAAGGGGAGCCTGTTCGCCGATCCGCTGTTCGTCGATGCGGCGGCCCGCGACTTCCGACTCAAGGAGGGCAGTCCGGCGGCGAAGATCGGTTTCAAGCCATGGGATCTCGCGGTGGCCGGCGTTCGCGGCGGCGATGCGGCGTGGCGGGCGGAGGCGGCCCGCGGCCACGACTATCCGACCTGGGAGCAGGAGGCCCGACCTTGGCCAGCGCCACCCTTCTCCGTACCGCTGGAGACGTTCGATGCCGTGCCGGTCGGCGCGATCGGCATTCCCACGGCGTCGTTTCAGCGGCCGAAGGGGCAGCCCGACCGTGGCGAGGGGGTGAGCGTGACGGCCGAGGTCTCGTCGCCCCTGCCGATCGACGGCCAGCCCGCGGCGAAGACTGGCCGCAGCCTCAAGGTGCAGGACGCGGCCGACCTCGCCAATTCCTACGACCCAATCCTCCACATTCGGCCCCACTGGACATCGGGCCGGTTCACTGTGACCTTCGATGCGATGGCCCAACCGGGGGCCGACTGGTTCTTCGAGATTCGGGGCAAGGGTGAGTACGCCGCCGGGCCGCTTGTCACCTGGAAGAACGGGAGATTGTCCGCTGGGACGGGCGCGGGGACGGCACTGGCCGAGATCCCGCCAGGTGAATGGTTCCGCCTGACGATCACGGCTGAAACCGCTTCAGCCACCGGCGCAGGCAGTTACGTTGTCAAACTCATGCGACAGGACGGCACCAGCAAGGTGTTTCCGAAGATCGCCTGCAAGGATTCGTGGGATGACGCCAGCTACCTGCTCTTCAGCGGTCTTGGCACGAAGAAGACCGCGTTCTTCATCGACAACCTGCAACTGACCACGGCCCCCGACTGACAAGGCTGTTTTTTGCGTGGCGGTAGATTACGTAGCATTTTCCACCACTTCGCAGTAGAATCGGCGGGCGAGGTTTTATCCCTATGACGCTCGGCCGCCTCATCGCCGCCCCCACCAAGAGCTTTCTTCTTCTCGGCCCTCGCGGCACAGGAAAATCGACCTGGCTCGCCGCAGCGTTTCCGCGGGCTTTGACCATCGATCTGCTCGACTCGTCGCGGTTTCTCGCGCTGAGCCGCGATCCGTCCATGCTCGAGCGGCTTGTGTCGCCGCTCAAGCGAGGCGACTGGGTCGTCATCGATGAGATCCAGCGGATCCCAGCACTGCTCAACGAGGTGCATCGCCTTTACGAACAGAAACGCGGCATCCACTTTGCCCTTTCGGGGTCGAGTGCCCGGAAGCTCCGCCGCGCGGGGGCGAACCTGCTCGCCGGCCGAGCCCTTCAACTGCAGATGCATCCGTTCGTCTGGCCGGAGTACCGACATGAATGGCGAATCGATCAGGCCTGCGAGTGGGGCACGCTGCCGCTGGTGGTGAGCGACCCGGCCCATCGAGCTGCCACGCTTGCGACCTACGTGGAGACCTACCTCAAGGAAGAGATAACCGCGGAGGCGCTCGTGCGCAGCCTCGATCCGTTCGTGCGGGTGCTGCAGGTGGCCGGGCTCTACAACGGCCAGATCCTCAACCTGGAAAATCTTTCGCGGGAGTCGGCGGTGAAACGCAGTACGATCGAGCGTTACTTCCAGATTCTCGAGGACACGCTTCTGGCAACTCAGGTGCCAGCGGTATCGTTGGGAATCCGCACCAAGGAAACGGCGCACCCGAAGTTTTTCCTATTTGACACCGGCGTCGCCCGCGCGGCGGCCGGGCTTGCCCTCGATGCGGTCGATTCCGTCTGGAAGGGCTTCGCGTTTGAGGCGCTGCTGCACCACGAGATGCGTGCCTACGCCGCGACCGCCGGAAAGGAGCGGCCGATCTTTCACTATTCCGTCAGCGGCGGATTCGATGTCGATTTCCTCGTCCAGACTGGGCCAAAGACGCTCTCCACGCCGCGGCAATTCGTAGCCATCGAAGCCAAGTTGGGCGCCAGATTCAAACCGCAATGGACGGCCGGTGTGAGAACGCTGCTGCGAGAATGCGGCGACCGCGTCCGCCGCGGAATCGTCGTCTATCAGGGCGTTGACCAACTGGTGGTGGACGGTGTCGAAATCCTGCCGGTGGCAACGTTTCTCGACGAGATGCACGCCGGCCGCCTGCTGTAAGCCGCGGCCGTGGCCCTTTTTTAAGCCCCGCTAGCGGCTCTTCACCGCGGCGATCTCGCCGGCGATGATCCGGTCGTTGTCGCTGTCGGCGATCACGAGCCGGCCCTGCGGGTCGAGGCAG
>JBBAVO010000035.1:14607-17384 GCA_040397635.1 Pirellulales bacterium
GATCCGGTCGTTGTCGCTGTCGGCGATCACGAGCCGGCCCTGCGGGTCGAGGCAGCCGCCGTGCGGCCGCATGAGCTGCGTCGAGAGCAGGTCCGCACCGACATTCGCACCGCCGCGGGCCGGAGTGCCCGCGACCAGTTCGATCGAGCCACTCGTCGGATCATACCGGCGGATGCAGTGGTTCTCCGTGTCGGCGATCAGCACGCGGCCCTGCCGGTCGAGCACCACATACTTCGGGCCGGCGAGCCGAGCATCGCCGGCCGGTCCGCCGTCGCCGGCATAGCCCGCCTTGCCCGAGCGATTGACGACGACGCGAATCGCGTTGCCTTTGATCTCGACCAGGGCATTGCCCTCTCGCAGCGCGAGGTAGATCGTGCCGTCGGCTGCCATGCAGGCGGCCCGCGGCCCGGCCAGCGGCGTCTCAAGCGGCGCGGCACCATCGACAGGCTTGCCCGCGGTGCCGCTGCCGACGATGGTTGACACCGTGCGGGACACGAGGTCGATCCGCCGCAGCCGCGAGTTGCCGATGTCGGCGACGAGGATCGCCGTGCCGTCGGGCGTGAGCGAACTGCAGTAGGCCTGATTGAACTCCGCGTCAACCGCCGGCCCACCATCACCGGCGAACCCCTTCTTGCCTGTGCCGGCCACCACGCGGACGGTGTTCTGCTTCGGGTCGAACGACCAGATGCGGTTGGCAAACGTATCGGCCACGTAGACGGAGCCGTCGGCACCTACTGCCACGTCATGCGGACCATGGAATCGCACCTCACGCGGATCGGTGGTCTCTTGGATCGGCAGCGGCGCTTTCGGATCGGGCTGCCGAAAGACACCGGCCACGAATTCCACCCGCGCCGCGGCGTCAGGCTCACCCGGCCGCGTGACCCGGAAGAGCCTGTTGCCCCGGGTGTATTCCACGCCGTAGAGGGTGCCGGCGGCATCGTAGGCGACAGCAAACGGCTCGTTGACATGCCCCGCGCCAGGGGCCTTCTCCGTGCGTCCGGCCGCCGAACCGGCGATGACCACGACCTCCGCGCAGAGCGGTCGCGGGCCAACGAAAGGGGACGCCACAATGGCCACCATGGCCATCTTGAGAATCAATGGCACGCCGGGAACAAACCGCATGGAGCACCTCTTCTTCGAAGAAACAGCCTTCCGGGACATCTTTAGCCCGGGACAGGCAGAGGCATATTATAGTGTGAGGTTAGGGATCGGGCGGCTCCTGTCCGATATTGATGACTGGTTCTGGCTGTCCGACGCGGCACCCGGTCGGGCATCTGGAACGTTATGGTTTGAAGGATTGGGCATGATCCGGCACAACCTCCACCGCCTGCTGGTAGTTGTCCTGGTCGCAGCTGCTTCGGCCACAGGACGGGGGGCTGAGTCCACCGCGGATCGGGTCGCCTTCTTCGAGTCGAAGGTTCGCCCGGTGCTCGTCGAGCGGTGCGTCGGCTGCCACGGCCCCGAGAAGCAGAAGGCCGGGCTGCGGCTCGATAGTCTGGTCGGCCTGCTCCGCGGCGGCGAGTCGGGGGCGGCAATCGATCTCGACGCTGCCGATGCGAGCAACCTCGTGGCCGCCATCCGCCACGAGTCGTGGGAGATGCCCCCCGACGGCAAACTGCCCGACGACCAGATCGAGGCAATCGTCTCATGGGTGAAAGACGGCGCCGCCTGGACCGGCTCCAAGCCAGCAGCGGAACTGCTCGCCGCCGGCCTGCCGGAAATGGACGACGCGGAAGCCGCAGCCACAGGCCCGAAGAAGCGTTCCAAGAAGGGGGGCATCTCCGCCGAGGACCGCGGCTATTGGGCATTCCGTCCCGTCGCGCGGCCCGCGCCGCCACCGCTGCCATCGGGTGACACGGTCCCCGCCGGCCTTGCGGGACCAGTCGTCCACAACGCCATCGACCACTTCATCCTCGCCAAGCTTGGCGAGGCGGGTCTGGAGCCCGTTCACGAGGCCGACCGTCGCGTGCTCATTCGGCGGCTTTCGTTCGATCTGCTCGGAATGCCTCCCACCGCCGCTGACGTCGAATCGTTCGTCAACGATCCCTCCCCCGATGCCTATGAGCGGCTGGTGGACCGGATGCTCGGCGATCCTCGCTACGGCGAACGCATGGCCCGGCACTGGCTCGACCTCAGCCGGTATGCCGAGAGCGACGGATTCCGACAGGATGCCTTCCGGCCCACGGCCTGGCGGTATCGCGACTATTGTGTACGGGCTTTCAACGCCGACATGCCCTACGACCAATTCATCCGCGAGCAGCTCGCCGGCGACGAGATTGCCCCCGACGATCCCGATGCCGTCGCCGCCACCGGGTTCTTGCGACAGACCCCCTACGAATACAACATCTCCGACATCGATCGGTCGTGGACCGAGGTCCTCAATGAAGTGACCGACGTCACCGGTGACGTCTTTCTGGCGATGGGCGTGGGCTGCGCCCGCTGCCACGACCACAAGTTCGATCCGATCCTGCAGCGCGACTACTACCAGCTGCAGTCGTTCTTCGCCGCCCTTCGCTGGCGGGACGACGTGCCGCTCGTCCCGGCCGACGCAGCCGGCCTGACCGATCCTCAGCGGGCCTATGTCGCGAAGGTTGCCGAACTGCGGGGCCGGCTCCGGGAGATCGAGCGGGCCGCACAAACGCCGAAAGCCTGGGCTGGCAAGCTGCCCGCCAACCGCTTCCCGCCCGAGATCCAGGCGATGCTCTTCAAGCCGCAGACGGAGCGGACGCCCCGCGAGGAGCAGCTATCCCAGTTCGCGATGCGGCAGCTGACGTTCA
>JBBAVO010000036.1:0-17363 GCA_040397635.1 Pirellulales bacterium
CCCAAGCACACGAGCCCGCCAACGACTACAACCGTGGCAGACAGCCTGTTCTGCTCCGCGTGACTGGCCTGGCAACGCAGATACACGCAATCCCTGAACCCCGAGGTGCGATGTGATCCCTGTCATCGAGCATTCCAGTCTGCTCGTGATCCTTTACTGGCTGCTGATGATCCCGATTGCCATCCTGGTGCTCGTCCGCGTGACCGCGTTCTGGACGGATGATGGCCCGGGCACGCTCGTCGGTGCCCTGAAGACCATCATCGCCATGTGGCTGGCTGTCTATCTCACCTACGACGTCTCTGGCTACGTGTTTGCCCGCATGATGCAAGACCCGCAACTCGGCATCGCCTTTCCACCGGGCTACCACTACTGGAACTGGATGCAGGAGCCGCAGGGCCTGAAGTGGCACGTGCTCGGCTTCGTGCCGTTGATCCGCTACCTGCCGGTGATGTTTGCCCTCTGTGTCGGCGGGATCGTGCAGGTGCTGCTCTGGAAGATTCCGTTTCGCACAGGCATGATCGTCTTCATCAACCAGTTGCTCGTCGACATCTTTGCAATGGCAATGCTGTCGCTGGTCTTCAGTTTCTTCGTGGGCGTCCAGGAGGGCGCGACTGCCAAGGCCCATCCCCGACACGGCGGCGGCGTTCACGCAGGCGGTCGCGCCGTGGCGGCGACCGCCGATGGCCTGCAGGGAATGCAGCAGCGGATCGAGCAACTCGGCGTGGAAGAAGGCCCATTGGCCCGCCGGCTGTGGCGGCGATGGGAGTCGGTCAACCAACTGTTGCAGCCGGCCTACGATCTCCTGCAACCGATCACGCGCCACCTGCCTCTGCCCGCCCGGGATTTTCTCAACGGCGGCGGGTGGCTCCTCGTCATTCCCAGCGTGATCGCGCTGCTGCGATCCTGGCCTCAGCTCCGGCCGCGCCGCAGGAGCGTGTAGAAGAACACAGGCGTGAGGAAGATCCCAAACAGCGTCACGCCGAGCATGCCGCTGAACACCGCCAGTCCCAGCGTCCGCCGCATTTCGGCCCCCGCCCCCTCGGCCACGACCAGCGGCACCACGCCGAGAATGAAGGCCAGCGACGTCATCAGGATCGGCCGCAGTCGCAGCCGGCAGGCCTCCACCGTGGCCTCGCGGAGCGGCCGCCCCTCCTGCACGAGTTGTCGAGCGAATTCCACGATCAGAATCGCGTTCTTGCAGGCGAGTCCCACAAGCACCACGAAGCCGACCTGCGTGAAGATCGTGATGTCCATGCCAGCCCACTGCACGCCCACCAGCGCCGACAGCAGGCACATCGGCACGACCAGAATCACAGCCAGCGGCAGGGCCCAGCTCTCATAGAGCGCCGCCAGCACCAGAAACACGAGCACCACGCCGAGCACAAAGAGAAACGCGGCCGTGGAGCCCGAGCGGATCTGCATGAAGGCCATTTCCGTCCACTCCGCGGCCATCAGCGGCGGAATCGACGCCTCCTCCTGCAGCCTGTCGAAGTGCTCCTGCACCATTGTCAGGGCCGACGTGCTTCCCGTGCCCGGCGCCGGCCGGCCAAAGACCGCCGCGGCGGGATAGAGGTTGTACCGCATCACGAGCGACGGCCCGACCCTGTCCCTCACCTGCACCAGCGTCGTCAACGGCACCGGCTGGACGCCCGCCCCTGGCACTTTGAGTTCTTCCATGGCGCGACGCACGTCGCCGCGATGCCCCGCATCGGCCTGCACGTTCACCTGCCACGACCGGCCGAAGCGGTTGAAGTTGTTGACGTAGTAGGAGCCGAGCTGGAACTGCAGGGTTTCAAAAAGATCTTTCAGCGAGACACCGAGCGACGCCGCCTTGTCACGGTCGATGTCGAGAAAGAGCCAGGGGGTGCTGGCGGAGAAGTTGCTGAAGAGACCGGCCAGCCGGCGGTCTTCACTGCACGCTCGTACCACGGCATCGGCCGCCTGCTCCAGTTGGGCGGAGCCGTAGTCGCCCCGGTCCTCGACCACGAGCTTGAAGCCCGCCACCGTGCCCAGCCCATCGACTGGCGGCGGACCGAAGACCTCGACTCGGGCCTCGTCCACCGACGCCTGCCAGTCGGCCTGCAGCCGGGCGGCAATCGCGTCGGCGGAGGCCGGTGCCCCGCGGCGTTTCGAGAAGCTGTCGAGCATGATGTACATCGCGGCCCAGTTGGGGGCGTTGCCACCGAGCACCACCGACTGCCCGGCGATCGACAAGACATGGGCGACCCCAGGCTCGTCGAGTGCCCGCCGCTCGAGCGTTTCCATCACCCGCGCCGTCCGCTGCACACTGGCACCGTCGGGCAGTGTGACGTTGGCGATCAGGTAGCCCTTGTCCTGCGCTGGGATGAATCCCACGGGAATGCGCGTGAACAGAAGGCCCGTGAGGCAGAGCAGGCCGACAAAAACCAGCAGGATCGGCACGGTGAGCCGAAGCGCCCCCTGGACAAGCCACGCATAGCTGCGTGTGACGGCTCCAAACACCGCGTTAAATCCCCGGAAGAGCCACCCACAGGTGAATCCCAGGGCTCGATCGATGATGTCGGGAGACGCATCCTTCGGCTTCAGGAGAATCGCCGCCAGCGCCGGGCTGAGCGTCAGCGAATTGACCGCCGAGAGCAGCGTCGACACGGCGATCGTGAGGGCGAATTGCCGAAAAAACTGGCCGACGATGCCGGCGATGAAGCTGCAGGGAACGAACACGGCACAGAGCACGAGCGCCACGCCAATCACCGGGCCGGTCACCTCCTCCATCGCCTTGAACGAGGCCTCCCGCGGTGATAGCCCGTGATCAATCCAGCGCTCCACGTTCTCGACCACTACGATGGCGTCATCGACGACGATACCGATCGACAGCACGAGGCCGAAGAGCGAGAGGTTGTTGAGGCTGAAGCCCAGCCCCGCCATGAACGCGAAGGTGCCGACGATGGCGACGGGCACGGCCACCAGGGGAATGAGCGTGGCTCGCCAGTTCTGCAGGAAGAGGAGCACGACGAGCGCCACGAGGATGATCGCGTCGCGGAGCGTCTTGAGCACCTCGGCCTTCGACTCCTCGATGAAGGGGGTGGTGTCGTAGACGACCTGCGCGTGGAGTCCCTTGGGAAACCGCTCGCCCAGCGCCGCGAGCTTCGCCCGCACGGCGGCGGCGGTGCGGATCGCGTTGGAGCCGGGGAGCTGGTAGACGTTCATGCCCACGCTCGGCTCTCCGTCGAGTCTGGACAGCTGGTCATATTGCTGCGCGCCGAGTTCGACCCGGGCGACGTCCCGCAGCCGCACGATCACGCTGGCCACGTCGGCCGTCTCGGCAGGGGTCTCCTTGACGATCACGTCGCCGAACTCAGCGGCGGTGATCAGGCGACCGACGGCTGAGAGCGGAATCTGGAAGGCCTGATGCACCGGGGCGGGCTGCTGGCCGATGCTGCCGGCGGCCACCTGGAAGTTCTGGTTCTCCAGCGCCTTGCGGATATCGTCGGGCGAGAGGGCGACCGCGGCCATCTTTTCCGGGTCGAGCCACACCCGCATGCTGTAGTCGCGCTGCCCGATGAAGTCGATGTCACCGACCCCCTCCACCCGCAGCAGTTCGTCGCGGATCTGGATCGTGGCATAGTTGGAGAGGAACGTCGCGTCGTAGAGCGGTGCGCCGGCGGCATCCTTCTCTGAAGTGAAGTTCACGATCATCATCGCCGCGGGCGACTTCTTCAGCACCGCCACCCCCTCGCGTTGCACGAGCTCCGGGAGGATCGGCATGGCCAGCGTGACGCGGACCTGCGTGAGAACCTGTGCCATGTTGAGGTCGGTGCCCGGGGCAAAGGTCACCGTCAGCCGGTAGCGACCGTCGTTGGTGCACTGCGAGCTCATCGACAGCGCGTTCTCGACGCCACTCACCTGCTGCTCGATCGGAGCGGCGATCGTGTCGCGGACGAGCTCGGCATTCGCCCCGGGATAGATCGTGGAGACTTCGATCGTGGGGGGCGTGATGTCGGGATACTGCGTGGTGGGCAGCGTGAAGTAGGCGACGGCCCCGCAGAGCACGAGCACGATCGAGATCACCGACGCAAAGATCGGGCGGTTGATGAAGAAGCGGGCGATCATGCCGTCAGGTCTGCCTTTCCTCAGGCGGCTTTCGCAGGCCGTCGCCGAGCCGTTCGAGCACGTAGTAAAACACCGGCGTCAGAAAGACGCCAAACAGCGTGACGCCGATCATGCCGGCAAATACGGTGATACCCAGCGACCAGCGGAGTTCGGCCCCCGCGCCCCGTGCCACGACGAGCGGGAAGACACCGAGAATGAAGGCCAGCGAGGTCATCAGGATCGGCCGCAGCCGCAGCCGGCTGGCGGTGAGCGTGGCCGACCGGGCATCGTGGCCGGCGGCGCGGAGCTGGCGGGCGAACTCCACGATCAGGATCGCGTTTTTGCTGGCCAAGCCGACGAGCACGACGAGCCCCACCTGCGCGAGGATGTCGATCGGCAACTTTGCCACGACGAGCCCGCCGATCGCCGCCAGCAGCGAGAGCGGCACCACGAGAATCACCGCCAGCGGCTGCGACCAGCTTTCGTAGAGCGCCGCGAGCACGAGGAACACGAGCATCACACCCAGCCCCAGCAGAATGGCCGCCGTGTTGCCCGCCGCGATCTGGAGCAGGAATACCTCCGACCATTCATACGAGAAGGTGTCCGGGAGTTGCGCTGCCGCCGCCTCGGCTACCCGGTCGATCAGCACCGAACTGCTCTCGAATGGATTGGGGATGCCGGTGACGGGGGCTGCCGGGTAGAGGTTGTAGCGCATCATCATCGCCGGCCCCATGGCGGGGCGGACGTCGAGCACCGTCGCCAGCGGCACCATGCCGCCGGCGGCCGTGGGCACCTGGAGCCTGCGGAGATCCTCTGCGCTGCTACGGAATCCGGCGTCGGCCATGACCTTCACCTGCCACGAGCG
This sequence comes from Pirellulales bacterium, assembly GCA_040397635.1. Classification (GTDB taxonomy): domain Bacteria; phylum Planctomycetota; class Planctomycetia; order Pirellulales; family UBA1268; genus CAMCQY01. Next base: position 4,934 of record JBBAVO010000036.1, read on the forward strand.
GCCAAACCGGCTGAAGTTGTTGACGTAGTAGGAGCCAACGTCCATCTGCAGCGTGCTGAAGACCGTAGCGATCGGGATGCCGAGCGCTCGGATCTTCGCACGGTCGATGTCGAGGAAATACTGCGGCGAATCGGCCCGGTAGTCGGCGACCACCAGCGGGAGCTTCCACTGCTCCATGGTGTGGGCCAGCGCGGCGGTCGACTCCTGCAGCACACGCGACCCTTGGCTGCCGCGGTCCTGCACGTAGAACTTGAAGCCGCCGGCGGTGCCGAGTCCCTTCACCGAGGGCGCCGGATAGACGCCGACCACGGCGTCGGGCACCTCGGCCTGGCACCGCTGCCGCATCGCCTTGATGATCCCCAGCATGGACGTTTCCTTGGTGCTGCGATGCTTGTATTCGTCGAGCACGAGAAACATCGAGCCCCAGTGGGGAGCGTTGGCCGTGTAGAGCAACGACATGCCCGCGATTGTGAGCGTATCGGTCACCCCGGGTACCTTGCGGGCGATGGCGTCGATGCGGCCGAGCACCTCCCCGGTCCGCTGCACGCTTGCACCGTCGGGGAGTTGGACCGTGACGATGAGATACCGCTGATCCTGCAGCGGCACGAACCCCCGTGGATACTTCGCCAACGTCCAACCGGTCAGCAACAGCAGGGCCAGGTAGACGAGCATCACCGGGCGGCTGCGGCGCAGCAGGAAGCCGACACCACGAAAATACCCGCCGACGACGCCCTCGAAGAACCGGTTAAAGAGCCGGAAGAACGGTCCCAGCAGACGGTTAATCAGCCGTTCGAGTGGATCAGGGGCGGCCCCGTGCGGACGCAGCAGCATCGCCGCCAGCGCCGGGCTGAGCGTCAGCGAATTCACCGCAGACAGAATGGTCGACACGGCGATCGTCAGGGCGAACTGCCGGAAGAAGAGGCCGGTGACGCCGCCGATGAAGCCGCAGGGCACAAACACTGCGGAGAGCACGGCCGCCACGCCGATCACCGGGCCGGTGACCTCGTCCATCGCTTTTCCGGCCGCCTCCCCCGGGGAGAGTCCCTCTGCGATCCACCGTTCGACGTTCTCTACCACCACGATCGCATCGTCGACCACGATGCCGATCGCGAGCACGAGGCCAAAGAGCGAGAGCGTGTTGAGGCTGAAGCCCATGGCGGCCATGGCGGCGAAGGTGCCGACGATCGCCACCGGCACCGCGATCAGCGGAATGAGCGTGGCACGCCAGTTCTGCAGGAAGAGCAGCACGACCAGGGCGACCAGAAGAATCGCCTCCCGCAGCGTCTTCACCACTTCGAAGATCGATTCTGTGATGAACGGCGTGGTGTCGTAGCCGATGACGTATTCAAGGCCGGGGGGAAACCGTGTGGAGAGCTCCTTCATCTTCTCCTGAATCGCCTGGGAGCACTGGAGCGCGTTGGTGTCGGGCAGTTGGAAGATGGCCATCGCCACCACCGGCCGGCCGTTGTATCGGCAGGCCTGGTCATAGCTGGAGGCGCCCAGTTCGACGCGGGCGACATCCCGCAGGCGAGTCAGCGGCGTGCCCGGCACGGTCGCATCGGCGTCGAGCACGATGTCGCCGAATTGCTCGGGCGTGGCCAGCAGGCCCGTGGCGGCGACGGCCAGTTCCAACTGCTGATCGGCAGCGGCCGGTGACTGGCCGCTTAAGCCGCCGATCACCTGCACGTTCTGCTCGGCGATCGCGTCGCGAACGTTCTGGGGTGTGAGGCCCCGCGTCGTGAGCTGCTCGGGGTCGAGCCAGATCCGCAGCGCATAGTCGCGTTGCCCGAGCAGCAGGAGGTCGCCGACCCCCGGACACCGCAGCAGCTCGTCGCGGAGATGGATCGTGGCGTAGTTGCTCATGAACACGTCGTCGAAGCGGCCGTCCGGCGAGACGAGGTCGACGGTCATGAGGATGTCGGGGGACCGCTTCTTGATGCTCACGCCCTGCTTCTGGACGACGGGCGGCAGGAGCGGCATCGCCAACTGCACACGGTTCTGGGTCTGCACGAGCGCGAGGTTCGCGTCGGCGCCGACCTCGAAGGTGAGCGTGAGCACGTAGGAGCCGTCGTTGGCCGCCTCTGACTGCATGTAGAGCAGGCGGTCGACGCCGGTGACCTTCTGCTCGATCGGGGACGCGATGGTGTCGGTCACGACCGCCGCATTGGCGCCGGGATAGAAGCAGGACACCTGCACGATCGGCGGCGAGACCGGGGGAAAAAGGGAGATCGGCAGCGAGAAGACGCTCACCACTCCCGCCAGCGTGATCACGATCGAGATCACCGCCGCGAAGATCGGCCGCTGAATGAAGAATCGCGAGATCACGGCGCCGCCTCGCCTGGCGCCGGCAGTGGCTCGGCGGCTGCGGGACGGGCCGCATCGGGCGGAGGTGGCGGTGGCGTGGGAACGGATGGTGTCGGAATGTGATCGGGAGTGGCAGGCTGTTCAGGAGGCGGGGCGGGAGCCACGAGCCCGGCTCGATCGAGCTCTTCCTCCGCCGCGGTCACCGGCCTGACCGGCTTGCCTTCACGGCACCGCTGCAGGCCGCGGATCACGACGCGGTCGGTGGCCGCGAGCGGCTGGGTTGGATCGACCGCCGATACGGCCACCCACGTGCCGAGCTTCTGGCCGACCTGCACCTCGCGGGTGGCGGCCACGTTATCCGGACCGACGATCCAGAGAATCTTTCGATCCTGATTGCTGCCGACGGCGGGCTCCGGCACGAAGAGCCGCTCGACGGCATCGCCGAGCGGGAGCCGGACGCGGGCAAACATGCCGGGGCGAAACAGCGGCGGCCGCGACTCGGCCGGATCACTGGAGTGCGGATTGTCGAGCCGTCCACGCATCGTGATCGTGGCCGTCTTGGTGTCGAGCTGATTGTTGAGAAAGTCGATCCGGCTGCGATGGGGATACTTCCGCTCCTTATCGTCAACGAGACCGACGTCGACGAAGGTCTCGTTCCTTCGGAGGCTGATTCCGCTGGACGATTCGCGGGCTTTGGTCATCACGCGGACGAGCGTCGGCTCATCGACGTTGAAGTAGACGAAGATCGGGTCGATCGACACGATCGTGGTCAACGAGGTCTGATCCTGATTGATGAGGTTGCCGACCTGGAACTGTGTACGACTGATCTGGCCGGTGATGGGAGCCGTGATCGAGCAGAATTCGACGTTCAGGCGGGCAACCTCCTGCTGGGCCCGGGCCGCGGCGAGACCGCCGGTGTTTTCCTCGAGCTTGGCTTTGTAGCTGTCAAACTCCTGCTGGCTCGCCGCCCCCTTGGCCACGAGCTTTCCATAGCGATCGACCTGCACCTCGAGAAACCGCCGCTCGCCGACGAGTTTCTCGATCGTGCCGACAGTTGTGGCGAGCTGCGCAGCGTAGGGCCGTACGTCGATCTCGTAGAGCAGGTCCCCTTTCTTCACGAATTGGCCGTCACGAAAGGCGACCTTGGTGAGATAGCCGGTGATCCGGCTGCGGATGTCGACGAGGAGCTCCGCGTCGATCCGGCCCGTCACCTCGAGATACTCAGGCACCCGCACCGGCTGCGGCAGGGTGACCGTCACCTCAGCGGCCGTCGGCGGCGGAGCTGCCGGCGGCACGGGCCGACTGCAGCCCGTGCAAATGAGGGCGTGGGCGGCCGCGAGCATCGCCGCCACCAGCGACAGACGAAGAACGGTGGATTGGCGTGGGGAGTGCAGCATGGTTGCCGTTGAGGGGAGACGGCCCGTGCAGGGTCGCCGTGGATCAATCATCGTCAGTCTAGCCGCCGATGATGAACAGCGTCACGTGGGCGGCAATTCGGTGGTTGGTGAATTCCCGGTATCATCCGTTTCGCCAACACGGGAGAGATCGTCATGCCACGCAGCGTCGTACTCGCCGGTGCCGCCCGCTGCCCGCGCTGCTGCCTGCAGCCGCGGTGGTGCGTCTGCGATGCGATTCCCACGGTGGCCACCGGCATCCAGGTGCACGTGCTGATCCATCACCAGGAGCAGCACAAGCCCTCGAGTACCGGCCGGCTGATTGCACGCGCCGTGGGGGGAGCCCGCTGCCATCGCTACCAGCGGGGGAATCACTTTTGCGCCAGTGAAGGCCTGTCATCAGCCGACCTGCTCCCGGACCGGGAGACGTGGATCCTTCATCCACAAGGTGAGCCCATGCCAACGGCCGCCGGCATCGACGGCCGCCTGCAGCCGCAGGTCGTCCTGCTCGACGGCACGTGGCGGCAGGCGGCAGAGATGCAGCGGGCTGTCGACGGGCTGGGCCGGTGCGTGCGGCTGCCAGAAGTGGGGCCGGGCCGTTACTGGCTCCGCGACTACGACGCGCCCACGCATGTCTCGACGGCGGAGGCGCTGCTGGGCGTGTTTCGCGTCGTCGGCGATGCGGAGGCGGAACGTCGCTTTCGGCTGCACTTCGAACTGCATGTCTACGCCACGCTCCTCTCGCGTGGGCGACGCGACCTGGCCGATCGGTATCTCGCCAGTTCGCCGGTGCGGGAGGCGATTCCTGAGTTTTTGGAGCGGCTCACCAAAGGGCGCCAGCCGCCGGGGCCGTCGTTGAGCAGGTGAACTTCGTCGACTCGCTGTTCTACGTCGCACTGCCGCTCGAGGTCGGTTGGGCATTCGGCTTCAGATGGATATCTGTTCGCCGATCTCCATCACCTGATCGGCTGGCATCCCGTAGCGTTTTTCTTCGCGGACGGCGTTCCGCTTCAAGTAGGCAAAGATTGCCTCAGGAATCAGTTCCAGGCGACCGCCTTCGTGCGGCGTGATCTCGGAGTGGCCGATGAAGAACGTGGCCGTGTCGGGATCGAGTGGGATCTTTTCGGCAGCGACCACCTGTCGCAGGAATGGCGCGAGCAACGGCTGCTCCATGTAGCCGAAGCGGACGGCGACAAAATGAAAGCCGTCGCCAAGCCGTTCTATGGTGTAGCGCGGGCCAGTGGTGACCTCGGGCTGCGGGTCGTCGCTCACCTGCAGGAGCACGACCGTCTCGTGAAGCGATCGCGACCGCTCCGCGTAGTGCACGAGCACCGGCGGCATGTGAGCGCGGCTGCCCGCCAGAAAGACCGCCGAGCCGGGCACCCGCGAGACGATCGATTGTTGGAGTTGCGGCCACTCCTTTTCGAAGGGGCCATACTGACTGGAATACTGGGCCATCACCGCCGTGCGACCATGGCTCCAGATCAGCATCGCCGCGATCAACGCCGCCCCGATCAGCATCGGCACATAGCCGCCGTCGAAGAACTTGAACATGTTCGCCAGCAGGAATGGGATGTCGACGCTCAGGAAGAGGGCGAGGATGCCCAGCGACGCCCAGCGGCTCCAGCCCCAGGTGTGGCGGATGACGAGGTAGTAAAGAATTGACGTCACCACCATCGTGCCGGTGACGGCCAGCCCGTAGGCCGCGGCGAGCCTCACCGACTCACGAAACGTGAGCACGAGCGCGAGGCAGCCGACCCCGAGGAGCACATTGACCTCGGGGATGTAGATCTGTCCCTCGTTGTCGTAGGCAGTGTGGCGGATCGTGACACGGGGCAGGAAGCCCAGCAGCATCGCCTGCCGCGTCAGCGAGAAGGCCCCGGAGATGAGTGCCTGGGAGGCGATCACGGTGGCGAGGCTGGCGAGGATCACCAACGCGTAGGTCGCCGGGCCGGCGGGCACCATCGCGTAGAACGGGTTGGCGGCTGCCGTTGGATCCCGCAGCAGGAGCGCTCCCTGCCCGAAATAGGAGAGCACGAGTGACGGCAGCACGAGCCATAGCCAGGCACGGCGGATCGGCTTCAAGCCGAAGTGCCCCATGTCGGCATAGAGCGCCTCGCCGCCGGTTACCACGAGCACCACCGAGCCGAGGATGAGCAGGCCGTGCAGGCCGTGCCGCAGGAAGAACTCGACGGCATACCAGGGGTTGATGGCGGCAAGCACCGCGGGCTCGCGGACGAGTTGGTTCACTCCCAGGGCGGCTAGCGTGAGGAACCAGACGAGCATGATCGGTCCAAAGAGCTGCCCCACGATACCCGTACCCGCCCGCTGGATGGAAAAGAGCGCCAGGAGAATCACGCAGGTGATCGGCACCACGCCATCTTTCAAGGCCGGGCTGGCCACGGCCAGTCCTTCGACCGCGCTGAGCACGGAGATGGCCGGCGTGATCACGCCGTCTCCGTAGAGCAGCGCGGCCCCCATCACGGCCAGGAGTGTCATGCCCGACACGCCGCCGATGCCGCCTGGCCCGGTGCGATACCGTTCGGGCACGAGTGCCAACAGCGCCAGAATGCCGCCCTCGCCGTTGTGATCGGCCCGCATCACGAACATCACATATTTGATGGTGACCACGAGGATCAGCGCCCAGAACATCAGCGACAAGATGCCGAACAGATCAAGCCGGTCGAAGGCCTCACCGCGTGAGGAAGCGACGTGGAGGCACTCCTTGAGCGTGTAGAGAGGGCTCGTGCCGATGTCGCCGAAGACGATGCCAAGCGAGCAGATCGCGAGCTGCCAGAGGCCTGCTGGCCGCCCGTGCCCAGCGTGGGTGGAGTTGCTTGTGGCGTGGCGGGGCTCGGGCACGCTCATATGGAATTCCTGCGGTTCGTGCCGAGGGGGAATTGGGCGGACAGACGCTCGGGCGTGGGCCGCGGCACACGGGCCGGCAGAGAATACCATACGTCCGCTCAATCACCGCCCTGAAGGTCAGACAGCCCGTGCGGCTTCTGCCATCCGCCGCTGCACGCACTCGGCCAGCGCGCGACGGATAAAGGTGAGCTTGTTGGAGACGGTCTTCGGGGCACATCCCTGACGACGGGCGAGATCGATAGCCTGCACGCCATCCGTGTAAATGGCCTTCACGAGTTCGCGGCTTGCGGCGTCGAGCTTTTGCGTGCAATGCTCGAGCGCCTCGGTGCGCAAGGACCAGTGGCGGACATGCTCGACACGCTCGGTGGCCAGGGTCCGCATCAGGTCGTCATCGAACTCCACTCGCGACCGACCGGTCACCCGCTGAAAGTTTCGGGCTTCGTAAAACGCCACGGTCGTGGCCCAGGCGATGAAGTCGGTACCTGCCTCGAAGGTGCTGAAACGCCGCCACATCACCAGGCTGGCACGTTGCAGCACATCCTCCGCGTCATGCCGGTTGGCGACCAGCGACATCACATACCGCAGCAGCATGCCATGGGCGGCGTTCAGCAGGCCCACGAACTCCTCCTGGCGCTCTGCAGCGAGCGGCTGGGTCGGTTCGGACGGTGCAGGATCGGTCGTCATTTCAGAAAAACTCGCGTCATCGATCCAGGGCTCGGGGGCCGCGATCTTGCTGTCGATGCTGACGGGAAGGTGACGGTCAGGCGAAGAGTTCCTTGATCACGCCGGTGCTGTCGCCGTGGCGTACGGCATCGACGCCGATGCCGTGGAGCAGCGTGAGCCATGCGTTGCAGAGCGGGGTGTCTTTCGACACGACGAGGTTGTGGCCGAGCTTGATGCCGGCCCCGCCGCCGGTGAGGAGCGTGGGGCAGTTGTCGAGGTTGTGTTCCGTACGGATGTTGCTGCCGTAGGCGAGGGCGACATGGTCGAAGAGGCGGCTGCCGTCGGCCTCCTGCGTGGCCTTGAGCTTGTCGATGAGGCCGGCGAGGAGTTCGCTCTGCGTCAGGTCACGCTGCTGCGAGGCGACGAGCTTTTCGCCCATCGTCGAGTGGTAGTGGCTCATGTCGTGGGGGGCGACCTTGATGCCGATGCTGGTGAGCAGGGTGCTCACCGGCTGGCGGTAGGTGAGGACGCGGGTGCTGTCGGTCTGGATCGCGGCGACGATGATGTCGTACATGAGCTTGATTTCCTCCCGGCCGGCGAGTCCGGGGGGCGGCTCGGGCAGGTCGGTCTTCGGCTGGGGCACGCCGAGCCACTGCTCGTCCTTGCTCAGGCGGGTCTCGATGTCGCGAATGCCCTGGAAATACTCGTCGAGCTTGGCGGTGTCGTGCTTGCTGAGGCCGCGCTGCAGGTCGCGGGCGTTTTCCTGCACGGTGTCGAGAACGCTGCGCCGCTCGATGAGCATCGCCCTCTGCTGCTCGATGGGCGTGGTGTCTTTCATGAAGAGACGGCTGTAGGCGGGCACGGGGCCGTTGAGGCCGGCAACGGGCTTGCCACTGACGTCCCACGCCATGGAGAGCCCCGGGCCATGCCCGGAGGCATCGCCGCTTTCACCGCCGTTGAGCTGGATCGACGCGAAGCGGGTGGCAAGGCCGAGTTCGGCAGCCGCGACCTGGTCGGCTGAGATGCTGTTGTGGAAGGTCTGGCCAGGCTCTGCGAAACGGTTGGCGCCAGAGAGCCACATCGTGCTGCCCCAGTGGCCCTCGTTCGAATATTTGTTCCAGAGGTTCTGCACGATCGTGAAATCGGACTTGTGCCGTGCGAGGGGCTTGAGGCCGTCTGGCAGGGTGTAGTCGGGGCCGGGCTGCTTGATGTCGGGAAACCAGCTTTCGGTGGTGATGCCCCAGCCGAAGCCGAGGAAGATGAGCCGCTTCGGCGGGGTGGCCGGCGCGGCGGCTGCGGCGAAGCGGCGGAAGCCGAGAGAGTCGAGAACGGGGAGCGCGATGATCGCCGTGCTGGAACTGAGGAAGTGGCGACGCGGAATGGACGGCGTGGGCTGAGTGGGCTGGGGCGTCATGGCGTTCGTTCCTGAAACGGGTTACTTCGTGTGAAACTCTTCGCTGCGGACCAGCGTGTGGATGAATTCGCGGACGGCAAGGTTTTTCTTTCCCGATTCCTTCAGCATCTCGTCGATGAGCGGCTCGTCGCGAAAGCCGATGCTCCGGCCGAGTGCAAACTCGATGAGCGCGGTGCTGAAGCCACGGGCGAAGGCATCGGACTTCGAGGCGATGATGTCGCGGAGGCCGAAGTAGTCCTGGAAGGATTGTCCCTTGTAGAGGGTGGAGGCGGGATCGATGGTCCAGGTCTTCTTCGATTTCGGGTCGGGCTTGCCGGCGGCGTCGATGGCGGTGTAGCTGTCTTCAGTGCGCCACTGCCCGGCGGCGTCGAAGTTTTCCAGACCGAAGCCGATGGGGTCGATCGTGCGATGGCAGCTCGCGCACTGCGGATCTTCCTGGTGCGCCAGCAACCGCTCACGGGTGGTGAGCACCTGCCCTGCGAGGCGGGTGATGGCGGGAACATTCGCCGGTGCAGGGGGCGGCGGGTCGTTGAGGAGCTTCCGCAGGACCCAGGCGCCACGTTCGACGGGGCTCGTGCGTTCACCGTTGCCGCCCATGAAGAGGATGGCAGCCATGCCGAGCAGCCCGCCGCGCGGCGATCCTGCGGGCAGCGTCACCTTCTCGTAGTCGTCGCCCTTCACACCCTCCAGTCCATAGTAGTGGGCGAGGACGCGATTGATCAGCACGTAGTCTGACTTGAGGAGGTCGGCCAGACTGCCGTTGGTGCGCATCAGGTAGTGAACAGTTTCGTAGACCTCGCCCTTGGCGGCGACCTTGGTGGCCGTGTCGAAACGTGGGTAGAGCGCCTGGTTCACCTCGAAGAAGTCGAAGCGACTCATGCCCAGCCACTGGTCGGTGAAGGGCTGCAGGAAGCCGTTTGACCGCGGATCGTCGAGCAGACGTTCGGTCTGCGCGGCGAGCACGTCGGGGTTGGAAAGTTCGCCCGTCTGGGCCAGTTCGCGCAGCTCGGCGTCGGGCGGGGCCGACCAGAGGAAGTAGGAGAGCCGGACGGCGAGTTCGTGGTCGGTGAGTGGGCGTTTCTTGCCGTCGGCCGATGGCTCGGCCAGGTAGAGGAACATCGGCGAGGCGAGCGCCACTGAGAGCGTCTGCTTGAGCGCCGCGGCGTGCTTGTCGCCCGCCTTCCGCCGCACGTCGTACCGCGTGAGCAGGCGGTCGACGAAGTGGTCGGGGGCCGGCGTGCCGCGAAAGGCCTCCTGAGCGAATCGCTCGAGGGCGGCACGCAGTTCCTCCGGCGTGGGCGGGGCCGATTTGTCATCCAGCGGGATGCCGAGCGCCGCAATGCCGGGGGGCTTTGGCTTGGCAGCGTCTGGCAGGCGTTCGATTTCAATCCAATCTACCCACAGCACCAGTTCGGGGCCGATGCCGTTGCGCTTCACGGCCTCCGCTCGCTTGCGGCCGCCTTCGTCGTTGGTGTCCCAGCTGCCCTTCTCGCGGATGAAGAGCAGGCGGTTGTCGCGGGCTGTGGCGTTGCCGCGGGTCATCGTGAGGGGGAATTCGACGACCTGCGGGTTTTCGATCGTGCCGGTGATCTCGCGTGTGCCTTTGACCTTCCCCGTGCGGGCGTGGATGCCGAAATCGAGGAAGCGACGTTCCGGCGGGCAGTCTTTCGTGGCCGCCGCACGGACGCGGACGACGTATTCGCCCACCGGCCAGTCATAGGGCATCAGGATCTCGATGTAGTTCACGTTGAGTTCATTCGGGTGGCGGGTCTGCGTGCCGAGATACGCGCCCCGATCCACGTCGGGCATGCCGATGTAATACTCGTGATACTTCAGCCACCCTGCGCCCAGCGAATCGTTCGCGAGGTCGGCATCGTTCTCGCCTTTCTTGTCGAAGCCGAAGTCGCGGGGATTGGGCGCACCGGGAATGCGGGCCCACTCGCGGCGGAAGCGGGAGTCGTTCTTTGTCTCCGCTTTGATCGCGGCGACGATGTCCGCGTTTTCAGGCAGCGCCGCCGCCTCTTCCACGGCCTTCGCCCACTTTTGCGCACGCTCCTTGGAGTCGATCTGGTACTTCACGAAGTCTCGCACCTTCGGTGTCGTGGTCTCGCCTTCGTAGCGCATCGTTTTCTCGACGGACGTGGCTGCCTGCCGCTCAAAGGCTTCCGTCAGGGCCTCCAGGCCGAGGGCCTGATACTGCTCGAGTTGGTTGCTCGACATGAAAAGGTTTGCCCCCGCCGTGTCGAAGCCCTCCGAGGCCGTGTCGGGTGGCAGTTCGCTCACATTGATCTCCACGCCGAGCAGTTCGCGGAGCGTGTTGCGGTATTCACGCCGGTTCAGCCGCCGCATGGTGATCACGCCCTGCTGATCGCCCAGGCTCTTCCGAGCCGCGACCATCACGTGCGACAGATCATCCAGGAAATTCGTCTTCGCCAAGCCTTCCGGCTGCTTTTCGTCGTCGGGTGGCATGGAGCCCGAGTTCAACTGGTTGAGCACCTTCTGCCAGCGTTCCGCCGACTCGAGCGTGGTGATGGTGAACGGCAGATCGTCCACGCGAAAGCTGCCCTCCTGCTGCTGCTCGTTGTGGCATTTGCTGCAGTGTTCTTTGAGCAGGGCCTGATGCTGCGAAGGCATGGCCACGACCGGAGCCTCCTCGGCGGCGAGGGGTGAAGCGTACGCCAGCAGCAGAGCGGCGATGGATGAGCAGAAGTATTTCATGTGAGTCATGCGAATCACGCGAGTCAGGCGAATGATGGTCACAAGGTCGGGAGCGGCCGGGTTGGAAAGGACAGCCATCATGGCAGCGGTGGCCGATGCGTGAGCACGATGCGAATATCATCGACAAACAGTCCCGCGAATTCGCGGGGCTGCGGTGCTCGTGGGCCATTTGGTTCAAACAAGGAGAGATGCACGAGAAGGAAGCGGGTGCCAGGTGGCAGCCGCAACTCTCCGCGGAGCGCTCCCCATGCATTGCGATTGGTTTCGATCCTGGCATTTCGAACCGATGTCGCCAGGATGGTCATGCCGGAGTGCAGCGTGCCGGCAGCAGCTGCTGCATGGGAACGATCGGTGATCTCCATGAACTCAAGACGCTCGTCGGGTGTTGGCAGGGCATCCGTGGCATGCATCGAGATGCCGCAGGAAGCCGGGCCGGGAACGCCTTGAGGGAGGGAAAGAAAGCGGGCCTCCACGGAGACGCAGGCATCTCCACGGGCCACGTCGTATTCAGGGCCGCTCACATCGATGATGCGGAACACGTCTCCGATAAAGCCATCCCGCGTTGGCTTGCCCTCGTAATCCGATCGCAGGAATCGCAGCATCTTCCTGCCGCCCGCCGGCTTCACTCCCTTGTACTCGCCCACGACCTGAGAGTAATCGCCGCTCCAATGCCCCGCCTCGACAGGAATGCCGGTTGTCAGCGGCGGCGGCCCCGACTCGAAGCTCTCCTGCAACAGGGTGACCACCTTGCCGGCATACGGCCCGACATAGCCCCATACCACCGAGGCACCACATAGGCCGATGAACAATCCCGCCGCCACCGCTGTGAGTTGACGCCAGGAGAACCACGACAGTCCGGTTGAGCGAGTCTTCGGCTCAGCCGCTGGGGACATCTCGGCCAGGGAGCACTCGTTGTCGTGATAGAGGAACCACAGCTGGCGGGCCTCGGCACTCGATTTCAGCACGGCTGCGAGTTCCAGCGCGTCGGCGTCGTAGAGTTCGTCGTTGAGCGCGGCATTGAAAAGCCGGTGCCATTCGCGGTGGTCGGGTGGATTGGTCATGCGGCGCG
>JBBAVO010000037.1:0-17332 GCA_040397635.1 Pirellulales bacterium
AAAATCGGTTGGTGTGGTTCGCGTAAAGGTCGCGAGCCGCTGATTGCAACCGTTATGTGGCTCGGAGAGACTGATTCTGTGGCAAACCTGGAATACGAAATCCGCACGAACTCTGATCTCGCGGGATACGCCGCAGGTCGCAATGGTCTGCCATCCCTAGAAGCGTTCATCACGTTCGTCGCTCAAAAGATCTGTGAAAACGATGGGGACAACCCCACAACTGCATCCATTCGTGTAAAGCGCGAAGCGCCGCACATTTTCCGAATCGACGGCGAGGCGACCATTAATGCCGCCGCGAAGCCGATTAAGGGGCGGATTGTCTGGCTTCCCAACTTGGCATGTTTCCGTGGTCGCGTAACCATCGACCCTGAAGGACGCGTAGACAGGATGCTCATTGACGACGTGAATGCTGTGCGATCAATAGCTTGGAGCAAAGCGAAATGGCATGGCGAGGATCACGATCATTGTCGATTGTGTATGGCGACCCTGTCCGACAGGTCCACGTCCGCAACATTCGACACCGGCTACACGGCCGAAAACTGTGGCTGGATATGCCCTGAGTGCTATCGCGACGTCGTAATCGCGGGTGGCACACACCCCTGGCTCAAGCCAAAAGAAAACGCAACATAACCACGCAATGCAGCGGACTCGCGATAGAATCGGGTGGTGTGGTTCGCCGATGGTCGCGAGCCGCTGATTGCAGCCGTTAGGTGAACACTATGACGCGAAGAGAGCTCGTCGCGGCGTTGGTATTGACCGCGATCACGCTCCCGCCGCTCTGTGTGTTTGGCGGCCTCTACTACCTATCGGAAGCGGAGAGGGTCGCGATGGGCCGCCCTCTGCCACCGCCCGGCGACCCAAACATCGGGCTTTCCGCGCTGTACTTTTTCGCTGTGATCAACATTCTGACAGCGGCCGTGTGGTTGGCTGTGCTTGCGAGGTATGGACTGCGAAAGTCACCTAACCAATCGCTGGATCAGACGGCGGATAGAATCCAGCGGAGTAGAGGATCGTAGGTCCGCCGCTGATCAGCTCAAGCGTTAGGCTCGGAATACGTCATGAGAATTTACGATCCAACAACGAAGCGTGTTCTCCAGACCGTTACGCTGTTCCTTACGCCAGGCGAGGCCGAAGAACTGGGCCAATCTGCTTTGGATTTAGCAAGGCATCCGAAGAATCATCACCACCATGTCTCCGACGCAGAGTGCCAGCGAGAGATAACCGTGGCTGTTTACACTGCGGACAATGTGTCGGAGTTTGATGCAGAGTCTCGAACGGTAATTGATTCCTAACCAGTCGCTGGATCAGACGGCGGATAGAATGCAGCGGAATAGATGGTCCATGGTCCGCCGCTGATCGCGGATGTTCTAGCGAACCATTGACCGTCCTCGGGTGATTGATGAATCCAACCGTTTACCTCGAAACAACGATCATCGGCTACCTCGCGATGCAGCCCAGCGGCGTTCTACGGATCGCTGCCAACCAGCAGACCACGCACGAGTGGTGGACGGGGCATCGCCATCGTTTTTCCGTATACGTCTCGCGATTCGTGGTCGGCGAATGCGCGGCGGGTGATTCGGTCGCCGCGGCTGATCGCCTGCGTGTACTAGCCGAAGTGCCGCTATTGGAGGTCACGACGGATGCGGAATCACTTGCCGCGGCGTTACTTGAAGAGGTGCCGCTGCCCGTAAAGGCAGCCACCGACGCCCTGCATATCGCGGTCGCGGCCGTCAACGGTGTCGAATATCTCCTGACCTGGAACTGCAGGCATATCGCCAACCCTGCCCTCAGGCCGCGAATCGAATCGGTTTGTCGTAGAATGGGGTTCGAGCCCCCTGTCATTTGCACCCCGCAGGAACTTCTGGAGATCGACGATGGAAACTGATCCGGTCGTTGCCGAAGTGCGAGCGGTTCGCGAGCAGCTGGCCGCCCGTCTCGGGTTCCGGCTCCACGACATCGTCAAAGAAGCACAGCGGCAAGATGCTGCTGGCGACAGAAAAGTCGTCCGTCTCCCACCACGACGCCCAATCGCCGCGGCCGTAGACTCGAAGTAGCCAGAACCAGTCGCTGGATCAGACGGCGGATAGGATCCAGCGGTGTGGAGGATCGTGGGTCCGCCGCTGATAGCCCCCGTTCGGAGGACAACTATGAGAAGCAAATTTGAAAAATGGGAGAAGCTGAGAGCCAAGGGAAAATGGAACTTTATCCTGAAATATGGTGTTCTCTTATGGGGAGTCGGCACTGCGGTATTGTTCAGTTTGTTCTTCCCGATGGCGATGGGCGGTAAAATGCCTTCCTTGTCCGTCTTCGCACTCAGTATTGTCCTATTCCCTATCGGTGGTATCGCTTGGGGGCATTTCATGTGGATATTCGGCGAGAATGCTTACATGAAAGCAAAGCTATCCGAACAACGCCATGCAGCGGACTCGCGATAAAATCTGTCCCGATGGGTGCACCCACAACCATCAACCTGCCCACCTGCATAAGACATCCCTCGTTGTGTTGTTTTGAGTCGGACAACCATGAGATTCACTGACCGTCTAGCCGACTGAGAGAACGACACCCGGTGATTGGTGCCAGTAAGCAGCACGCTGCGTATTGGAGCGAGGGCCGAAAGCCTCATCGCCACGTCTGAACTTGCTTCCCTAGCATCGCAGCCTCAAACGGGAAGTTTGTTTTCAGCCAGTTTGCACCGCCATCGAATAGTCCATCACCTGCGGAACTGGCACCGCAAAAGTCTTGGGCATCTGCCCACCTACATCTCTAGCACACCTGGCACGGGAAAAAGCAAGATTTTTTTCATTCTGGTGTATCTCCTATTGCAGACCACATAGGAGACCCCAGCAATGAAAACCACATACCAGCACAAGAGCATCGGCCAATATCTTCAGCTCACCTACAGCCAGGTGAGAAACTGGCCATTCCATTCTGCAGAGCACCTAGCAGATGAGTTGTGCAGCAGAGATGTGGCTCTGGTTGCTGGCCAATTCTTGGTGATCGGCATGGATCAGGATGGCATCCACTGCGGTGCCATCGACGGCCTGGCTGGGCTGGCCGATTTTCCGGCTGATTCCATAGTCATTTCATACGCAGAACTGGAAAGGGCTTTTTATGAGCAGCACCAAGAGTGGATTGAACGCTAATTTCTTCAACAAGAGCGAGTTGATTCGGGAGGTGGCCAGGGCGGTGCCTGGTGCGACGAATAAGCAGGTGAAGAAAATCATCAGAGATCAATACGGGATAGAAGTTGCCAGCAATTTAATCATTGCTGTGCTCGGCCGGGAACGCACACGAAAGCTACTGGCACCTGTTCGGGCCAAGCTGATCCAGATGGGTCTGGAATGGTTCGAGTTGTGTGGGCGGGATCGGGGCTACTGCTCAGAACTACTCAGCAGCTTCTCATGAAACACATCGGCGTGAATCTGTGGGGTGGCGCCGATGCTTGGGTGGCAGAGGAGGCCCGAGACCTTGAGCAGTTGGCAGCCAGGGCACGCCAGAGCCAGCAGGATCGTTGGCGCCGCATGACTCCCAGTGCCAAGTTCTTCAGCCTGGCGGCGGAACGATTTCAGGTCCCCAAGCTGTACGGCATCGCGCCTGCAAGCACCTTCTGGCAAATCGGTGATTGGACGCTGGCCCAGATCAACTCGATCACGCTGGAGGAGGCCCCAGACTCAAGCAAGTTTCTGGTGCACCTCCAGAGCCTGTATGTGGTGGATGCTGCAAGAGGCAAAGGGGAGGGGAAACGCTCACTGGAGCAGATCAAGCAGCTGGCAGATGAGTGCGGCTGTGGCGTGACGCTGTTCGCTCAATCTTTTGCCTTCAGCAAGGATGACCAGCTGCCACATGCGGTGCAGAGTTTTGCCGAGTTGGTGCACGCATCCCTTGAGGCAGTGTGGCCGATTCTCTACCTGCCCGAGTGGGACGCAGACTGCCTGCGATTCTTCTACAGCAGCAGCGGCCTGGTGAATATGTGCCTGTATGGGTCGTGGGTGTACGGCAGGCCGAAAGAGGAAGACCTTCCGTTCGACAGGCAATTCGCCTATCTGCCAAAGAGCATGAACCCGGCTTGGCGAAGCCAGATCGAGCATCGGCTGAATCCAGCCCTGTGCGGATTCTGCAACAGATAAATCTGACTTATTGTGGCCACACTAGGCCGGGAGGCTAACGAAGGCTCAGAGTGGGTCCAACAAGCCGTATTTTTAATCTGGAGGGATTCAGTCACATCTTCATAAACCGAATTGAATCCGGAGGTGAGCATTTGCGGGTGTCCATGGCTTCCTTCTTCTGCACCACCGCCCGCCCTGTGGTGGGGGGCAGCGGGCCGCTGGCAAATGAAAAAACCCACCCCTGTTGGGCAGGACTCCGGAGCCCCCAGGGACTCTTTTCGAGACTCCTCATCCCGCGTCAGGACTCATTTTCGACCGTCAACGGGACTCATCTGCGGATCCCCGAAAAGCAAAAAGCCGCGGAAACACTTGGTTGCCGAGGCTTCGTGCGAATGGGTAGTGGGCGATATAGGACTCGAACCTATGACCCCTAGCTTGTCGAGCTAGTGCTCTAACCAACTGAGCTAATCGCCCGCGAAATCACCACCACAGTGTTGCGCCCGATCGGCTGCCAGTCAAGCGAGCGCATTGCGGCCCCTGACCGGGCGGCAGCGGCTCACGCCAGCCAGTCGGTGATCACGCGGCCATGCACGTCGGTGAGCCGGAAATCCCGGCCGCTGTGCCGGTAGGTGAGTTTCGTGTGGTCGAGACCGAGCAGGTGGAGCATCGTCGCCTGCAGGTCGTGCACGTGCACCGGCTTCTCCACCGCCTTGAAGCCAAGCTCGTCGGTGGCCCCATACACCGTGCCCGCCTTCACGCCGCCACCGGCCATCCAGACGGTGAAGCCGTGGTGGTTGTGGTCGCGTCCCGAGGGCTCCTTCACGCCTGAGTCGTTGGGCAGCTCAACCGTCGGCGTTCTGCCGAACTCTCCGCCCCACAAGACCAAGGTTGTGTCCAACAGCCCCAGGCCGACGAGATCGTCGAGCAGGGCGCCGATCGCCCGGTCGCATTCGCCGGCGAGCTTGCGGTGGTTCTTCTCGATGTGTTCGTGGCTGTCCCAGGGCTGACCCTGGCCGTGCCAGAGCTGGACATACCGCACGCCCCGTTCCACCAGCCGCCGGGCGATGAGCATCTGCCGGCCTTGCACGTCGTCCCCATAGCGGTCCCGCACATGCTTCGGCTCACGCGACACGTCAAAGGCCTCCGTCGCCTCCGACTGCATCCGCCAGGCCAGTTCCATCGAGGCCAGTCGTGCCTCCAGCTGCGGATCGCGCTGCCGCGCTTCGAGATGACGTTTGTCGAGGGCCGCGGTGAGGTCGAACTGCCGCCGCTGCGTGTCGCGGTCGAGCACGGGATGCCGCACATACTCGACGAGGTCTTCGACGCGGGTCTTCTTCGTGTCGATGTAGGTGCCCTGGAAGGCCCCCGGCAGGAAGGCGCTCCGCCAGTTTTCCGTGTCCTTGATCGGATAGCCGCCGGGGCACATCGCCACGAAGCCGGGAAGATTCTGGTTCTCGGTGCCCAGGCCATAGGTCACCCACGCGCCGGCCGACGGGCGGACGAGCCGGGCATCGCCACAGTTCATCAGCATCAGTGACGGCTCGTGGTTGGGCACGTCGGCGTGCATCGACCGTACGACGAGCAGCCTGTCGGCATGGCGGGCCACGTGGGGAAAGAGGTCGCTCACCTCCAGGCCGCTCTCGCCGTGGCGGGTGAAGGCGAAGGGAGACGGCAGGGCGGCCCCGGTTCGCCGCTCGGTGGCCAGTTTGTTGGGAATCTCGCGGCCTGCGTACTGCTCGAGCGCTACCTTGCGGTCGAAGGTGTCGAGATGGCTCGGGCCGCCGTTGGCGAAGATGTGGATGACCGCCCGGGCGCGGGCTGGAAAATGGGGAGGACGCGGCGCCATCGACGTGGCCACCACGGAGCCGGCCGATGCCGTCTCCTGCTGCAAAAGGCTCGCTGCCCCCAGCCAGCCGAGGCCCATGCCGGTGCGGGCGAGCGCTTCGCGACGGGTGAGCGGCAGCGGCTGGTGATTCGCGTGGTTCATATGCATTGTCTCACATCAAGCGTACCGCGCCGCCGGGACGGCAGAAGTCTCGTCGCGGTGGATTTTTCTCCTTCCACGACCTACGGCAGCACATTCCCCAGAAGGTCGAAAAATCCAAAAGCTCCTCGAGCTTCCGCCGATCCCGGCTCACATCTTTGTTTCTTGATCGGATTAATCGACAAATTGAAATTCGGCTGTGGCTAATAGGGCGTGGGCCAGCCGCTGCCATGCGTTTGTCGGCTGCGGTGTGCCGGCTGATTCGGTGGCCAGCCAGTCCTTTGCCCGCTGCTGTTCCTCAGGGGCGGGATCGCGGCCGAGCACCGCCCGCCAGATGGCCGATATCCGGGAGTCGGGGCACCAGGTGTCGGCGAGCTCGCAATCGACGCGGTTGACGACCTGCCGCGATGCCGCCACCACCAAGGGTGCGTTGAGCACGGCCAGCGACTGCTGTGGCACGGTCGTCCTCGAGCGGACATGGACTGCAGTGTCGGGATTGGCGATGTCGAACACCCGGAGCAAGCCGGGCACGTTCTGTCGGTCCAAGCGGCCGTAGACCGACCGGGTGTTCATCGTGGCCTCGAGCAATGGATCGACGCCGTGTCCGCCGTGGAGGTCGCGGTCGAGTGTGCCGGCGGCGACGAGCATGCTGTCCCGCCACGACTCCCAGTCGAGCCGGCGACGGTTGGCCCGGCCGAAGAGACGGTTGTCGGGATCGCGCTCGGCCAGATCGGCACGGATCGCGCTCGACTGCCGCCACGTGCGGCTGGTCACGATCTCGCGGTGCAGCCAGCGGAGGCTCCACCTCCCTTCATCGATGAATCGCCGCGCGAGGTCATCGAGCAGCTGCGGATTCGACGGGGGCTCACCACGGAGCCCGAGGTCGCCGGGAGTGTCGATGAGCCCGCGGCCGAAGTGATGAGTCCAGGCCCAGTTGACGATCATCCGCGCGGAGAGCGGATTGGTGGGCGAGACGATGGCCCGCGCCAGGTCGAGCCGGCCGCTCGAGTCACGGGACACAGCCGCACCACCGAGCAGTTTCGGCAGTCGCCGCTCCACCTTCTCACCCGGCCTGCCGGGATTGCCGCGAAGGAAGACATGGCTGTCAACGGGATGATCCTTGTCGAGGATCGCCATCGCCCGCGGCGGGCCTCCCGCTGCTTCTGCCATGTGCATGGTCACGTCCTTCCTCCGCTTGCGGAGTTCTCGCTGCTCCGCGCCGGTCGCCACTCGCATCGCCTCGGCCCGGGGCACGACCAGCGGCGAGCCCTCCACGCCCACGAGTGTGCGGAGGGCGGCGAGATCAGCTGGTTCCGTGGGCTCTGCGGCGGGGCCGCCGGCGGCCTCGGGCGCCACCCGTGCGACAAGTCTGGCATACATCTCCGCAAGCTGGCGGAGGGTCGTCGGCTGCGCGGAAACGAGCTCCTGGAACACGATCTGGTTGACCAGTTTTGGATCGCGTGGCTCCGGGATCTTGCCCCAGGTCGCCACCACCGCAGCCACCGCCGGACCGATCTCGGCGTCGGGTTTGCCGCGGGCTGCGGCCCAGGCACCGAGAATTGGGTGCGTCGGCTCGGCCTTGTCGAGTAGCCGCTTCAAGCGATCGATCAGCAACTGCTCCAGCTCGTAGCCGTCGGCGAGCTTTGGCGGACGGTTGTCGCCGGTTCGCGGTGCCGGACGGGCGACCTCGGAAAAATAGTCTGCGGCATGGGCCACCGCCTCACGGATCGACCGCGCATGCACCGCCGCCTCGTGGTCGGTGATGGCCGCCCTGAGTTTTTCGAGCTTCGCCGCAAATGCCACGGCTGCCGGTCCCGGCGGCGAGTCGCCGATGACGGGCAGCTCCTCCGGGATCGTGGAACTCGAGAAGATGCCGTGCAGGGCGTAGTAGTCGGCCGTCGTCACAGGCTCATATTTATGGTCGTGGCAACGACTGCAGGCGACCGTGAGCCCCATCAGGCCGCGGGTCACCAGGTCGATGCGGTCGTCGATGATGTCGTGTGTGTTGCCGAGAAACGTGCGGCCCACCGTGAGGAAGCCGAGCGCTGCCAGATCGCTCCGCGGCACCGCTGGATCGATGCGGTCGGCGGCAAGTTGGAGCGTGACGAACTGATCGTAGGGCAGGTCGCGCTCGAGAGCCTCGACCACCCAGTCGCGATAGGTCCACGCAAACGGATACCGCGAATCCTGATTATCGAAGGCGTAGCCCATGGTGTCGGCGTAGCGGGCGAGGTCGAGCCACTTTCGCGCCCAGTGCTCGGCGTGCTCCCGCGAGGCGAGAAGTCGATCGACTGTCACCCGAAACGCTGCGTCGGCCGCGGCCTGGCCACCAGACGCCGCGGCACAGAACGCATCGGCCTCATCGGCCGAAGGGGGCAGGCCCGTCAGGTCATAAAAGAGCCGACGGATGAGGTCGCGCGGAGCCGCCTCCGGAGACGGTTTCAATTCTGCGTTGCTGAGTGTGGCGCCGATGAAGCGGTCTATTGTTTCAGCCGACCAGGCATCGCGGAGCGCCGGGTCGAACGATGCCGGCAGGTCGGGGGCGGCATGCCGCGCGGGGGGCGTGAACGCCCAGTGGTTCTTGAGCGACGTCGCGAGCCGCTCATCCATAGATGCGACGGGTGCAGGCTGTGTGGCGTCGCCGTCGCCGCCGGGGCCGCTCCAGGGCGCGCCGGCAGTGACCCATTGCTCGATGGTCGCGATCTCGTCGGCGGAGAGTTTTTCATCAGGGGGCATCGCCAGGTCGTCCACATGCCGCACCGCGGCTACGATCCTGCTCTTGGCCGCGTCGCCCGGCACAACCACCGGCCCGGTGTCGCTGCCGGCCAGCAGCGACCGCCGGCTGTCGAGCCGGAGGCCCGCTTCGGCCACCTTGTCGCCGTGGCAGCCCTGGCACTTCGCCGCCAAGAGCGGCCGCACCCGCGACTCGAAGAGGGTTTCGAGTTCCCGTGACGTGGCATCGGCGGCCGTCGCGACGCCAGTCCCGAGGATGCCGCCCATCACGAGAGCGAGGGCTGAACAACGACGTCGTGGCAAGGCGAAGATGTTCATGATGCGCGGCCGACAGGCCGGAGGGCGGCATCGGGCGGTTGGAAACGCCGCGAAGGAACAGCCACGCGGAACTTCATCTCCGTATCGTCATTATAGTCGGCTTTTGGTGCCCGTGGGACAGGAGGAATTCCGGGCCGAATGGCCCGATTTGGCTGCCACTGGCACCACTCTGCGACCGCGGGGCGGGTGTCAGCCGATCGTCCGCTCCAGGGAGGCCCGCGCCCGGTTGATCTCGGCGGTGATCGCCTCAACTGAATCGAGGATCGGCACACCGCGGGGCACCGGGTGCATGAAGATCTCGATCGGGCCAGTGAAGCGTATGCCAGCCAGCGCCCGCATGAGCGGTCCGAAGTCGAGCGGTCCGCGACCGGGCATCTGGAGAAGCTCGTCCTCCTTGGGCAGCTTCTCTTTCGAGCCCTTGCCATGCTGCTGGGCGTAGACGAATTTCAGCTTTGGCCCGAGGCCGCGGGCGAGCGACGCGATCAGTTTCGCATCCTGGGGCAGGTGATGAGGGGCCAACGCGACGCCGACGCAATCGGGAGTCGCCAGTTCGGCAAAACGGCGGATGCCTTCCGGCGTCTGCAGGAGCGAGCTCGAATGATTCTCGATCGCGATCGTGCCGCCGGTCGCCTCGGCGGCGGCGATGCTCGGCTCGAGCTTGTCGAGAAAGGACCGGATGGCAGCCACGAGCGCATCGCCCGTGGCGCTGCCGTCGCCGGGAGCCGTGGTCACGAGCGCGGCCCCCTCGCCACCGAGCCGCTTGGCGAGGGCAAACTCCCCCGCGAGGTTGAACGCCCCAACCTTGTAGCAGGCGATCCCGCCGAGCTTCACGCCTGCCGCGGCGAGCATTTCCCGTACCTTTGCCTCTCCGAGCGTATCGACCTCTTCCCGCTGGGTGCCATGCGGCTTGGGCCAGAGGTCGATCATCCCGGCCCCAGTTTTCGCCACCTCGGGCAGGATCTCCGCCAGTGGGGCATTCCCGTAAAGCGCCGAGGCGAGGATCCACCGCGGTTGCCACCGTTCGGCCGCGGCTGCAGTGCTCACCGGCACGCCCCGCACCACCGCCGCAGCGGCCAGAGATGCCGTGCCCAGAAATGTACGACGCGAGTGGTTGGCGCTCATACCGTCACGGCCTCTCGGTTCGGCCGATGCACGACTCGCCCGCCCTCGAGAAACGGAACGGCCAGATGCATCGGATCATTCGTGCCGGGCTTGAAGATCGGCTCGGGGGAATACTGCGTGACGTAGGCCCGCCGCATGCGGTCGGTCGTGTTGAAGCCGCTGCGGTGGAACACGAGCGAACTGAAGACGACGAGGCTGCCGGCCGGCACGATCGCCGGCACACCTGGTTCATCACCGAAATAACCGCACTTGTCGCCGCTTTCAGGATCGCGGACGTGCTCAACGAGCGTGCGGATGCCGACCTTCGAGTAGGGGAGCACGAAGGCGGTGCCGTTTTCAAGCGTCATGTCGTCGACGGCCGCCCACACCGTCACGTATTCGCGGTGCGGAAACCCGAGATAGCCGCTGTCCTGGTGCCAGGAGAACTTCGTTCCCTTCTCCGCCGCCTTCACCACATATTGATCGTAGAAGAGAAATGCGGTGTCGCCGATCGTCGCCCGGCAGACCTCGGCCATGAGGTTGCTGAAGACGTACTCCTGCAGATGGGGCGCCTGCTCGTATTGCTTGGCGATGTGATACCGCTTGCCACGGTGCGAGATGTGGATGTGATCGACACCGAGGTCATCCATCTGCTTGTGCATGATGTCGATAAGGTGGTCACAGGCATTCCGCATGATGGCGAGATGCTCCGGGCTGATCACGCGCTCGGCGATGAAATAGCCCTCGCGTTTGTACAGGTCGCGGTGCGCGTCGGTGATGAGGCTGGGCGTTGGCATCGGCTGAAAGGCTCCGAGTCGAGGAGGGATGGGGTCGAGAAGGGTTCGGTCGCAGTGTGTGCCATTCAAATCCGTGGCACGAAAATCTTCATTCAGGCTTCCGGCCCCATACGTTCAGCTTTTGCATCAATCCGGCAGGGGGCGGCCCTTTGTCTCGGGCCCAAGCCACACGATCACCGCACCCACGAGATAGATCGCCACGAGCACCGAGCCGGCCTTGGGAAAACTCCCCCCGAAATACCCCATCAGCGCGGCCGTTTGCAGCCCGCCGACCGCGGCGATGATCCGCCCGAAATTGAGGGCGAATCCCTGGCCGGTCGCGCGAACGGCCGTTGGGAACAACTCCGGGAAATAGAGTGGGAAGAGGCCGTAGAACGACGCGCTCACGCCGCCGGCGAGGAAAGCCGCCACGAGGAACGACGTCCCGAACGAGTCGTGCCCTTGATAGAGCCACAGCGCCGCGGCGATCGTCGCCAGGCAGAGGATCGCGAACGTCGGCCGGCGGCCGAGCCGCTCGGCCACCAGCGCCGTGAGGAACGTCGCCACGATCGCCCCGAGGGCGGTCGCGATCTGGGAATATTCCTTGGCGTGCGGCGCGGCCTCGCCGCCAAGTTGCATCGCCCAGCGGGGAATCCACTGGATCGCGCCCCACGTCCCGAGCAATGTCACCCCCGCGAGCCCGGCGCCGAAGAACATCATCGCGATGACGTGGCGACCGGAGCCTGCCGCCAGCGTGCCCGCGGCCTCCGAGCGGCCGAGAAAACGGAGCACGGGATAGACATAGCCGACTGCCGAGACCGCGAGCCCCAACACCGTGACAAGGGCTGCGGGGCCGGCAGCAAGCCCCGCCGGCGACCAAGCCCAAATGATCGACAGCGCCGCCACGGCCCCGATGAGCACGCCCACGAGGTCGGCCTTCAGCCAGTGCGACGTCGCGCCGCGGTCCTTCTCGGCCTGCCACTTGTCCGATTCGGGCACCCCCATGCGGATCAGAAAGATGAGCAGCGCCGGGAGGGCTCCCGAGATCATGAGCAGCCGCCATGCCGAATTGGCGAGCAGCGACGCCACCGTCGTCTCGGGCAGCCCAAGGCCGAGCAGCACGCCACGCGCCCCGTCGATCATGCCGCCGAGCCCGAGGCTCAAGATCGCCACAAGCAGGAAGCCGACGTTAGCCGCGGCGCCGATGAGCCCAGCGGTGACGGCCCGCGACTTTCCCGGCCACAGCTCGTTGACGAGCGCCACGCCGAGCGACCACTCGCCCCCCATGCCGAGCGACGCGATGAACCGCAGCACGGCGACGTGCCAGGCTTCCGTCGCAAAGCCGCACAGGCCGGTGAACACGGCGTACGTGAAGATGCTCAGCGACATCGCGCGGACGCGGCCGATCGCGTCGCCGAGCCAACCGAAGAGCACGCCCCCCGTCGCGGCCCCTACGAGGAACACGGCGATGATCGCTCCGAACCACTTGTCGGTGGCACCCGGGGCGGCGCCGGCCCCGAGCAGGTCCTTGATCGCCGGGCCGCCGATCAACGGAAAGAGCCCCATCTCGAACCCGTCGAAAAGCCAGCCGAGCACGGCGGCCACGAGCGCGGCATTGCGGCCGAATGCGGTCGCCTGTCGGCTCACGCCCGCACCTCGAAGCCCTTCCTTTGTGGCCGCGAAAGCATTGCGTCGGCCTCGGCGTCGCCGACGAACCGCTCGGCGGTCGGATCCCACTTCAGAGCCCGGCCGAGTTTGCAGGAGATGTTGCCGAGGTGACAGACCGACACGCTACGGTGGCCGCTCGCGACGTCGGCGATCGGCTGCCTGCGGGCCGCGACGCAGTCGAAGAAATTACCCATGTGGTTCACGATCGCGTCGATCTTGCCGGCCCGCTCCGGCCGCGAGCGGTTGTCGAAGTCGTAGAGCCCGAACGACTCGCGCGGCAGCGGCCGCTCCTTCAGGTCTTCGACCGGCTTGCCGGAGAGGTTCTCGCGGTTGACGAAGATCCGGCCCTCGCTGCCGGTGAACATGATGCCGTTGCGGCCGCTGTCGCCGACGGTCATCTCGACGCCGTTGGTGAAGCGGTAACGCACCGAATAGGTGATCGGCACGTCGTAGCCGTCGCGGGTCGTCGGATACTCGGCCTTGCCGTCGATCTCGACCGGCTCAGCGCCGATCGCCCAGCGGGCGATGTCGACATGGTGGGCCCCCCAGTCGGTGAGGTCGCCGCCCGAATAGGCCTGCCACCAGCGGAAGTTGAAGTGGCACCGCTCCGGCACGTACGCCACGTCTGGCGTCTGCCCCTGCCAGAGGTCCCAGTCGAGGCCCGGCGGGAGTGGCTGCTTGGCGAACGGACCGCCGACCTGGTTCTTGCCGAGCACGACGTCGACCTTCTCGAGCTTCCCGATCCGTCCGGCCCGCACCATCTCCACCGCCGTGCGAAACCGGGAGTCGCTCCGCTGCCACGATCCTACCTGCACGATCCGACCCGAGTCGCGAACGGCCTTGCAGATCTCCTTGCCCTCGTCGATCGTGAGCGTGAGCGGCTTCTCGCAGTAGACGTCCTTCCCGGCCTTGACGGCGTCGATGAGCATCTTTGTGTGCCAGTGGTCGGGCGTACCGATCAGGATCACGTCGACTCGCGTGTCGTCGAGCAGCCTTCGGTAGTCGACATGGCGGTCGGCCGTGGCGACGTCCGCGTAGATTTCGGCAGGCGTGAGTTGGACCTGCGCAGCCACCTTCGAGTCGATGGCCGAAAGATCGCGGACGGCCTGGTCGACATCGGCCAGCGCGATCACGCGGCCGTGGGCCTTCGCCTTGGCGGCGATCACCGAGCCCTGGTAACGGCAGCCGATCACGCCGATACGGGGGCCGTCGGCGGCAGGCGGCGGCGCGGCCGTGAGTCGGCCCGACGGATCGCCCGCAAGCACGACCGCCTGCGCGGCGGCTGCTCCCGCCACTTGGAAAAACCCGCGGCGGGTGGTGCCTGCGGCGGATCGATAGGCAGCGTGGTTTCGACGTCGGCTCATGGGCAAGGCCTCCTTCTGGCTGTTCGAAAGTATCTGCCGGCCGAGCGACAGTGTCATTCAGTTCGGCGAGACCGGGGATGCAGATTTTACGTCGCCAGGCAGGGCGTGGCGGCCGTGCGCGGTGGTTTCCCAGCGATTCCAGGGCTCGTTCTTTGTCCGCAAAACCTGAATGCGGACGGCGGCAACCTGAATGACGGAGGAGGATTCCACCCGCTAGCGTGCCAGCATGAAACCATACCACCTCGCCGCCACGCTCGTCTTGCTGATCACGCCATGCCAAACTCGCGTGACTGCCGCCGATCCTGCTCCACCACGGTCGGTGAACACCATCCACGACATGGCCGAGCCGCTTCCGGAGATCTCCGGCGCGCCCCGGGCGAGCGCCGTCTGCATGCGGTCGCTCACGGCGCGACCGGCACACAAGGGTGACCCGCACGACACGCTCGCAGCCATCCGAGGGTTTCATGCCACCCGGCTCGAATGGACCTACGGCGACAATCCCGAGTTCATCAAAAAGGTGCACGCGCTCGGCGTCGAGTATGGCGGCGCCCTCGCCGCTGGTTCCTATGCTGGCAAGGCACCGCCTGTCGAATGGAACGTCGTCGGGCTCGACGCCCAGCGGCTTGTGCCAGAGTGGATGCGTCATTGGCCCAGGCCAAATCCCTGGGGCTGCGCGAACAACCCGGAGTTTGCGGCGGGCCACGTGCGGGCAGCGCTGGCCGTCGTCGCCGCGGGTGCCGACATCATCCAGCGGGACGAGCCCGAGCAAAACATGCTCGCCGTCCAATGGGGCGGCTGCCTCTGCCGCCACTGCATTGCGGGCTTTCGCTCCTGGCTCGAGCGGAATGCCGACCCGCAGGAACTCGCCAAGGCGGGTGTCACCGACCTCACGTCGTTCGACTATGCCGCCCACCTGCGGGCGAAGAACGCCCCGAGCGGCGATGCCTTCAGACGCTGGCCCGAAGGTGGGGCGTTACGGACGTATTTCAAGCAGTTTCAGCTCGATACATCGGTGGCCTTCCATCAACGCTGGCGGGCCGAACT
The DNA here is from genome assembly GCA_040397635.1 of Pirellulales bacterium. Classification (GTDB taxonomy): domain Bacteria; phylum Planctomycetota; class Planctomycetia; order Pirellulales; family UBA1268; genus CAMCQY01. Next base: position 15,095 of record JBBAVO010000037.1, read on the forward strand.
CGACAAGCAGGCCGGCCGACGCATCGCCGTGTCGTGTAACAACGGCGCCCGCGACTGGGGCCCCGTGCGGCAACCATTCGACTTCTCCATCGGCGAGCTGGCCTTCAAGGAAGCGACGCCGACGCACCTTTACGAGTGCATGCGACAGGCCCGCGCCAACGACCGCCTGCAGACGATCACGATGCCCCTGAAGACCGTGGCGTCGCCGGCCGAGCATGAGTCGGCCGAATGGATTCTGCACACCCGAAAAACGATTGCGACCGCCTACGCGCTCGGCGGCCTCATCGAGATGCCATGGGACACGTTTCTTCCCGATGCACAGCGTTACTTTGGCAAACCTGAGAACTACGCCGACCTCACGGCGTTCGTGCGCGGAATCGCCCCGCATCTCGACGGCCACGCGGAGGCGTTTGCCGCCGGGAGCGGTGTGGAAGACGCCCGCTGGAAAGGGATAGCGACGCCTCTCGACCTTGGCGACGCCGCGCCGCACGTGCTCGCCGTCGTGCGCGTGATGCCCGGCTCAGCAGCCGCTGTGACCGCGGCTGCGGTTCACCTTGTCGACTGGCGCGACGAACCGCAGCCGTTCTCGATCACGGTGCGGCCGGAAAGATTTTTCGGCGACGCACCCACGACGCTACGGCTCCTCCAGCCCGTCACGGCCTACGACCGGGCCGCTCACGACAAAGCTTTTGACAGCCGCGACTACGCTCCTCTCGTGCGATCGAGCCTGCTGCCCATCGCCGCCGACGGCACGGTGTCACTGCCTGCGGTCACGCCATGGGCCGTGATCATCGTCGAAAAACGCGACGCGGTCTTGACGAACCCCCGAGAGTGAAGCCTGAGAAGAAAGTCACTCGACGGTGGTCGAGCGACCATCGTTGACGGAAATCAAGTCGCGAAGGATGGCGAGGCCAACCGTATCGGAGAGGTAACGGACGCTTCCGTCGGCCATCGTAAACTGGGCTCCGGGCCCGTGGTACGAGGAGAAGCCTCGCGACGCGCGGCTGTCAGTGCTGCCCATCAGCACGCTCGGCTCGTTGATCCCCATGAACGCCGACCCGAGTCCATCGCGGATGCCGAAGCTGCTCTGCTGCCGCGTTCCCCGCACGCAGTAGACGCACCCCGCGTACGGCGAGATGAACCCGGTGTAGTTGTAACCCTGATCCGGATCGACGCCACTGATCCCGTTGTTGAGTAGATACGTCCGCTCGCCGAGGGCAATCGTCTTGCTCAATCCGTCCGTGATCTTCGCCGAAGTGCTCTGGCTGTCCATGAAGAACATGCCGTCGCCAACCCTCAGGATGTCGTTCGAGTGGTTGGCGGCGACGTAGTTGGACATCGCCATCAATGTCCTCACGCTCGATCCAGCTTGGTCCTTGAACCAAAACGCATCCACTGTGCCGAGCGCTCGCGTCCCGTCCGATGCGCAGAGGAATTGCGGGACGCGCTTCGTCATTGCCGCCATCTTCGTGGCGTTCCCCACCGCTGTCGCGCAGTCGGTGCCTGCCACGTCGATTACCTGATACACGCTGTCCATTTCGATGAATGGCAGCAGGTAGGCAGCCCAGGCCCAGTTACCCTGCGACGCGGCATTGTCGGTGGCGGCGTCGTTGGACGAGATGGAGCCATAGACTCGTTTGAAGCCTGGTGGAAACAGACGCCGGGCGGAGTGGTAGTTGTGGAGCGCCAGGCCAAGCTGCTTGAAGTTGTTCCCGCAGCTGGAGCGGCGGGCCGACTCGCGGGCCGCCTGCACGGCCGGCAGCAGCAGCCCGACCAGTGTCCCGATGATGGCGATCACGGCAAGCAATTCGACAAGCGTAAACCCACGTTTGGGCATGGACTCTGCTCCGCTGCGGATGGATTGTGGCCCCTGAGAAAGCACTTCACGGTTCCCCTCGAAGAGGCCCACCACTAACTCTACGCAGCGACCGACGAGCTGTCATTCATCCTCTTCCACCATGCCATTCAGATTTTGCGTACGCAAAATCTGAATGCTTGTGACATTCCGCCTGAATGCCAGCAGGGTTTGGGGCTGTCACACTCTCACTCCCTGGTGTCAGGGGTCGCGGCTCGCGCCGTGATGGGTTTGTTTCGGACGCGTGCCGGTCGTTGTTGCCATGCGGAGACCTACCCCGATACCGCCCCAGCCAGTGCGATGGCGGCTGCCTGGCTCGTCCCGTCATCCTGGCTCGTCCCGTCATCCTGGCTCGTCCCGTCATCCTGGCTCGTCCCGTCATC
>JBBAVO010000038.1:0-17085 GCA_040397635.1 Pirellulales bacterium
GTTGCTTGGTTCTAACTGGCTACACAGGGTGTTTGGTTTCAGCGGTGTGGTAAAGGGTTTCTGCACTCCCACCTCAGTCAGGGCCGACGGGTAGGCCATCCGCGCCGCACCGCGGGCACCGCGGCGGCAGGGTCGAGTCGGGTTCCTTGAAAGAGGCCTTGTACATGATCACTCCGACTTCAGGATCACTCTGGGTCCAAACACATATCTTCCCGCTCACCGGATTGTACTCGACGCTTTCCCCATGAATGCCCACGCCCGAGACCAGGAGTACCGGGCCTATCGCCAGTTGCAGGGTCAGAATCAACGACTCAAGGGAAAGTGGATAGCGTTCCATTCGCACCCCTTTTGCTCAGGCGTTTTGCTCAGACGCCAACGCACTCTTGACATGCCACCGCCCCTGACCGGCTTCTTAAACGGGCCGCTCGTCCTCCGGGAGCGTTTTGATCTCCGGCATGCCACCGAGAGTCGGGCTTGAGACGCGATAATACTCCCAGCACGACTGGTGATAGGTGTCGAAGCCGACAAAGATACCAATCGCGTTGACGCCGTCTGCGATCGCCTGACGAAGAAGAATAGAGAGACCTGCCGGTGGGCTTCGATCATAAACGGCAGCTAGGGAGTTCTGTCTGGGCCGGATGCCTTGATGCCACAGCCCTGAAGTCCGGCAGTAGGATTCGGCATCGCGATGGGTGCGAAAAAGTGGCAAAAACTGGAACGGATCGCCCGTAATTTGCCTCTGATCCCCGAGTATCTGTGGGTGGCCGGATCGAACGATGTGCCAGTCGGCGGCAGTCATAAAAAGTGCTCCGTCAGAACATTGCTGACCCTCGACAGCATAGTAGGACCGTGTCGAAGTGGAGCAAACGACCATGCAGGGCCGGCCAGACGAGACGCGCTACGGTTGACATGCTGACGCCCACCCCAAAGCTGCTGAGATCGTCGGCCGCATAGAAACCGTCCACGAATCGTTAGACTGATCAGGCTCACACGCCGACGGGCACATCGGTCGGCGGCTCTCCTGTTCGAAACGTCGGCTCCGGGAACCATCACCATGCGATGCTTTGCTTCTGTTGCGATCGTGCTGTTCGTGCAGGCGTGTGCCTTCCAGTGCTCCGGCATGGCTGCCGAACGGGAGCAGTGGGGGCACTGGCGTGGCCCACTCGGCAACGGCGTGGCTCCTGAAGCGACACCCCCGATCGAGTTCGGTGCAGCGCGGAACGTCCGCTGGAAGGTGGCGGTGCCGGGCCGTGGTTCCTCCTCGCCGGTGGTCTGGGAACATTCGGTGTTCGTCACCACCGCGGTGCCCGTGGAGGGCACTCCCGGGATGCTCGACTTCCGCCTGCTCTGCTACGACCGCGCGACCGGCGCTGAGAAGTGGTCGCGGTCCGCCGTGCAGGCCGTGCCGCACGAGGGCACGCATGACACTAACGGCTTCGCCTCGGCGTCGCCGTGTACGGATGGCAAGCACGTCTACGCCCACTTCGGCTCCCGCGGCCTCTTCTGCTACACGATGGCGGGAGACCCCGTCTGGAAGCGCGACTTCGGCCGGATGTCGATCCGCAACGGCTTCGGCGAGGGGAGTTCGCCCACGCTGGCCGGTGAGAAGATCATCGTGCCGTGGGACCACGAGGGGCCGTCGAAGCTCTTCGCCCTCAACGCGGCGACAGGCGCGACGGTGTGGGAGACGCCGCGGGACGAACTGACCTGCTGGGCCACGCCGCTGATTGCCAGTGATCGACAGGGGGTGAAGCAGGTCGTCATGAACGGGCAGAACGCGGCCCGCGGCTACGACCTCGAGACCGGTCGGGAACTCTGGCGCTGCGGAGGTCAGACCGAGCGTCCTTGCGCCTCGGCGGTCGCGGCGGACGGCGTCGCCTGGATCGGCAGCGGATTCCGCGGTGCCTTCATCGGCGGATTCGACCTGTCCGGCCGCGGCGATCTGGCCGCCACTCCGCACCTCCTCTGGACGCTCAAGAAAGACACACCCGACGTCGCCTCGCCGCTGCTGTCGGACGGTCGGCTCTACTTCTACAAGGAGAAGACCGGCCTTCTCTCCTGCGTCGACGCCGCGAGTGGCCGCCCGCACTACACGGCCAGCCGCATTCCCGGCATGAGCCGCACCTACGCCTCCCCCATCGCCGCCAACGGCTGCGTGTACCTCACCGACCGCAGTGGCACGATCGTGGTCATCGAGGACAAACCGGTCCTGAAGGTGCTCGCCACGAATACGATGGAGGAAGCGGTGGATGCGACGCCGGCGGCCGTCGGCGCCGATCTCTTCATCCGAGGCGAGAGTCACCTGTTCTGCATCACCGCGGGCCGGTGACGGCCGCCGCGCCGGCGGGGGCGGGGCCGCTGAGCAGCCGGGCTCATCAGGTACCCGCCCGACCACCCGGCGCATGGGGCGATGGGCTGCAACGCCGGAGGGAACACGTCAGAGGTCTTCGGCATCGATCGACTCGAGGACTCCCATCACGCGTTCACGCCAGTCGGGAAGCGACTCAATGATCGCGTTCTTGATCTGGCTGTTGAGGGAGAGGTGCTCCGCCCGTGGCCCCTTGTGAGTATCTTTTCACTTCAACTCCGGGCCGCCTCGCCATGCAGGAATACCGTATCGGGCTTGGCTGTCTGCACGGTCCGGGCGGCGGCGACCACGCTGGCGTGATGCGTGAACAGGATCACCTGCATGCCCGCCGAAACGTCCGCCAACACCTCAAGCATCGCGGTCGTGCGTCTGTCGTCGAAGTGCACGAGGCCGTCGTCGAGGATGAGTGGCAGGGGCTCGGTTCCCTGCGAATGGGTGTGTTCCAGCGCCGCCAGACGCAGGGCGAGATAGATCTGATCGCGTGTGCCCTCGCTCATGTGTCGTTGCGGTACGGACACCGGCGTTGGTCCCGGCCGAACGGCGTAGAGCTCGTTCTCCGCCAAACGAATCTCTGCATATGAGCCACAGGTGACTCGCTTGAACAACTCGCTCGCCCGGCCGAGCACGGGAGCCTGATGCTCGTCCCGATACCGCCGACTGGCCCGGGCCAAGGCCAAGGACGCCAGTCGAAGCGGGATGTATTCACGAACCCTTTCAAGCACGGCCGCCTCGTGCATGCGGCACTCCGCCGCAGCCCGAGCGGATCGGTCGTTCCCGAGAGCGTCGAGCTGGCTCTGCAATTGCTTCTGCCGATCCCGCACCGAATCCCGTCGATCCCGCAGTTGATTGGACTCCCTCTCGGTCTCGGCGAGTTCCTGCTCGATCGCCTCGGTGGTGGTGGCGAGACACTCGTCCAAGAGCGCCTGAGGGTCCGCCTGGCCGGCCTCGCCAAAGAAGGCCTGCTCGGCGTCGTCGACCAGTTGTTTGGCCCGCCGGAACTCCTGTGAACGTTCCCACGCCTGGTCGAGAGAATCGTCGTCTTCAACGCCTGCTTCAGACCGAAGTGTCGACAAAACAGCCTCGTTCGCAGCCCGCTCGTTACGGACTCCGGTGATCTTGTTCTCGGTCTTCGAGATGTCGTCGTCCAGCGAATCGCGTTGTGCCTTCGCCGTCTCGTTGCTGCGGAGGCGATCGCTTGCCAGGCGACTGAGATTCTGAATGCCCGCCGGGTCGAAGGCGACGTCGATCGCGGCACAGGCCTGTCGCATCACTTCGTGAATGGTGGTCTGCTTGACTTGCATTTGCTCGATTCTGTATCGGGCGGAGGCGATGGCTGTTTCATTGGTGGCGACCTTCCGCATCGTGTCGAGCAAAAACCGGCCCTTCGACATGGAGACATCTGTCGGCTGGTCGAGCACATTCATGCACTCGGCCCACTGCTTATTCCATGCATCACGAGTCTTCGTAGCCTCTTCCACCAGAGCCTTGAGTCGCGGAATCTCTTGCTTCACCTCGGTGATCTGATCTTCCGTCTCTTTTCGTGCGATGGCCTGCGACTGGCGGTTCTCGAGGACATCGGTGACTCTGTCGATCAACTGTCGACGGGTCAGGCCGGTGGCTTCCTGCTGTCCGAGTTCGACGAGCATTCCCGCCAAGGCGACGCGGTCGAGGTCGATCTGTCGCTCCAGTCCCTGCAGTTCACGACGCAGCTGCCGCAAGGAATCGGCCTGCTTCCTGCACTCGGCGTGGAAGCCGAGCCAGGCTTCCATCGCGACGGGCGTCTTCGGTGTGAGCCCGGCCGGCCCCCAGAGGAGAACCCATTCGTGCTCGAGTATCGCGGACCGCGCAGCGAGCTGCTGACGCCGCTCCTCGAGATGTGCGACCTGCTTCTGATTGCCCTCGATCGCGATTCGATGCTGCCGACGCTGGGATACGCTGTCGGCCAGAACCAAGAGACGGTCCACGAGGTCATCGGCCTGCTTGACGAGCTGGCTCAGTTCCTCGAAGCGATTCGGAGCGGCGGCGGCGGAGAGCGTACTGTCGGCTACGGCAGCGGCCGTCTCTGCGAGAAACGAGTCGCGCGTGCGGCGCCGCCGCTCGAGTTCGCCTTCATGCGGCAGATCCGCTCCCTGCTCGAGCAGGGAGATAAGGGATTCGAGCGACGTGATCGTGGACTTGGACTTGTGAATCTCGCCGTCGAGTTCGGCACGCTCCTTCTCGAGTTCGTGAAACCGCTCGCGAAACTCGCGCACCTCCTCGAGCGAGGGCACTCGAAGCGTGTCGACGGGCGTGTTCGTTTGCTTGCCCTCGAGACGTTCGCACAACGCTTCGTATGCCTCCGTATCGGTGGCGAGTGTATCCCGAAGGGTCGCGCCTCGTTTCTCCAAATCACCCGCATCGCGGATGTCGGCAAGCTGCCGTTTGAGATCCCCGGTGTCTCCGACGACGGTGAGCCCTGCCAACCGTCCTTCAAGAGTCTCCAGCTTCTTCTGCCCGTCCCTCAGCTGACCGCCTCGCTCGTCACAGGCCGTAATGATTCCACCATGCTCCTGGATGAGGCCTTCGATTCGTGCGAGCGTTCCGGAGCTCTGGGTGGCTGTTTCCCGCAGGTTCCGGCCGGTCGTGGCAGCGATGTCTCGAAACAAGTCGGCATTTGCCTTCGAGAGCCGTTCGATATCTTCGCGACGGTGCAGGATGCCTTTGTCGATTTCTTGAAGCTCACCAGTCGATCCTAGGAGCGCGGCGATCGTGTCGGCCGCCGCTATCACACGCGCATCGACCAAGATTGCGTCGCGGCGGCGGCGTTGGTCTGCGAGCGTGTCTTTGGTTTGTTGTTCGCTCTTCAACGCAAGGGCGAGTGCCGGCCGTGCCGCGTCGAGCCTCGTCCGAAACGTGTCGGCGAGCAGCGGAGGCTTCCCGAGGCCAGTAAGCCTCTGGCGGGCCGCGTGGAGTTGACCGGCTGCCGTCCGCGTGGCTCGCACCCGGCCAAGGTGCCCGACTCGTTCGGAAAAGCGACGGAGTTGCTCCGCGATCTCCTTGAGGTCGGCGGCCGCGTCCTGAAAGTGCGTCTCCAGTCTCTTGACCATCTCGGGCGAGTGAATCGTCCCGGAGTACGCCGCGAAACTCTCGCGGATGGCTTGCAACGCGCTGTTGAGTTCGGGCCGCACTGCCTTGCCGTCTCTGGAGTATAGGCCCTGTAACCGCGTGTCGAACGACTGGCTCACTGCCCGAATGTGCTCGAGGCCTGTCGCGGCGGCGAAGAGGGTTTCCGCGATATCGCCCTTGGCATTTTGGAGCAGGCGTCCGCCCTCCCTGATACGCTCCGCGGAAAGACCATACATCTGCCGGAACGTCTCGGCCGTAACCCCGCCCAGGCAGGCCTCGATATGCCGTTCATCGATAGGCTGGTTGGTGTCGGCGTCGATGAGTGATTGCCGGCGCCGCACGAATGCAACGCGTGTGGTAGCACCGTCGCCCTTTCGGCTCAGTGCAAGCATGACCTCCAGCTGTGCCATGTCTGCGCTCGAAAAGCCGCCAACGGCTCGCGGAATGGAAAACAGCGCGTGCTCGAGAGCCTGCAACGAGAGACTCTTGCCCCATTCGTTGCCGCCGAAAACGACGTGCAAGCCCTCGCGACCGGTCGAGAGGTCGAACTCCCGGGGCTGGAGCGGACCGTATTGGCGAATGTGCAATCGATCGATTCTCATTGGGCGTCTTCCCCTGCGGGTTGCGTCCCTGCCAACTCGGCGCTGAGCAGATTCCTGGCCTCCGCCACAAAAGCCTTCCATGTGTCGGGTGACTGCAGTTCGGTGCGTCGGCCGGCCTTGACGGAGTCGAGCACCCTCAGGTCGTCGAACAGTTTTTTCAGTTCGGGCACGTCGCTGAGCAGGGCATCCACGTCGGCGGACTGAAGCTTCTCGAATTCGTCATCGAGAAGGTGTCGTGCACGACCGGGCACGTCGGCATGTGGCTGCGGAGCGGTTTCCGGGTCGGACGTTTCCACAACGACCTGCTCCACGCAGACCCGGTCGAGTTGGGAGCCCGCGACTTCGGCGACGGATTCCCGTAGGGAACCACGGCGCGTGACGAGCCGCCGGTGCAGCGGTGTCTCACCCGTGAGCACCACCCTGCAGGCCAGAAGCCGTTCATCGGCCGGCACACGGGCCTCGATCGCGTCGATGGCGGCCGCGACGACATCGTCGGTGGTGTTGGCGTTGATCTTTCCCATGCCGACTTCGATCCGCTCCCACCGCACGTCGTCGAGGTCCACGAAGTGTGGCGTCGGCTTGCGGGCTCCATCCACCGTGACGACGTAACATCCCCGAGGGCCCGTCTCGCCGATGTCTCTGCCCTGGATGTTCCCGGGGTACACGATGTGCGGGGAGGACTGAACGACCTTTGGAACGTGCACGTGACCGAGGGCCCAGTAGTCGTAGCCGATCGCCGTGAGCTGGGCGGGGGAGCAGGGGGCGTATGTCGGGTGACCAGCGGCGCCGCCCAGCGACGTGTGCAGAAGGCCGAGGTTGAACATTCCCGCCTGCGGTGGAGGGTATCCGGTGATGAAATCGGAGGATTCGTGGCGGTCGCCAAAACTGCGGCCGTGAATCACGACGCCGAGACCGGGAATTTCGACGCTCTCTGCTGACTCGGCGAATTGATAGGCCGTCTCCGGCCACGACACGCTTCGCGTCACGACGCTCAGAGCGTCGTGGTTGCCTGTGATCGCAAACACACGAATGCCTTCGTCGGCCAGCTTCTTCAGTTGTCGGCTGACAAAGATTCCCGTGTCGGCGGATTTCCAGTCGCCGTCGTAGAGATCCCCGGCGATGACGACGAAGTTTACTCGATCGTCGATCGCCATGGTCACGAGCCGCTTGAACGCCTCTCGCGTGGCCGTGCGAATCCACTCCGCGTAGCGAGGATCGATTTTGTGCAGACCAGTGAGTGGACTGTCGATGTGGAGGTCGGCGCAGTGGATGAATCGAAACACTTCCGATTCTGTCCGCGGGGGCGGCGAGCTGCGGCGGTCGGGGAGCGAGGCCGGCTCGACGGTCGCCCCTGAATCTGGGAAGCCCTGGAAAGCGATCGCTGGTGCCTGGACTCCATCGTCTTGTGGGAGTGCGGTCGCGGCAGCGGGCTGGAAGGCCTCGCCTGCTCCGACACCGACGACCGATCGATAGAGGGCTTCGATCCCCTCTCGAGTGGCGCGGTGCGGGTTCACCACCTTGCCTGTCGCCCAGGAATAGACCGCCTGGTTGCTCTTTCCGAGGGCCTGTGCGATCGCCTCGGTCGACATCCCGTGGGCGAGAATCGCTTGGATCATTTCGGTGACGGTGGGCATGGTGATTTTCAGCGGGAGGTCTTCGACGTACTTGGATTGGCCTGACAACTACGGCCAGGAGTGGCGGGTGCTTCATGGGGCCTGGAGTGACCCTTAGTGTGAGGGTTATGGGCGGACAAAACCATCTACTCCTCGGACTGGCCTCATCACGGCGATCCCCGCCGCCAACGCCGAGTCAGATTCGCTGGAGCCGCTCGGCAAGGCCGGTGGCGCGGCGTACCTTCCGCTCGACGCCAGCCCGAATCACCTCCTCGGAGCCGATGACCGTGACCTTCTTCGCCGCCCGCGTCACGCCCGTGAAGAGCAGTTCGCGGGTGAGCAGCAGGCTCTTGCGCGTCGGCAGCACCACGATCGCGTGGTCGTATTCCGAGCCCTGGCTTTTGTGGATCGTGAGGGCGTGGACCGTATCGACATCCTCGAGCCGGGAGACGGGCACGCTGATGAGCTTGTCTCCCAGCGGAAAAACCGCGTCCTTCCTCGGCCGCTCACCCGCCTGGTCGGGCTGCTCGACGGCAGGCACGACGACGCCGACGTCGCCGTTGTACAGCTCGATGTCGGGATTGTTACTTGTCACCATGACGGGGCGGCCGGAGTACCAGCCGGGCGCCGGGCCGAGTCCGAGACGCTTCTCGATCCGCTGATTCCAGCCGGCGACGCCCATCGAGCCCGTCCGGTTGGCGCAGATCACCTGCAGCTTCGACTGCTCTCCGAGCACACGTGCGGCCCGTTCGGCGTGCGAGTCTGCCGCAGTTTTGGCGAGCTCGCGAAGCCGCCCGGCATGGTCCGCCGCACGTGCCACGGTCGCCTCGAGTTGATCGCGATTGCCGGGCTTGACCCACTCGACGTCCGCCGCGCCGGCGCTCAGGGCCGCGATCGTCGCCGCTGCGTCGCCCGTCCGGATGGCCATCGCAAGGGCTGCAATCATCGAGCCCTCGCGGTAGCGGTGCTGGCCCGTCAGCTCCTCGAGGCGGGCGTGGAGCTGCGAGCCCGGAGTGCGACAGGCCTCGGCGATGTCGGCGAGCACGGAGCCGGCCTCGACGCTCGCGAGCTGGTCCGGGTCGCCGACGAGCCGGAGTTCGGTGCTCGGACCGAGTGCCGCCAGCAGCCGCTGCATGAGCGAACTCGACATCATCGACACCTCGTCGATCACCACGAAGTCGTAGTTGAGCGGGCTGTCGGGGCCATGAGTGAACTGTGGCGAGCGGGACGGGTTGGAACCGAGCAACCGGTGGACCGTGGTCGCGGGAGTGGCGCCGACCGTCTCCAGAACCTTCGCGGATGCCTTGGCCTTCGCGCACCGATCCTCCAAGGCCTGTTTCATGCGGGCCGCCGCCTTGCCGGTGGGAGCGGCGAGGGCGATCAGGGGCGGCTTCTCCGCCGATTCGATCCGGGCGATGAGATCCTTGGCGAGCGTGAAGGTTTTTCCGGACCCGGGGCCGCCGAGGAGGATCCCGACCCGCGCGGAGCCATCACGGAGCAGGGACGCCGCGATCGCCTGCTCCTCGGCCAGCGAGCGGGCGAGATAGAGTCGCGGGTGGTCGGCGGACGTGCGGTCGAGGATGAACGGCGTGCGGTCGCCGGGTGTGCCGACGAGCGAGGGGAGGGCGGTGATCGCTTCGATCCACGGCTCTGACTCGGTGGGCCACGCCGGCGCATCGGCGGCCTCGAGATCGATCCCGCCCGCCCAGTCCTTGATCCGCGAGAGGTCGACGCAGGTATGGCCGTCGCGGGGCGTGCGGACCGCGAGGCACATGCCGAGCCAGGCAAGCAGCGACGGCTCGACCCGCTGGCCCGTGCGGCGGGCGACGGCGACCAGCATCCGCGCTGCCGCGAGGTCGGCCGTGGCGATCGCACCCGCGGCGCAGTAGGCGGCAAGCGCAGCTGTTTCATCCTGCGTGACGGTCGCCGTCATGGGCGTTCTCCGGCGAACAGGCGGCTGAGCCGGGGCCACAGGGCCCGCGGTGGCTGCCATACGAACATGCCATGCCGCCTTCTTGATGAGTCGGTCGGCCCGTCGGGCCCGCGTGTGCCGCGGATGAAGGCGTAGACGATGCCGGCGAGGCAGTCGGACGGATCCGTCTCGCGGAGCCGCCAGCGAAGCATGCGGTAGACGGCCGTGCCGTAAACCACGGCCTGGAGCGGATAGTGATGGTCGGCCATCGCCGCGGCGAGGCGATGGGGGGCGTAGGCCTCGGCGGGGTGCGCCATATCCGCCGAGTGGAGCTTGTTGGTCTTGTAGTCGGCGATCACGAGGCTGGGCCGCACCGAGTCGGGCCGCCGGATACGCAGCACGGCGTCGATCGACCCGTTGATGAGCCCAGCGAGCGGGATGTCGAACGACGGGTCTTGCAACTCCTTCGCGTAGCCGCTGAGAACATCGTCTTTCGGGAGCACCGCCTCGAGCACGCGGCCCACGTCGCTCGCCCTCACACCAGCGTCGATGCCCGCGAGCGCCATCTCGAAATCCATTTCGGTAAGCCGGTCGTCAGGGGAGATGTCGGCGAAGCAGACATCGCCGAGCGGGCCCCCGAACGGCGTGTGCATCGCGCGGAGGATCATCGTGGACAGGGCGTCGTGGCGGCCCTCGAACAGCTTCGAGGTCGCCGTGGCGGAAACGACCGTCCGCACCTCGTCGTCGAGGGGCTGGCTCGTGTCGATTCGCTCGAAGATCTCGTGCACGACACTACCGAACGCGGTGCCGGCCGGAAGGTCGGGCAACGCGAACTCCGCGGCAGGGGCGGGCAGAGCTTCGTCGTTGTCGATCACCGCGGTGGCGGCGCCGTCACCCGACTCGTCGTAGCCGCTTCCAACAGGCCCGAAATCCTCGACGGCCTGTTTCTTCTGCTGGTTGGTGATGCCGCTGAAGGACGTTCGCAGGTACGACTGCCGCACGCCCCCCGCCGGGAGCGGCGCGACCGAGACAGCTGCTGGCGTTTCCGGGCGGGTGGAAACCCAGCGCTCCGGGATCTGGGGCAGCTCGTCGACCGACCGCGGCGGCAGGATCCCCTCGTATGCGAGCACCTCGCGGAGGACCGACTCTTCCTTTGTCGTCGCGGTGAGCACGCAGAGATGATGCTTGGCACGGGTGACAGCGACGTAGAGCTTGCGTTTCTGCTCCTCGCGATGAAGCCGGGCCACTTCCGCTGCCGCGGCGGGAGACTTCGCACGGACGGCATAGGCCATGTCGAGGAGCCTCGCGCGGTCTGCGTGGTCGCCGCCACCGCTGTTCGCATGGAAGACGCCCGGTTTGTCGTCGGTGCCGCCCTGCTCGGCCTTCCACAGGTCGGCGACGATCACGCAGGGAAACTCGAGCCCCTTGGCAGAGTGCACCGTCATGATCTTCACCGCATCGTCGTCGCTCTCGACGCGGCGGAGAACCAGCTCCTGCTCGTCGCCCAATCGTGTGAGCCGGTCAAACTCCGCCAGCAACTCATCCGGTCGACAGCCTCCCTTGGGGCCATTTTCGTGGAGGAGTTCGACGACGTGTGCGAGGTCGGCGAGATGACGCTGCCCCTCGGCGCCTGCGGTCAGGCTCGCCATTATCGTGCTGTCGACGGTGATCTCCGCGCCGCAGGCGGCGATGCCCCGCCGTCGCACGGTCGTCGCCAGCCGGGCGACCGTGTCTTGGACCGGACGGATCGCGGATTCGGAGAGTGTGCCGGCGTCACGGAGCGAATGGCTGCCGAACAACCTCGTGGCGGCGACCCGCCGGATCCGTCCAAGGCTGCTCGGCTTCTCCATGGCCTCGAGCAGGGCTCGGATATCGACTGCCATCGCCCCCTTCATCACGCTCGCCGTTCCGCCGGTGACGGCCCTGAGGTGAATCCGGGCCAGGCGAGCAGCGATCTGGGTGCCGAGCCAATTCGTGCGGACGATCACACAGATATCGCCGGGCCTCACCGGACGGTTCGCCTCACCGTCCTTGATTGTGACCCTGTCCGGATCGAGAAGCTCGAGGACTTTGCGGACGGCGGGCTCGGCCAGCTTGTCTTGGCCGTTGACCTCGCCGAGATGGAGAAACTCGACTGGCTCCAGGCCGACGATCCGCGACTGGGCGTTGCGTTCGTCCGCACCGACCTGCTCGTACGTGATGCGGCGGCCCGAGGCCTCGCCGCGGTCGAGGAACACCGCGTCCTTCATGATCTGGTTGAGCCGGTCGACGAGCGGCTGGTCGGATCGGCGGTTGGTCGGCAACGTGCGGCGGTCTGCGTCGCGGGTAAAATCGACGTAGGCATCCACGTCGGCCCCACGAAACCCGTAGATTGCCTGCTTGGGATCACCCACGGTGATGAGCCGCCTGCCATCGCCCCCCGGGAAGAGCCGGCGAAACAGCTTCCACTGCAATGGATCGGTGTCCTGCGCCTCGTCCACGATCGCGAGTTTGAACCGCTCCCGCAGCTGCGTGACGACCGCGTCTCCGTGTGCCCCGGCGACCACCTCCCAGGCCCGTCGCAGGAGACCGTCGAAGCTCGGGTGCGACTGCATCGCGGCATGCACCCGCTCGACGCATCGGCTGACGAGATCAGCGGCAAGCGGCAGCAGTTTCTCGGCATCGTGCTTGAGTTCCTGATCAATCCACGGCTTCATGAAGGGATCGCTCGCTGCGGTGGTGACGAGCGAGCGGATCCGGTCCTCTTCCCATGGCCGTCCCGCGATGGCCTCCTTCACGACCTCGTCGTTGACGACCTCGTCGATGATGCGCGAAAGGGCATTCTCGTTGCCGTCGGCCTCCGATGGGATCCCGGCACAGGCGAGCACCCGCATGCAGACCGAATGGATCGTGGCGATGGTGGCGGTGTCGAACTCGGCGGCGGCCCGTTCGAGCCGGGCGGCGATCTCCGCCGCCGGCGCGACCTTGCCGTCACGCAGGTGCTCGTCGAGTTGGTCGAGCCGTTCCCGCTGCTCGCCCCGCAGCAGGGCCGCCGTCGCGATGATCCGCCGCCGCACCCGGTCGCGCAGCTCGGCCGCCGCGTTGCGGGTGAACGTCGTCACGAGGATCTGGCTGATTGACAGCTTCGGGTTGGCCGCGAGGGCGAGCGTCACGTGCGCGGCGACGGCGTAGGTTTTGCCGGTGCCGGCGCTCGCGTCGACGACCGTGCCCTCGGGCAACGGATACTCGGTGTAGTTGAAGTTCATGGGAGCTCGTAGCGCCGAGATGGAAACGCAAACAGCCGCTCGAAAGCGGCGTGGAAGGCTAGCTCGGGCGAATCAGGGGCGAAGACATCGTCGAACTTTGGAGAAAGCCCGTACACCATCGCTTCACGGGTCCGGCTGAATCGTGGGCCACCGACCTTTTGGTTGAACGCGCTCATTCCGGACTCTCGCTTCTTCACCGTGGCGGCTGCCGCCTTGCCGAATCGACCGCAGGGATGGGCGAGCGCCTGCGGAAGAAGATCGCAGATTTCGGACAGTCGCTCGCGGGCGGCTTCCCGGTTCCGGAGCGGCTCGGCAAGCGTCACCTTCCGGGCGATCATCACCTCATGCTCGATACCGAGTTTCCAATCCTGGTGGCGGGCAACGACGACGGCCTGCTGTGGCATCGGTTCGATCTCGGCCGCCTGTGCGACGAGCAGCCGCAGGGCGGCGACGTGGATCGGCATGCCGGAGGCCGTCTTGTCGCCATCATCGACCAGCACATCCACGAGCTGGTTCGTCCCGGGATGGACGTGGGTGAGGCTGCCGGTGAGCAGGAGCTTGGGCAGTTGGATCCGAACGGGCACCGACTCGAAGCCGGTCAGTGGAATCGGCGGCTCCTTCGCAGCAGCTTCGTTCTTGATGCCGCTGGCGAGGTGCCGCACCTCCTGGAGGACGCGCTGGCCGAACGGGCCGAACGGCACGCGATCGGTCGCTTGGACGGCCGCCAGCCATCCCTGCATGCGAGCCTGTTCGTCGCCATCGTCCGTGAGGAGCAGATCGAGCAGGTCCTCGACCAGGGATTTCTGTTCCCAGTCTTCGAGCGACAGCGGGATCGTCGCTGGAGGAAAATCCTCATCGTCTCGCCACGTGGAGATGTCGAGTGTTTTCCTCAGATAGAGCTTGAGCGGATCGCGGATCATGTCTTCGAGCATCGACAGTTCGACGACCGGCTCCTGTCTGGGCTGCCCCGGCCGGGTGACCTGGCGAGGCTCGTCGGCCTCCACGGTCTGCGCCACGGCGAGCGCCGCCTTGTCGTGGCTCCAGGTGATGCCCTGCTGCACGGAGCCCGCCTCGAAGTTGCGACGGCCCAAGGCATGGCGGGGGTGTGTGACCTCGATGGCGGATGGCTTCGCGGGATCGGGGCAGGCGACGCCGTGACGCACCGCGAAGTCGACGAGTTCGGCCAGGGGCGTCACCAGTGGCAAGAAATGGTTGTTTTTGATGTTCATGCCGTTGCAGGTGACGACGAGTCGATCACGGGCGGCGAGCATGCAGTCAAGAAGCGCCCGACGGGTATCGATCCGCGGGTCGCCGTCGCCGGCGAGCGACTGCCGTGACACGAGGTCGTCGCCCTTCGGTTCCCCTGCCCCCACCGCGCCCTCGTCGTAGCCCGCGACGCAGATGACCCTGAAGGGCACGTCCCGCAGCGGCACCATCGACGTGGCCGTGATCGCCCCGGTTCGCAGCGGCTGCCGGCCGACGACCGATTTGAGTTCCTCGATGAGGATCGCGCTGACGTCGGCAAAGGGTACCGGCGTGCCCGACGAAGCGGCGGCGAGCGAGCGGGCCGCCCGCAGCGGCTCGGCGAGCGCGCGAGGCTCCGTGCCGCAAAGGCCGAAGATCGCCTCTTCGATCTCGGCGCACCACTCGGCCGCCGATCGCGGCGTGGCCCGGGCATCGTCGAGCGCCGCCACGACCTCGTAAATTCGCGTGAGCGCCCCGATCGCATGGAGCGACTCGAGCGGCACGTCGCGCAGCGGCACCACGCCACCGAGCTCCGGCTTCGCGTCGCCATCGTGAAGCGTGGCCCCCAGGAGCATCCGCTCGATTCCCGACCGCCAGGTGTGGGCCTCGGCCGCCGCCTCCGGGAAATGCTCGCGGCGACGCTGCCGAGCATCGAGTCCCCAGCGGATCGCAGTCCGTTCGATGAGCCGATCCCACGTGTCGACCGTGTCGTCGTTCATGCGGAAGTGCTGCTGCACGAGCGGATGGGTGGCGACCTTGCGAAACTGCTCGACGGAGCACCGCGACCCGACGAGGCCGAGCAGGTCGACGAGCAGCTGCGCTGCTTCGCTCACCTCGCTGAGCCCGCGGTCGGCGATGACCATGGGCAGCTTGACCAGCGGGTTAGCGTCATCGGTGATTGCGCGGGCGAAGACCGCCTCGAGGTGTGGCGCAAGTTTCGCGAGGCAGGGGCTTACGATGACGACGTCGTGAGGCTGGAGGCCTTCGAGATCGAAGAATGCGTGAAGCAGGGCATCGTACAGCACCTCCGCCTGCCGCGCGAGGCTATGGCAGCGGTGGACCGTGAACGACGCATCTGCGGCCGGGTCGTGCGGCTCCGCGGCGGGCTTCTCGGCAGTTATGACCGACCGCTGCATGCGGGCGAGGAGCGGGGGCCGATCGCTTCCATCCGCAGAGCGGGCGGCTCGACTCATCGGCCGATGCTCGGGCCGATAGCTTTGCGAAGCGAGCAGCATCTGTGTCTCGCGGGCACCGTGAAGCCAGGTCGCCACCAGGGGATCGAGATCTGCGGGCAGCTCCGCGGGCTCCCGCGGCGGCGGCACGGCCTCGGAGATCGGCGGAAGCGTCTTCCTCCACCGCGCGGCCAGTGGCGGCGATGGATGGACCAGCAGGGCTTCCACCTCGCAAACCGTGGCGATCATCTTCAGGCTCTGGAGCTGCTGCAGCGAGAGCGATTGAAGGCCGGCGATGAGCAGTGGCTCACGGCTTCGCAGGTTGTCAACGCAGAGGCGGTCGAGCGGGCCGGCGGAGCCGTTGCGCTCGAGGACCGCCCACCACGTGCGGAACTGCCAGCCGTCGGTCGTAGCCAGCGTCTCCGCGGCCCAATCGTCGTCCACGGAACTACGTGGCGTGGCGATCGGACTGAGCACTTCCTGGCCTGTCTGCCACCTCGCGATCATCGCGGGCCGTCGCACGTGATACTCGTCGAACAGCCCGGCGATCCGCCGGGCCCTGAGCAGGGGCTCGCCGGTGACGTCGAATGGAATCTCGAGCTGAGCGGCCTTCGGGCCCGTGATGACGTCGAGCACCGCGAATGTGAGCGCGTCAAACGACCATGGATCGCTGTCGCCGGGTTTCCATTTTGGTTGCAGGAGCGACACGATCGTTCCGGGGTATGAAATCTCGACGTTCGCAACGATCCCGTCGCCGAGGTTCTTTCCATCCTGGCCGGTGGCTCCCCCGAGTTCCCGGGCCAGCTCGCTCCACAGCCATGCCTTCGCTCCGGCCGTGGGCACCACGATCCGCGGCTTCGCGAAGAGATCTCGCTCGCGGCTGAGGAACTCGACCGCCGGCTGCACAACATCCTCGAGCCGCTCGACGTAGGAAATGATCAGGGACATTCAGCGCTCCTCGCCTTACCCGTATCCAGCCCTCCGGCTGCCGCTGGAATCGGCTCCACAGTACCGGTCGCACCTGATCTACGACGAGAGCGGTCCGGCGATTCGCGTTCTGATCGTGCGGGCTACGAGTGCGGCAGCCCAGGGAAACCCCAGCGTTTCCTGCGGTCGACTTCGTGGAAACGGGCCTCGGAGGGCCTTCCCCATAGCCGGTTCGCCTTTGCCCCGGCATAGACCGGCGTGCCCCAACGGGCACAGACGCAGACGCCGTCGGAGACGGCCGGCGATGCCCGAGAGTTCGCCGCCGTTGGCGGCAGCGTCAACATCACCATGCTCAACCGCCTGGCGGGCCTTCGCCGGGCTCAGAAGTTGAGCTGCGCCGTCCAAGCGCGTCCCGAGGTAGCCGCCCAAAGGATCGCCTTGTCCAACTCGGCGTCTGCAAGGAGCCGCATCCGCCGGGCGTTCTCCTTCTCAAGATGCTTCAGATGCATCGCCTGATCCGTCCGAAGCCAACTGTACACACGCTTCCAGCGGTAATAGGTCTGCTCGGTCACACCAAGCTTCCGCACTACCTCGGGCACGGTCTTCCCTTGCGTGAACTGCTGATCGAGCGGCGGCGGAAAGCTTGTTGCACCGTCCGTCCGCACCGCTCACTCGGGTACCGATCCCCGGCAGGGATTGTTGAATCGCAGTCTCGCCTGAGAAAAACATAGGTTTTGGAAAGTCACTTCCCTCAATCCGACCCTGTTTCAAGGCAGGCCGTCGCCCGTGGCGGAAATCGCTGAACAGAAAGACCGGGATGGCTCGCGAGGAGGTCGATTCATCCACGGAACCGGAGCCTGGCGGCTCGGCCGCTCGTTGCAGCGCTCGTGGTCGAG
>JBBAVO010000039.1:0-6027 GCA_040397635.1 Pirellulales bacterium
GAACTCCCGAATGGCATGCCGACTCCGGCGTTTTCGACAGCCGGACCATGGGCCAGATTACCGACTTCATCGATGCCCATTTGCACCACTACATACCCCTCGAAGACCTCGCCCTGCTCTGCAAAACGTCTTCCAGCCACTTTGCGAAGAAGTTCCGCCACTCGGCAGGCTTAAGCCTTCAACGGTTCGTCAACCGGAGGCGTCTGCGGGCAGCGATGGCAATGTTGGAGGCCGGTGCGACACCGTTGTCCCAGATCGCCCTCGATCTGGGCTTTTCATCCCAGAGTCACTTCACGCGGGTGTTCAGCGATCTGACCGGCTTCACGCCGGCCAGCTACCGTCGGCAAATCGGCAACAAGTGACACACACGAGCGGAGGGCATGGGATTCGAACCCACAACCCATTGCTGGGCATCTGATTTCGAGTCAGACCGCTGGCCAATTCGCTTACCCTCCGAATTGCATCTGTAATGTAGGCCGCAGTCCGGCGGCGCTCAAGTTCGGAGCCGATTTGTGCGGCCGCCAGCCGCGCCGGGCGACTGCCAGGTCTCGATCCCCAGGCCGCCTGCAACGCTTCTGCCGGAAAGGCACGGCATGCCGACAAGGCACCTCCGTGACGGCCACGACCACCTCCCCCCGCCCCTCCTTGAGCCGCGGCCACCGACTGCCGATTCTCTCTCATGACACATGGGCTGCCGAACGCCTTGGCCGGCCGTTCGCCCCCTCAGGAGCGCATCGACAATGGCAAAAGACACATGGCGGATCGTCACCCGTAGCGCTGACGGCGAACTCATCATCCGCGACTTCGACTCGCCCGAGCAGATTCTCAAGACACACCTCCAGGTTGGCACGGACGACTGCAGCACCGACCTCGCCCTCCGCGGGGCCCCGATCTTCCGCTCACTCGTCGGCCCGATGCCCGAAGGCCGCAACGTCGTCCGCTACGAATCGCCCGAGGTCTTCGAACACCTCACCAAGGAATGGGCCGTGCCCAAGGCCCCGCGGAAACGGATCCGCAAGACAGCGGCCGCCCGTCAGGCAGAGGCTGGCATCGCCACGACACAACAGGAGGACTATCCGGATACGCAACTGGAATCATCCGATGACAACGCCGGCTGAGACCATTTTTTCCCGGATCATCCGCCGAGAGATCCCGGCACGGATCGAGCATGAAGACGACCTATGCCTCGCCTTTCACGATGTGGCACCGCAGGCGCCTGTGCACCTGCTCGTGATCCCCAAGCGCGTGATCCCTTCGTTGGGCGAAGCTACCGCGGCTGACACGCCACTGCTGGGGCACCTCGTGGCAGTGGCATCATCGCTGGCCCACAAACTGGGACTCGACGACGGCTATCGGCTCGTCATCAACAGCGGCCGCGACGGCGGACAGACCGTGCACCACCTGCACATCCATCTGCTCGGCGGTCGCCCCCTGAACTGGCCGCCGGGCTGAGCAGAGGCAACGCTTCTCCCCTACTGCCACCAGCGGCGGACTCGATCGAACATGCTGCCCGACCGCTCGGCCGACGGGGCGGGCGACTGGGTCGGGCCGCCCGTGGCTCTGAGGGTGTCTTCGCGTACGGCCGCCACGGCATCGTCGGAGATGAACGTACCGAGGAAACGCGGCCAATAGGTGTCGAGCTCAACCAGGCATGAGCCCAGGTCGTCTGCCGCCAACCGCTGCTCCATCACCGACAGCTGGCGCGACAACTGAACCCGCTGTGATTCGTCGAACGCCAGGTCGAACACCCGCACGCCATCGATCTCGATGCTGCCGGGCCCCAGCAGGTCGAACCGCACCCGCAACGACTCGAGCCCGTGGGCCGGCAGATCGTCAACCTGGAGTACGAACTGCGACCAGTTGCCCGTCAGAGGCTTGCCGCCGGCCAACCCACCCACCGGCGCAAAGCGGTAATACTCGCGGCCGTCCTGCATCCCCTCGACCGCCAGTCGCAGCGGCGGCTGCGGATCTCCGTCTGGAATCCGTAGCCACACGGCCACGCTCACCCGTCCGGTCGCGGGCGGCGGAAACGGATTGCTCCGCACCGTGGAGAGCCCATTGACCGACGAGAAGCCGATGCCACGGCCCGCCGTGGCATTGACGCCCGGCACGAATGCGACCGCGCCACGACTGGCCTCCACCAGTTCCCAGCCACCCACACCGCCTCCCTCCGCGCGACCAGCCACGTCGGCGTCGCCGGCACCGGCCAGTTCGAATCCCGGATTGTCGAGCACGTCCAGCGGCCGCGGTGTCTCGAGCACGGCACGGCGCCGGGTGAGATCTGCCAACCGCGAGGCGATCGCTCCCCGCACCTCGTCGGCGTAGGCGACCCGGGCCCCTTGCACGGCCACGCCGCCGTCGAGCATGAGTGTGCGAACCTCCCACGGCCCGAGCGGCACGGCCGCGCCGCCGGCCGGCTCCAGGGGCAGCCGCGTGCCATCGACGGCATCGATCACGGCCGACGGTGAGCCCGCCAGCGCGAGACCGGCGCGACATGGCGCCGGCCCGGCATTGGCAATGCTCACCACCGTCAGCCCCCTGTCTCGTCGGCTGCGGACCACCAGCGGCGCCGCCAGCGGATCGGCCAACTCGAGTCCGCCGCCAGGCAGCGCTGCGAACGCCTGCAGGCATCGCTCATACGCCGGTTCGACGCGGCTGAACAGGAGCCCCATGTCAAACACCACCTCGACATCCGACGCCACGAGCGACTCCGCGAGCAGCCTGCCGCGTGCCGGCCCCTCGGCCACCGCGTGAATCGGCACGAACTCGGTCGCCGCCGCCGCGTTGCCGAACGGCGCATGCGGCACGATGTTGCCAATGGGCATCGACCGCGGCTGCTCGATCGCGATCACGCCCCGCCGGGCCGCACCCGCCACGCCACGGGCCACCCCGAGCGAGCGGTTGGCATTGTCCACGATGCAGCGGTCGAGCAGCGAGTCGGCTGTGGCATGCACATGCGGCGCAACAAACACGACCCGCGGATCGGCGGTGATCCGAGCCGGATCGAGGCCGATCTCCCGAAGCACGTCGGTGTCGGCGGGCTGTGCCGCGAGCGCTGGACGAAAGCGGGTCGCGAGTTCGCCCGTGGCGAAGAGCGATGTCGGCACCACGTGCAGGCTCAAGCCGCGGCCCTGTTCCGCCAGCACGTCGGCCAGTCGCGAATGGAAGCGGGCCATCGCCGCAGCCCGCCACTCCAGCCACTGCTCCCGCAGCGGCCCCTCCACGAGCATCGCCCGGTGGGCAAACCGTTCCCCCGCCGTCGCAGGCTCCTGACCGCCGACGTCCGCGAGAAACCGCGCGAAGGTGACGTCATCGAGCCCCCAGGCCGTGCCAGGCAGATGCATCCAGCCGTCGTGAGGCAGCAGCAGCGCCATGCCATCGACGGCCGCGGCGCCACGAAGCCGATCAGCCAGTTCCCGCACGACGTCCTCGACAGCCTGCTGGACTCGTGGATCGAGAATGTTGTAGTGGCAGCCGCGGCCACCATCGATCTGCTTCGGCTTGCCATCACGGCCCACGCAGGCAATGCCCACCGCTTCGGCCGGAGCGTTGGCGAGCAGCATCTCGACTGCCGGCAGCGGCGCATCGAACGAGACCGCCGGCACGAGCCGCAGGCCCTCGCGGGCATGGATGCGGCAGAGCATGCCAAGCAGGTCTTTGCGAACCGGATCGAGGCCCGCATCCGACGTGGCCCCGCTGTCCCACCGTGGTGCGCCCCGCGTCAGCCGCGACGGCCAGATCGCGGCACCATCGCGGTAGACGACGACCATCGCCCCGGCAGCCCCCTGCGCCGAAAACCATTCGGCGGCGTGCGACGCTCCAGAGAGAAACGTCCTCCAGTCGGCAAACGGTCGGCCTGAGCCACTGGCCGGCCGCTCCGCCGCGCCAAACTGCGAATAGTCGGGGGCCGGCACATAGGCATGCACGCGACGGCCGGGCCCGGTGGACGCCGCGAGGCTGCGGCCCGCGGCACCGGTCGCCTTGGCCGGCGGCCGCAGCGGCCCTGCCGAGACACGCACCCGTCCAAAGATCGCCGCGGCCCGGGGCGACGGATTGGCAATCAGAACCAGAGGATGGCGGGTGGTGGGCCAGAAGACAAAGGCATGACGGCCGAGCCCTGCCTCCCTGCCCACGGAACCGGAGGCCTCGTCCGCGGCCGCTGGCGGAGTCACCTCGAAGCCACCACTCGACCGAACCTCGACTGTTGTTCCCGCCGCATCGGTCTCCAGCACGCTCACGCCGACGACCGCCTGCTGGTCGAGTGGAAACTCCACCTCCACCAGGTGTGGCAGCCCCGGCTGCGCTCCGACGATCGCGATCCCCTCCCAGGCAGGCTCGTTGGCCGATCGCGCCGGCGGCAGCCGCAGCATCGGTCCGAGTGCATGCACCTCGACGGTGGAGTGGCCCGCCGCCAGCAGGCCACTCAGCTTGGGCACCATCGACGAGACGCTCGGCAGCGACACTGACGGCAGCTTGGGCATCGGCATGTTCGGCAGCGACACGTTGGGCATCGGCACATTGGGAATGGGCACGTTGGGCATGCTCATGCTTGGCAACGACATCGATGGCATCGGCATGGCCGGCATCGGGACATACGACATGCCGACACTGGGCAGACGCCGGAGCCGCTCGTGCAGCCGCGGGCTGCCAGGATCGAGTTCGTGGATCACCTTCCACGCATCTCCGTTCTCCGCGGCCGGAGCGGCAGCGACGTCGGCGATCGCCACCACCTGCACCGTTCGCGACGCCAGGGGCCGCGACCACCGCAGGCCACCACGCTCGACCGCCTCCAGTTCGATGTCGTAAGCCCCTTCGCGGGGCGGCAGTGGCACGTCGAACTGCACCCGCTGATACTCCTGAAGCCGCGGTTCGGCCGTCCTGGCAGCGGTTTCCGCAAGGAGCAGCGACTGGACGACCAGCGGCTCGGCTTCGGCCGTCGCCTTCAGCCGCATTCTCAGTTCGACCGCGCCCGCCCCTGGCGACCGCCTGGGCAGAAGCGGATCGACCGCCATGCGAACGACCTCTCCCGGACGATAGACCGACGACGAGCCGCCGAATTCCACACGCAGTCCATCACCGGGAGCGGCCTTCAACGTCAGCCGGTTGCCATCCCGATCGAGCACCTGTTGTTTGGCATCCAGCACGAGATCGGCGACGGCGGCCTCGAAGGTCGAGCCGGTTCGTTCATCACCGTCGGCATGGAGCTGCACGGCGATCCGCGCACCGCGCCACCGCGGAATCACAAGTTCGACGCCATCACCGCCCCGTCGGCTTGGCTCATGGACGATGATCGTGCTGCCGGCCGCGTGGGCGGTGGCGGCCGCGTCGGCATCGTTGCAGAGCGTCTGCCACTGGAGGTCTTCGGGAGGGCCCACCTCACCCTCGGCGGGCACCAGTCGGATCAACCCCGACCAGGCACGGGCCTTCCCGCCGCCCCAGGTCACGCGAATGGTGACGGGCCGCTCGGGCGACGCGGCTTCCTGCGCATCCGACCGCGGCACCCCGCCGGCCACCAGCGCGACCACAGCGAGCAGCAAGCAGCCTACCTGATGGCAGGAGGCGGAGAACCGAAGCGATTGTGGCAGCAGGCGCACCATCCGGGGATGGTAGCGGGGGCCAACCCGTGCCACCAAGCGTGTTTTGCAGCCGAAAAACGATTGTTTTCAGCCCCTTATCCGCTCGTTGCCTCCGGCAACGGCGTCTGCCAGGCAGCCCGACCGTCGCCCGCGCCGGCCTGTTCCAGAAGGGCTTCCAGGGTCCCGGCAACATCGCCGCAGCGGTTGGCGACATCGGCCAACTCGAAGAAGTCATCCGGCTTGGCAAAGAGGCGGATGCGTTGGTCGCGAGCGGGCTTCGCCTCCGCAGGTGC
Source organism: Pirellulales bacterium (assembly GCA_040397635.1). GTDB lineage: Bacteria > Planctomycetota > Planctomycetia > Pirellulales > UBA1268 > CAMCQY01. Next base: position 5,870 of record JBBAVO010000039.1, read on the forward strand.
GGGCCCGACGCTCAGCAGTCCATGCCAATCGGGCGTGACGATGGCGGCGGCATCCGGCCCCGTCACGATCACCCGGTCCCGGAACGCCGCCGACCAGTGCTCGAACAGCGAGGCCAGACTCACTCCCCGCCAGGGGGCCACAGCGTCGAGAGCGGGAT
>JBBAVO010000039.1:6127-8753 GCA_040397635.1 Pirellulales bacterium
CCAGGTCGGCCGGCACGACCAGCCCGCCATACCGCTGGGCCGCCATCCGCCCTGTCGCATCGGCAAAGATCGCCGGCACGTGAACGAGTTCTCCATATGGAAGCTCCCGTCCACCGACGCCGACCCAGCCATGCAGCCCCAGCGGCAGACCACGCAACCCGACGACGAGCACCGACCAGTCGCCAGCCGCCGTGGCCTTGTCCTTCCGCACCGCAGCAAAGAGTCTGCCGAGTTGGCTGTCGAGGAGCGTGACCTGTCCGGCGAACACCTGACGGATGCCCACGACCAGATCGGGGTCGGTGTCGGCATCCACCGCAAACCCCGGCACGCATGCTCCGCTCGGCGGCGGCGGATCCTCCGGATCGATGTAGCGGTCGCGATACCGCTCCGGCGCATCCCACGCCACGCCGAGGCTGCCGACATGGCACCACACCAGCCGGTGCTCGCCCGATGCGATGACCTCGAGGGCGGCGTCGACGAGCCTGGCGATGCTGGTCTGCGTGTCATCGTTCTCGACCGTCTGCTTCGCCACCGCCTCGACCAGCCGCACGCCGGCCGCAGGCCCCACGGCATCGGCAGTTATGCCCGCCGCCACGGCGGCATCGTCGCTGACGACCACCGGCTGCCAGCCACCGGCCACCGCCGCGGCCAGGAGCGTCTGGCCTGCGGCCGATCCAGCCGCAAGCAGATCGCGGAGCGTATCGCGGGCCGCGGTCGACGGCGTGATCACGCGGTCAAACACGACGCCTCGCGCCGCAAGGCTGTCGAGCGCCGGAGTCGCTACCCAGGTGGCGCCATACGCAGCCAGCATCCAGGCAGGCAGCCGATCGACGGTGACGACGAGCAGCCTCGGCAGTTGAGCCGATGCGGGGACGTCGTTGGGGTGCGGATTCGGATCCATACCCTCGCATTGTCCGCTGCCGATGTGGTTTGCACCATACGTGTCATCTGTGCCACATTCTCGGAAGCCTTTCCCTCCCCGCGAGACCGCCATGCCATCCGCGTCATCCACGCCTTCCGCGCCAGCCGCACCATCCACGACCACCAACCGGCACGGCTTCGCCACCCACCCGTCGGCCACCACCGGCATGCCGCCGGGGATTCCCTACATCGTCGGCAACGAGGCCGCGGAACGGTTTTCCTTCTACGGCATGAAGACGATCCTCGTCGTGTTCATGACGCAGTTCCTCCACTCCACTGCGGGCGGCCCCGACTTCATGACGGAACCCGAGTCGCGGGAGTGGATGCACCTCTTCGTGGCCAGCGCCTACTTCTTTCCGATCATCGGCGGCATCCTGGCTGACGCCTTCCTCGGCAAGTATCTGACGATCCTGCTCCTCTCGATCGTCTATTGCCTCGGCCATCTCTGCCTGGCGCTGATGGACCTGCCACAGCCGCTGCTGGCGGCCACGCTCGCGCCGCGAGGCTGGCTGCTGGCCGGCCTGGCCCTCGTCGCCATCGGCTCCGGCGGCATCAAGCCCTGCGTGTCGGCCCACGTGGGCGACCAGTTCGGCCACTCAAACCGTCACCTGCTCGAGCGGGTGTTCGGCTGGTTCTACTTCGCGATCAACTTCGGCTCGTTCTTCTCGACGCTGCTCACGCCCTGGCTGCTGCGCACCTATGGCGCCGGCTGGGCCTTCGGCGTGCCGGGCATCCTCATGGCGTTGGCCACGTTCGTGTTCTGGCTGGGACGGCACAGCTTCATCCACGTGCCGCCAAGGGGCCCGCGGTACTTTACCGAGACGTTCGGCCCGGAGGGCCTGGCCGCCATCTTCAAGCTCGTGCCGCTCTACCTGCTCGTGGCCGTGTTCTGGTCGCTTTACGATCAGTCGGGCGGGGCGTGGGTGCAGCAGGCGCAGCAGATGGACCGGCGGTTCCTCGGCGTCGAATGGCTGGAGAGCCAGGTTCAGGCGATCAATCCGCTGCTCGTGCTGCTGTTCATCCCGCTCTTCAGCCTCGTGGTCTATCCCGCCATCGAAAGGCTCTTGCCTCTGACACCGCTTCGCAAGATCCTCGCCGGCTTCCTGCTGACGATCCTCGCGTTTGCCATCACGGCACATGCGCAGCGGCTGATCGACACGGAGACAGAACGATTTCGGGGCGTCGTCGCACCGGTCGCAGCCGCCGCCGGCGTGGATCAAGAGGCGACTGAGGCCGCCATGCGAAAAGCCGGTCTCAACGCACTGGCTGACACGTTGAAGACCGGAAACGGTCGCGACGGCGACACTTCAGCCGGGCCACAGGGGAGGGATGCCCGCGTCGAGGCGATGGTCAACGCCGGCATGGCGGTGCAAAAGGATGGCACGCAACTCACCGCCCGCTGGCCCTCCGTCGGCTGGCAGCTGCTGGCCTACGTGGTGATCACGGCCGCGGAAATCCTGGTGTCGATCACCTGCCTCGAATTCAGCTACACGCAGGCCCCGCCGCAGATGAAGTCGCTGGTCATGAGCCTCTATCTGCTGAGCGTGTCGCTAGGCAACCTGTTCACGGCGCTGGTCAATACGTTCTCCCAGGATGCGGCCGGCAATTCCCTGCTGGCCGGGGCGGCCTATTACTGGTTTTTCTGCGGCTGCATGGCCGTGGCCACAGTGCTCTTCCTGCCGCTCTTGTGGACCTACCGCCCCCG
>JBBAVO010000039.1:8853-14214 GCA_040397635.1 Pirellulales bacterium
ACAGGGATCGCCCCACGGCATGGTGCGAGGGTGGCGGCGTCTGATAACCTTCCAGAAAAAGGGGCTGCTATGGTGACATCCACATCGATTGACCGCCGGGGTTTCCTCGCTGCTGCGGCAGCGGCAATCGCGGCGTCACAGGCTTGGGCAAAGGGTCCGGCCGCGGACGCCCCCGCCGCGATGCCCCTCTTCCGTATCTCGCTGGCGGAATGGTCGCTGCACCGCACCCTCTTCGCCGGCAAGCTCGACAATCTCGATTTCCCCCGCGCCGCCAAGCAGCAGTTTGGCATCGACGCGGTCGAGTATGTCAACCAGTTCTTTAAGGACAAGGCGAAGGATGCGGCCTACCTGGCAGACCTCGCCAAGCGGGCGAAGGACGAGGGCGTGACGAACGTCCTGGTCATGTGCGATGGGCTCGGCAACCTCGGTGATCCCGAGGCCGCCGCCCGCACCAAGGCGATCGAGAACCATTTCCCATGGGTCGAGGCGGCCAAGCGGCTCGGCTGCCATTCGATCCGGGTGAACGCGGCGAGCAAGGGCTCGCCGGAGGAACAGCAGAAGCTTGCGGCCGATGGGCTCTCGCGGCTGTCCGATTATGCCGCCCAGATGGATATGGCTGTCCTCGTGGAGAACCACGGCGGGCTCTCCAGCAACGGCGAGTGGCTGGCGGGCGTGATGAAGCTCGTCAACAAGCCGAACTGCGGCACACTGCCCGACTTCGGCAACTTCCACGATTACGACCGCTACCGGGGCGTTGAGGAGCTGCTTCCGTTCGCGAAGGGCGTCAGCGCCAAGAGCCACGAGTTCGACGCCGACGGCAACGAGGTGCGGACCGATTACCGCCGGATGCTGCGCATGGTTGTCGCCGCCGGCTACCGCGGCTGGGTGGGCGTCGAGTACGAGGGGAACGGGCTGTCGGAGCCGGAAGGAATCCTGGCCACGAAGAAGCTGCTCGAGAAGGTACGGTCAGAGTTGCAGGTGTAGCCGTGGGGCGGGGCTCATCCCGTGGGGACAAGATTGCATCTTGTCCATGCCTCGCTGCTCCCGTGGGGACGAGATTGCATCTTGTCCATACCTCGCCCCGGAATCAGCACGTTGAAAACGCGCTGCCACGAAGGGCCTGCCCAACGTGCCCGGCTCACTCGGCCGGCAGCTTACCGAGGTCGAAATCGACGACGACCGGAAAATGATCCGAGATGTCGAGATCGATCGCATGGCAGACGTGGGCCCGCGTGATCGCCGGCACGAGATCGCGGTGCACGAGCACGTGGTCGATCATCGTAAACACGTCGTCGGCGTCGGCCGCACCGTTCTCGTTGAAATCCCAGTGCGAGGTGTAGCGGTCGGCTACCCGCGGGATGAACTGGGCCGCGTTGACCAGTTCATCGCCGGCCGAGGCCTCGTCGTAATCCTTGAGGTCGTGGAGCACAGTCGTCCGCGTGCGGCGATTGGGGTCGGCCATTGGCACATCGGGGTCGTAGTCGTTGATGTCGCCGAGCACGATCGGCGTGTAGCCGCGGGCGACGAATTCGCGGCGGACGACCTCACGGGCGATCGCCGTCTCGGCCATCCGCTGTGCGTTGCTACCGACATCGGAGGGATTGCTCTTGAGGTGCAGTCCCAGCAGCGCGATCTTCCGGCCGCAGACCGTGAAGAAGGCCGCTGCATGCCGCTGCAACACCGCCTGTTCGTTCCGAGTGATGCCAGCGTTATCGACATGGCTGTAGCTGCGACGCATCCACCCGTCGCCGCCCTCGGCCGCCGTGGCACCGCCCTCGGCTGTCGGCACCTCGGCGGTGGCATCGCCGTCTCGGGGCCGCTTGGCCGACCGCTTGGTGCCCGACGGCACGAAGATGTGGATCGGGCGACCATCCACCTCGTCGGGCGCGATCCGGGAGAGGATGGCCACGTCGAATCCGGAGAACTTGTCCCGTCCATCCACGTGATAGCCCCGGTAGTCTTTGAGCCCCTTGGCGTGGAGCAGGTTGACGACCGCATCGACGCCCTCGCGCGACACCACCTCTGGCATCACCACGATATCGGGCGCGAGGGTTTCGATGACGGCGGCGACGTGCTCCAGGTGGCGGCGGCGGGCCGGCTCGAACCGGAAGCGGGTGAGCGTCGTCCGCTCACCGGGGGCGGCGAGATTCTCGACATTGAAACAGGCCACTCGCAGAAGGCACGCCGGCCGCGTCGTCCGCTCCTCGGCCCGCGCCGACATCCCCCACGGCATCAGCAGCGACACCACGAACGGGAGCAGGAGCAGCCGCAGGTCGGTTGCGCACGCTGAGCGTGCCCTGCCCAACGACAGAGCCTCGATATGCATCGACCGTTGACGAACGCTGTTCATCACCGCTAGAGTTTTCCGACTGCGATTCACGACAGTGCGCATTCGAGACCCATCCGACGACCCAGGCCATGACGCTTCAACAGGATACACATCTTCTGTCTGGCCCGCCTGCGGCACCGCAGACCCTGCGATCGAAAACCGCCCGCGCGGCGGCGGGCGACAAACTCAGCCAACTCGTGGAGGTCAACGAGACGCACGTCGGCCGGGGCGTCTTCGCCCGGCGGAAGCTCAAGGCGGCCATGGTGCTCGGCGAAATCCTCGGCCAGATTTTCCCGGTGGAGCCTGAGGATCCGAGCTATTGCATGGAATTGCCCAGTGGTATGGTGCTGGAACCGTCCGCTCCGCTGCGATTTCTAAACCACAGTTGCGATCCGAACTGCGAGCTTTTCTATTGGTTTGATGAAGAGGACGGAAGCCTTCAGGAAGACCGGCTGTGGCTGCAAACGATTCGTTCGATCAACGCGGGCGACGAGCTGCTGATCGACTATTGCTGGCCGGCCGACGCGGCGATCCCGTGCCGCTGCGGGGTGCCGGCCTGCCGGGGCTGGATCGTCGATCCGGAGGAACTGCACCTCCTGCCGAAGACCGCTGGCGATTCTTCGCCGCAGTCGCCGTCGGCCTCCTGACGCTGCTGGCCGCATTCGGGCTGTCGCGACTGAAGATCGACGACGACCTGCGGTCGCTGCTGCGAGACGCCGATGCCGACTTCCGGCTGGTCGATGAAGTGGCTGCCCGGTTCGGCGCCACCGACCGCGATTGCATCATCCGGGCCACTGCCCGATCCGGCGACCTCTTTGACGGCCCCTCGCTCGCGGCGCTGCGTTCGCTCGCCGACAGCCTGGCTGCGATCGACGGCGTGGAGCAGGTGCGGTCGATGTACGACATCCGTCGGCAGGGCGCCGCCGGTGCGGTGCTGCCGGTAATCCCGCATGTCGAGGGCCAGCTCACTCCGGAGGAAGGCAAAGCCGCCAAGGCCCGCGCCGTCGGGCATCCCCTGATTGCAGGCCACCTGCTCTCCGCCGACGCCACCTCCAGCCTGCTCATCGCCCGCCTGTCGGCCGCCGCCGACAAGCCGCCCCGACAGGGCGAGGTCGTGGCCCGCATCGAGAAGCTTCTCGCCGACGCGCAGGGAGACCGTGGCAACGGCGTGCTGAAACTCGCCCTCACCGGCCTGCCGGCCCTCCGCGAGCAGGCGTCGCAGGCGCTTCGCCATGACATGCTGTTCTTCAACTCGCTCGGACTCGGCCTGGCCGTCGTGCTGTCGGCGGTCGTGGCGCGGAGTGTGCGATCGACGGTCGTCGCCTGCCTGCCGCCCTTCGTGGGTGCGGTGTGGGCGATGGGCATCCTCGGTCTTTTCGGTGTGCCGGTGAACCTGCTCACCAGCGTGGTGCCGTCCTTGGCGCTCGTGGTGGGCACCTGCGACTCGATTCACTTCATCGAAGACATGCGTCGGAGCGCGCGGCGGGGTGTGGCTGGCGCGGCGGCATCGAGCGGGGCCATCCGGCGGGTAGGCGTGGCCTGCGGCCTGACGAGCCTGGTAACGGCGATCGGCTTTGCCTCGCTTGCGGCAGCACGCATCGATGCGGTGCGGAACTTTGGCCTGGCGGCCGCCGCCGGCGCCGTGGCGAGCTTTCTGGCGGTCACGCTGCTCACCCCCCTGCTCGCCTCCTCACCGGCCTTCAGCGGCATGCGGTTGGGACGTTCCTCTCGGCATGCCGGCCGTCTGGCGAGCAGCCTCACGGCATTCTCCGTGCGGCATGCGTGGCCGATTGCCACGGTGGGCTGCATCGCCACGCTCCTGCTCGGGCTCGCGGCCGCGGGGCTCGACGCCGACAACCGCGTGGCCGACAGCCTGCCGCGGGGGGCTTCTGCATCGCGGACGCTGGCCAGCGTGGACCGTGAGTTTGGCGGCGTGATGGGGGTCGATGTGGTGGTCCGTTGGCCCGAGGGATTCCGCTGGCTCGACGCTCCGGTGGTCGAGTCGCTCGGGAAGGTGCACGACGTGCTTGAAAAGTCGGGCGGTGTCACCAGGGCCATTTCGCTGGCGACAGTGGCCGGCACGCTGCCAGAGCGGGCCAAGCAGCGGCTTGATGCCTCGGAGTTTCGCGATCTGGTGGACGAGGAGGGCCGCATGGCGATCGTGCGGGCCCGCGTGAGCGATCTGGGCTCGCGCACGCTCGAGGGGGTCTACGACCGCATCGACGAGGGGCTGGCCGCGCTTGCGGCCGACCGACCCGGATGGACGTTTGAACTGGCCGGCATGTCGGTCGTCTCGGCACGCAACATCCGGCAATTGGTCCGCGACCTCGGCTCCAGTCTTCTGCTGGAGGTGGCCGTCATCGGTGGCATCCTCGCGCTGGCCTTCCGCTCGCCGCTGGCGGGCATCGTGAGCCTGATACCCAACGTCTTTCCGCTCGCGGTGATCGGGGCGCTGCTCGTGGCGCTCGGCAAGTCACTCGATCCAGCCACCGTGATCGTGTTCAACGTCTGCCTCGGGCTCGCGGTGGACGACACGGTGCACGTGCTCTCGGCGCTCCAGCGGCAGCGTCGTGAGGGGCTGTCGATCGGCAGCGCCGTTCGCCGTGCCGTGGCGGAGACGGGCAATGCGGTCGTGCTCGGCGGGATCGTGTTGGTGATCGGGTTTGCGGCGGTGACGGTGAGTTCCGTGCCGGCGCTGGCGGGATTCGGGATGCTCGCCTGCGCCGCGGTGGCCGCGGCCACGGTCGCGGAACTGGTGTTTCTGCCGGCGCTGTTGGTTGTGACCGACGCCTTCGTGCGGCGGCGGCCGGCGACACGGCACGACGGCATCTTCGGCAGCGAGCCGCTGCCCTGGCCGGTCAGCCCGCGTCCGACCTAGGTCGCCCGCACGCTCTCCCGTGGTGGCAAGTTTTCAACTTGCCATGGACAAGATGCAATCTTGTCCCCACATGGGAGATGAAATCTTGCCCCCACACAAGAACCCGGCTCACGCCCGCTCGTGCCGCAGGCTCGGATCGACGGCCGCGGCGGCT
>JBBAVO010000039.1:14314-16976 GCA_040397635.1 Pirellulales bacterium
TGCGAGGCGATGATCTCGTCGAGCGGCCGGTGCATCATCACGACTCGGTATTTTTGATTCCGTGGCAGGTGCGGCACGAGCTGCGCCACCAGCTTCACGGCTTTGCCGCGGGCCTCTGGCACCCACGATCCATCGACGGCCAGCCGACGGGCAAGCTCGTGTTCGAGGTAGCCGCGTTCGTTGCTCTCGTCGGCCGGGCGATGGTCGTCGGCAAAGACGGGCACGCCCCCCGCGGCGAGCATCTGCATCATCATCGAGGTGCCCGACCTCGGCAGCCCCGTCACCACCATCACGGTTTCGGCCCTGCGCGGCAGCGGCAGCGGTGGACGCGACGGCGTCCAGGTGTCGTCCCCTTCCCTCTCGCGGAAGAGGTCCCGGATCTCCTCGGGGTGCTCCGGGCCGGCTGCGGCACCCGTGAACCGGCTCGCATGCTGCCTCGCCTCGTGGGCCAAGTGCCGATGCCGGCGGCTCGCGTCTGCATCACGGCGAACGAGCCGATAAAAGCGGGAGAGCGAATGGTGCCCGAGCGGGAAAATGGGGTTCACTTCCACCGCCTTCGTGAGCGCCGCGAAGGCCTCGTCGATTTTCCCGAGCTTCCAGAGCGAGAGCCCCAGCAGATGATGCGCCGGGCCAAAATGAAAATACTGGCCGATCGTCGTCTTCGCCTCGGTCACCACCCGCTCCCACTCCCGGCGACGGAAGGCGACGCGGGCCAATCCAAAATGGGCCTGGGCATTCATCGGGTCGAGTTCGACAACGGCTGCATAGTGGCCCTCGGCCCGGGGCCAGTCCCGCTTCCGTAAGGATACGTCGGCCTGCTTGAGGAGGAGCGAGGGCCGGTTGTTGGTCTGCACCTTCTCGGCGAGCGCGAGTGTCTCGAGCGCCTCGTCGTGGCGGCCCTCGAGCGCGAGCACGCTCCCCTCGAGGTAGGCCAGCGCGTGGAGGTTTAAGCCGCTGGCTCGCTGGAGCTTGCCGAAGCGGCGTTTGTCGCTTTCGCCGACCTTCTCCCAATCGATTCCGGCGGCGTCCGCCGGAGCGTTTTCATCGGCGGGAAACTTTTCCTTCCACTCGGCCAGCTGGGCTTTCGCCTTCTCGGCGGCCTGTAGCATCGCGTCGTTTTTCCGTTCGCGGAGCTTCGTGAGCGTGGCCCGGGCCTCGATCGGCAGCTCCTGGCGGATGAGCGTCTGCAGGAGATGCACGCCAAACCGGCTCTCCTGCGGAAACGTTTCCCAGAGGTCCTCGAAGATCGTTGCCGCCTGCGTGAGCCGGCCGGCATCAACGCACGATCTCGCGAGGTTGTATTGCAGCTCGCGGGTGGTCTCGGCAACCGCCTCGGCCATGTCTTGGCTCGGCTCGTCGATGTAGCCGAGATCAACGAGCTGCCGGATCGCCTCCTGAGCATCGACCGGATCGATCTGCGTGTCGGGGGGATGGCGGCCGTCTTCGCCGCTGACTTTATCCCACGAGTCGACATATTCGACCGGCTTCGGCATCTCGAAAATCGCTTGGAGGGGCCGGCCGTCCATGTCGCGTCCCACGGGCAGGCCGAAGAGGGAGAGCACGGTGGGGGCGACGTCGAGAAGCGAGGCACCAAACACCAGATCGTCTTTTTTGATCCCCGGGCCGCTGGCGACGAAGATGCCGAAATCGCGGTGCTCCGCTGCCGGGCCGGCCGGCTCGTTGGGCACGCTCTTGGGCCGCAGATGATCGGGATGGAAGCCGTGGTCGCTGATCAGGAGCACGGTCGTCTCGGGCCCGGCCAACTGCAGGAGCCGGCCGAGCATCAGGTCGTGGTAGCAGTAGGCCCCCTTGATCACGTCCTTGTAAAGTTCGAAGTCGTGTTCCTTCACCCAGTCGAGCCGCGGCGGGTGATACTGCATGAAGGCGTGGCTGAAGTGGTCGATGGCGTCGTAGTAGACAGCCGCAAAATCCCAGTCGGGCACTTTTTCGAGGAGGTGCATCGCCGCCCAGTGGATGCCGGTGCATTCGGCGATGGTCTTGGCGAGCGTGCCGAGCCGCTTGTCTTTTTCCTGGTCGATCTCCGGGGCCCTGGGCACAAACATCTGCAGGAGATCGCCGTCGAGTTCGTGCGGATGAAGACGCTGGTGCGACAGCGCCTCGGCGAATTCCGGCGGATGGACGGTGCCCGCTCGCAAAGGCCACGCCGCGTCGAGCGGCGCGACCGCCTGCTGAAAGTGGTTCGACACCATCGCGCCGCGGATCGGCTCGGCAGGAGAGCTTGGCCACCAGCCGACGACGAGCGAGGTGTGGCCGGTCTGGTTGAGGATGTTCCAGACGGCCTTTGTTTTTCGCGAGAGGTTCGTGATCGGCCGCACGGTGCCCGACTGCGGATCGGGCTCGGAGAAGCCGTGGATGCCGTGCTTATACGGCCGCTTGCCGGTGGCGATGCTCGTCCAGAGCATCGGCGAGAGGGCCGGCTGGAGCGTGGCGAGATTCCCCATCACGCCGGTCTCGACCAGCCGGCCGACATGGGGCATGAGCCCCAAGTCGACCAGCGGTGAAATCACTTTCCAGTCGGCGGCATCCCAGCCGACGAGAAGGACGCGGCGTTTTTCTGCCATGTGACCGCCTGCCCTGCGGATGGCGTCAGGCCGACACGGTGGCGTCGCCTTCGGCAGCCTTTGCGCGGCGGAGCCGACGG
>JBBAVO010000040.1:0-13352 GCA_040397635.1 Pirellulales bacterium
CTACATGGTCGTCGGGGCGATGTCGAGCAACCTCTACGGTGTGCCACGGGCGACGGATGACGCTGACGTCGTGGTCTCGTTCGACGACTTTGACGTCGTCCGGTTCTGCCAAACGCTTGGTGACGGGTTCGTGCTCGACCGGCAGCTGATGATGGAGGGCTTCACCGGTTCGGTTCGGCACGTCCTGCACTTTTCACCCACCGGGTTCGATATCGAACTCTTTCGTCTTGGTGACGACCCGCATCATCGCGAGCGGTTTGGTCGGCGGCGTCGGCAGCACGTGCCGGAGTGCAGTCGCGAAGCATGGGTGGCCACTGCCGAGGATGTCGTCATCCAGAAACTGCGCTGGGCGAGGCGGAAGGATCTCGACGACATCGTCGACTTGATCGCCGTGTCTGGTACCGGGCTCGATTGGGCATACATCGGCCAGTGGACCGACATCCACGGCACGACGGACCTGCTCACGCAGCTACGTGGCGAAGCTGCGGGGTGAGTTGAAAGACCGCCATGTTCGGGTTCACTTCTGCGATGGCCAGACAGCCAACCAGCGGGGCCAGCGTGGTCCAGAATCCCGTCAGGACCGCTGGTCGATGCGGTCGCCGCCGGCCCGGGGTGCGTCACGTCCGCCGCGCAGCCGGTCGAGCAGCCTTTTGATGTCGGCGGGCAGCGGGCTTTCGAAGCGGAGGTCATCCCCTGATTCAGGATGGACGAATCCCAGTTCGGCGGCGTGCAGCATCACCCGCGGGGCCTGCGACGTGTCTTCCACCTTCATGTGCCGCGGGGCGGAGTAGACCCGCTCGCCGCAGACCGGGTGGCCGATCTCGGCAAGATGGATGCGGATCTGGTGGGTACGGCCGGTCTCGAGCCGGCACTCGACGAGTGTGAAGGCGTCACCGAAGTGCTCGACGGGCTGCACGTGGGTAACGGCCCGCTTTCCTTCCTCTGTCTCAGACGACCCGCGGCGGCCGTCGCCACGATCGCGAATGAGGTTCGTCTGGATCGTGCCCGCCCCGACGCGGCCGACGCAGATGGCGAGATACCGCCGATGCGTGGTGTGGGCCCGGAACTGTTCGGCGAGGATCCGCTCGGCCGGAACCGTGCGGGCAAACACGACAAGCCCACTCGTCTCACGATCGATCCGGTGCACCGCCCGCACCGGCGGGATGTGGCGGGGCTTTTTATTGCCGCGGGCCCCGTGGCGGGCGAAGAGATAGCGGGAGATCGCGTCGGGCACCAGTTCATCGAGCGTGGGCTGCACCTGCCGCCGCCGCGTCGGCCAGGAGAGTTCCTCGGTGTGCCGCGTGGTGGTGATGCCGGTCGGCTTGTCCACTACCACGACCTGATCGTCGAGATGGACGACCCGCACATCGTCGGCCTTCGGGGGCGCGGCCGCCGCCGCGGCGAGCACCTTCACCACCTCGCCGTCCTTGAGCCGCCGCGCCGTGTCGGTGCAGATGTTGCCGTGGATCATCACCCGCCGCGACCGTACCAGCTTCTGCACCTGCGACCAGCTTGCCGCGCCGGGGTCACCCGCGGTCAGCTTGGCGCGGAGAAAGGCCGCAACCGTCTGACCGCGGTCGGCGGCGGTGACATGGTGGACGGTGCCGGTGGATGGTTTCATGGAACGTTGTGGAGGCCGGGCGCCACGAACCTCCGAAGGGGCCGGCCGTGGGACATGATTGTAGTCTCCCCGAACAGGCACGCTCGGCAAGGGCTCGAAGGATCGCCGATCCGCCCAACGGCCGGTTTCTGGAGCCTTGGGGCCTTCGACTGGGGCCTTGACCCCCTGACCCGCAGCCTGCACACCGTAAACGCGTGTACCGCGTTCAGCCTGCCATGAGCGAGCGGATCGTCTCGGCCCGCTTGGCGAGGGTTCCTCGCCACTTTTTCGCGAAGCGAACCACCGGCGAGGGTGGTTCCACGGGAACCGGAACCGATTGCGCAGCGAGTGCGGCGGCGGCGGCAGCAGCCGCGGCGGCAGCAGCGGCGGCAGCAGCGGCGGCATCTGCTGCTGCCGCTGCTGCTGCTGCCATCAACGTGCCGCAACGCCGGGCACCCGCTGCCGCCGTGCAGGCCTCAGCCACGTTTCGCACGCCGAGGGCCTTGGCATCGCAGACGAGCCATGTGCCGTACAGTCCAGGCGGGCCGATGAACCACGTTGGTGGAGAAGTGTGGCGAGGATGCTTGTCGACCTGCTGGTTGAAAACTTCCCGATCCTCGACCGTCTCCAGCGTGTCGCGGATCCGCGCAACCCGCGCTTGCCCGACATCATCCAGCAGCCACACGCCACGCAGGCAGTGCAGCGCGATCTCGAGCTGGGTCGGTCGGAAGTCGTATCCGCCCTCACTGAGCCGATCGCGCACCTTCAACAGACCGTCGAGGATCATCCCCGGAAGCGAAAGTGAATCGGGCACATCGGGGTGCCCGCCGACACACTCCGGAGGATGCATCCCGCGTTCTTCATCCTTCGCACCCTGTCCGTGGCCACTTCGCATCCACTGCAGCGTGTTACTTGTCGCAGATTGACCAATGATTGACAGCGGAACGTTGATGCTTGCGAAAAGATCGCTGCGAGCCGCCAGCAGGATGCCCGCGAAGGTGTCGGGGTACTCTCCGACGAAAATGTCCCCGGCTGCCGCCGCGCGGTCCAGGATGGGGCGGCTGATCCAGCCGTGATAGGGCAGCGGGATCGGGCACGTCCACGGAGTACGCATCATCGTGGCCAATGCGTCGCGGCACGCCACAATCTCGAAACGCTCGCCGATCGGTAACTGGAGCCTGTTGGCTTCGCCCGTGGCATCGGCGCATGGCCATGTATATTGACCGAAGCAATGCCGCACCGAGTCGACGGGGTGAGCCGTGATGATCGCTTCGACGTCATGCAGCGCCGATGGCATGAGTCCGTCATCATCACCGAGGTAGGTGATCCATTCGCCACGCGTCGCAGCCAAACCACGCATCCAGTTGGCAGCCATCGTGAGCGGCGAGTCGCTGCGCACGTACCGGATCTTCGGCGAATCGATCGCCTCTACGACGGCGCGGGTTTCGGGCGAGGAGGCGTTGTCAGCGACGATCACTTCGAAGCTGTCATGATCCTGATTCAGGATCGTGGCGAGCGTGTGCGGCAGTGTGTGCGGCCGTTGCCTGGTCGGCACGACGATGCTGAAACGAGGACGACTCATGGCAGGGACTCCGCGGTTCGTAGTTCTTCGCAGCGGGACGCCACCCCCGGCAAACAGCGAGGCGAACGTCATGAGACGACGTTCAGGGACACTAGCAGCCCGCACACCCCCCACACAGAGCGGTTTTCGCGTCGCGGGGCCGCCTTCTGGAAATCCGATCGCGGGGCGGAAGAAAGGCCCGCCGCCCCGGTGCGATTGTGGCGTTTCCCGGTCGCCCGTCCGCCGCTGTTTTCCCTGCCCGGACGCGGGGTGATCCGTCCCCGATCGGCTGCGGCAAGCAGTTCCTTCGGCTTCCGGTTTTTCACGATGGAAGGAGTCGCGAATGCGGGTGGCAATCCTTGCCGGCGGACTCGGCACACGACTTGCCGAGGAGACCGACACGCGGCCCAAGCCGATGGTCGAGATCGGAGGCCGTCCGATTCTCTGGCACATGCTCAAACGCTATTCCCAGTTCGGCGTGAACGACTTCGCCATCGCGCTGGGCTACAAGGGCGAGTTCGTCAAGCGATTCTTCACCGATTACGCCGGTCTGGTGGGCAGACCGTGGGGACAAGGGGAGCAATCCAATGACGGCCGTGGATGCCTCTATCGAGGACCATCCCGATTTCACGATCGATCATGCGATCGACGACAAACTCCTCATCGGCGTCGCGCCACGAGGGTTCCTGCGGCGATCGTGAGCCTGCCCCGTGCCTGCCTGGAAACGCGTCGCCGGCGCGGTCGTCGGGCGGGAGCGGCGGTTCGCACGGCGGTGGAACCCCTGGCTTGACCGCAGTTTCCGCGGTTTTAGACTTTGTGGGGAGGCCTCGGATCGGCATGCCTCCCCAGGCGAGTCGTTTTCTCCTTCTTCTCCAGTGAGGACCTCCTTCCGTGCCCGGCACATGCGTTATCGGTCTGCAGTGGGGTGACGAAGCCAAAGGCAAGCTCGTCGACATCCTCACCGAGGACCACGAGATCGTCGTCCGCTATCAGGGCGGCGCCAACGCCGGCCACACCGTCGTCTCCAACGGCCAGACCTGGAAGCTCTCCCTCATTCCCAGCGGCATTCTCCGCGACAACGTCACCTGCGTCATCACCGGCGGCGTGGCCCTCGATCCCGCCAGCGTGATCAGGGAGATCGACATGCTCGAGGAGCGCGGCGTTCGCGTCGAAGGCAAGCTGCGGATCAGTGACCGGGCCCACCTCGTGTTTCCGTGGCACGTGGCCGAAGACAAGCAACTCGACGGCAGTCTGTCGGGGGGCGAGGCGATCGGCACAACCGGCCGCGGCATCGGCCCCTGCTATCGCGACAAGGTGGGGCGATCGCTGGCTATCCGCCTCGGCGATCTCTATCGCGATGAGTTCCGCGGCCGCCTGGAACACATCGTCGGCATCAAGAACCAGCTGCTCTCCAGTTGGCAGGCGGGCGGGGCGAGCTGGCAGGCGGGCGGGGCCGGCAAGCCGGATCTGCTCGATGCCGCTGCGATCTACGACCAATACATGCAGTATGCGGAACGGCTGCGGCCCTACGTGTTCGACACCACGGCCTACCTGCTCGACGCCATCGAAGGGGGCAGCCGCATGCTCTTCGAGGGGGCGCAGGGGGCGCTGCTCGACATCGACCACGGCACCTTCCCCTTCGTCACCAGCAGCAACTCATCCGGTGTCGGTGTGGCGAGCGGCTCCGGGATCCCCGGGCGATGGATCGAACGGGTGATCGGCGTCGTGAAGGCCTATTCAACGCGGGTCGGCGGTGGGCCGATGCCCACCGAACAGACCAACCCCATCGGCGAACACCTCCGCGAACGCGGGCGTGAATACGGCACGGTGACGATGCGACCGCGGCGGTGCGGCTGGTTCGACGCCGTCGCCGCCCGCTACACCGCGAGGCTATCGGGCGTGGACGAACTGGCTGTGATGCTGCTCGACGTGCCGGGCGGTCTCGGCGAACTGAAGATCTGCACCGCCTACACGGTGGATGGCAGGCAGACAAGCCACTTCCCCAGCCATGTGGACGATCTCAAAAAAGCCGAGCCTGTCTATGAGACGCTGCCCGGCTGGAGTGAGGACCTTTCGACGTACCGCAGCTACGATGCCCTACCCGCAGCCGCGAAAGGGTATGTTGCGAGGATCGGAGAGTTGCTCGGGCGGCCGGTGGCGATCGTGTCGGTCGGCCCCGACCGCGAGCAGACGATCTTCTGCGACCGCACCGACCAGCAGCAGAAACCATGGCCACGCCCCCAGTCACGCACACCGGCGAACGCCTGATGACAGGCCAGGCTGGCACTGCGGACGAATCGCCGGTTCCTCCCCCGGCCGAAGCCGCCGACCGGGACGCCAAGGCCGACCGTCTGCCCCGGCATGTTGCCATCATCATGGATGGCAACGGCCGCTGGGCCGTGCAACGTGGGCTGCCGCGGATCGAAGGGCATCGGCGTGGCGTAGCGAGCGTGCGGCGAATCACCGAGCACTCCGCCCGGTTGGGCATCGAGCAGCTCACGCTCTATTGCCTCTCCAGCGAGAACTGGCGGCGTCCGGCCCACGAGCTCGAACTTCTCATGGAGCTGCTGGAGCAATACCTGATCGAGGAGCGGCCGCTCTTGATGCGCGAGCGGATTCGCCTGTCGATGATCGGCCGCCGGGAGGGATTGCCCGCGTCCACGCTCGAGGAACTGGATCGCACCGTCGCCCTCACGGCCGGCAATGACAGGCTCCATCTCTGCCTGGCCATCAACTACGGCTCGCGGGCCGAAATCGTGGACGCGGCGCGGGCGCTGGCCGAGGAGGCCCGTGACGGACTGATCGATCCGCTCCAGATCGACGAGTCTGCCATCGCGGCGCGGCTCGACACCGCCGGCATGCCCGACCCCGATCTCCTCATCCGCACCGCGGGGGAGATGCGGGTCAGCAACTTCCTGCTCTGGCAGATCAGCTATGCCGAGTTGTGGGTCACAGACGTCTGCTGGCCCGACTTCGCCGAGCCGCAGCTCGATGCCGCGATCGCGTCGTTCGCCAGCCGCGAACGACGCTTCGGAGGGCTGAGTCAACCGTGACCGCCGAACGAGCATCGTCTGGGCATCCATCCGCTGCGCAGGCATCGACGGGGCACACGTCTCCGCCACAGGCCGGCAAGCCTCGGCGTGCTATGGTGAGCGGCTTCGGGTCTCGCGCCGTCTTCGCGGGCCTGATCACAGCCGCCTTCGCGACGCTCGCCTGGGCAGACTCGATCGGCCTCGGCGGCGCGCTGCCCGCCTGGTGGCTGCTGCCAGTTGCGATTGTGCTCGCGGTTGGAAGTGTCACCGAAATCGTTCGGCTCTTCGCGGCGAGAGAGGTCCGACTGCCGGCGTGGCTGCTGCGACCGGCCGTGGTGGCGGTGGTGCTCTCTGCCGCAGCCGGCGCCGAGGCCTTTGCCGCGGCCTCGTCCGCGGCGTCGCCGGCGGCTGCGATGGGCTGGCCGGCGATCACGGTCATCTTCTCGATCATCGCGCTGTTCATCGTGGAGATCGCCACCTACAGTCCCAACGGAGCCACGATCGAGCGATTGGCTGCCGGGGCCCTCACGGTAGCGTTCATTGGGCTGCCGCTGGCCTGCATCGTGAGCCTGCGGCTCTTGTGCCGGGAGAACCTGGGGCCGGAGCAGACCGGTCCAGGGCATCTTGGCATGCTGCCATTGGTGAGTCTCGTCGCGGTCACAAAGGCCGGCGACATCGCGGCCTATCTGGGTGGCACGCTGCTGGGAAGGCATCGGATGGCGCCGAGCCTCAGCCCCGGCAAGACATGGGAGGGGGCCATCGCGGCCCTGGTCGGGTCGTCTGCAGCCGCATGGATCGTGCTCGAGCAGTTCGGCAACAGCGGACCGTCGCGGCCGTGGGGTGGCTGGCTCCCCTTCGGCCTCTGCGTGGGAATCGCCGCGATGGTGGGCGATCTGGCGGAATCGCTGCTCAAGCGGGAGTGCGGGGCAAAGGACTCCGGCAGGACGCTGGGCGGCCTGGGCGGGTTTCTCGATCTCATCGATTCCCTCCTTTTCGCCGCCCCGGTGGCCTGGCTGTTGTGGGTGCTCGGCGGCCGTTGAAGGCCGGATTCGCCGCACAAAACAGGCTCTGGGCCTGTTGGCTCCGGAGCGGGTATACTCTTTTGCATTGTCCCGTCTCCCCCCTAAAGACCGTTGGTGTGTCATACGCCACGGGCTTCGATGTCCCGCACGTCCATCGCGGTTGTCGATTCGAAGCGACTTGTGGCCGTCTTCGGGCCGAGGGACCAGCACCTTCGCAGGATCCGGTCAGCCCTCGGGGTTGGGGTGTCGGCCCGCGACGACTCGATCCAGATCGAGGGCGAGGAGGCGGCCGTTCTGCGTGCCGCCGAGATCTTCGAGCAACTCGACCGCATCGCCCGTGAGCATGGGACCGTCGAGATCGCCGACGTCACCGAACTGCTGTCGGCAGCCATGGGCACCGCGCAGACGGTGCCACGCGATCCGATTGAAGTGCACCGTCCGGACAAACAGGTGCAGCCCCGGTCCGCAGGACAGGCCGCTTATGTGAAGGCGATCCGCGAGCACGATGTCGTGGTCTGCAGCGGGCCGGCCGGCAGCGGCAAGACCTTTCTGGCCGTGGCGATGGCGGTGTCGGCGCTGCGCACCGAACAGGTTCGCAAGATCGTGCTCGTGCGGCCGGCCGTCGAGGCGGGAGAAAGCCTCGGCTACCTGCCGGGCGACCTGCAGGCCAAGATCAATCCCTACCTTCGCCCGCTGCTCGACGCGCTGCGGGAGATGATGGATTACGAACTGCTCAAACGGCTCACGGAGCAGGACGTCGTCGAGATGGTCCCGCTGGCCTACATGCGGGGCCGCACGCTCAACAACGCCTTCATCATCCTCGACGAGGCGCAGAACACCACCGTCGCGCAGATGAAGATGTTTCTCACGCGGCTCGGCGTCGGCTCCAAGATGGTGATCTCCGGCGACACCACCCAGATCGATCTGCCACCCAACCGCCGGAGCGGTCTGGTCGATGCGATGGAACGGCTGGAACGCGTCCGCGGCTGTGGGCGGGTGCAACTCGGCGGGATCGACATCGTCCGTCATCCGCTCGTCCAGCGGATCGTCGAGGCCTACGGCGACTGACGCTCAATGAACATCGCCCCATCCTCCTATCGTCGCCGCATCAAGCGTGGCTCCTCCGTCGAGGTGCCACACGGCTTCTGGGGCACGCTGCTCGAGACCGTGTCGCGGTCCGAGGTGCTGCTGCGGCTTGCCATCTGCCTGGGGGCCGCCCTGCTGCTGCTCGTGCTGATGCACGGCTGGTCGGAGCCGTTTCCCTTTCGCGCAGGGATGGTGTCGCCCCGGGGCGTGGTGGCCCGCGTGCCGTTTGAAAAGCCTGACGCGGAGCGGACCCGCACGGCCCAGGAGCGCGCCGCCGCGCAGGTGCGGGTGGTCTATTCGCAGGACAAGGCGCCGATCGTGCGGCTGCGCGACGGGCTCAAGAACCGCCTCGCGGAGATCGCGGCGGCAGACGCGGTCACGGTGTCATCGCGGGCGGCCTGGCTGGAGTTCGCCCCTGAAGCCGCCCCGGTGATCGATGCCTTGGTGGCCGTCGCGGAGAAGCCGGCCGTTCGCGAGCCGCCACTCGCGCCGGAGCCGCCTGATGCCACGGCCACGCCTGATGCCGATGCCGAAAAGAAGCCCGCTGCTGAGCCGGCCGACGCGGCCTCGAAACCTACCGCGCCGCCTGACAACCGTGTGCTCGAGGCGAGCCAGGCCTTCCAGCGGTTTCGGGCCCGCATCGACACGAAGGAGCGGCTCCTCGAATGCGAAAAGGCGATCGATCGCAGCTTCGCCGACCTGGCGAGCATGGGCGTGCTTGAGAAGATCCAGCATGGCATCGACGAAGGGAGCCAGACGGAGATCGACGTCCATCCGCTGGGCAACACCACGGAGGTCACGCGGGCGCAGGTCGCCGACGTGCTGCAGGGCGAGGCGAAGGTTCGGCTGCGGACACGGCTCGACGAGGAACTCGGCGAGGGGCCACTGGCCAGCCGGGTATTCTCCTGGCTTGAGCCGCGACTGTCGGGAACACTCGAGATCGACCGCGACGCGACGGCCAAGGCCAAAAAGGAGGCGGTCGAAAAGACGCCCCAGCAGTTCGTTCGTTATGCAGCCGGCGATCTGCTGGCCGATCCAGGCGTGCCGATGAAGGCCAACGACGTGCAGCTTCTCGAGCGTGAGCACGAGGAATACGTCCGCCAGCAGGATGCTCGGCAAAGGATAGGCCGGGCCCTGTCGCTGTTTGGACTGTTTGCGGCGATGTTTGCGCTTTCGGGGTTCTACATTCACCTGCACCATCGTGAGGTGCTCGATGATCTCGGGCACGTGGCCACGCTGGTGGGGCTTTCCGCGGTGACCGTCGTGCTTTGCCTCCTGTCGGCGGGCGAGGCGTGGCGGGCCGAGATCGTGCCGCTGCTTGTCTTCGCCATGACCGTGGCGATCGCCTACGACGAAGATCTGGCACTGCTGCTGGCGGCCGAGGTGGCGCTCGTCGTGGTGATCGGGCTGGGCCGCGGCCTGGCCGACCACGTGACGCTCTCCGCGGCCGCGGCGGCGATGGTCTTCTGGATGGGCCGGATCCGCAGCCGCAGCAAGCTCATCTACGTGGGGCTGTGGGCCGGCGCTGTCGCGTTCGCCACCCAGATCGGGGCCAATCTCCTGGAGGAGCGGCCTTTCGATGCGCAGCTGCTCTACGAGGCCGGCCGCACCGGCGTGTGGACGCTGCTTGCCGGTTTTCTGATGACCGGACTGCTGCCGTTCATCGAACGCTCGTTCGGCGTGCTCACCGATCTGAGCCTGCTGGAGGTCGGCGACGTGGCCCATCCGCTCCTGCAGGAACTCGTGCGCCGCGCTCCGGGCACCTACAACCATTCGATCAACGTGGCGAGCATCGGCGAGGCCGCCGCCGAGGCGATCGGCGCCCGCGGGCTGCTCGTGCGGGTGGGCGCCTATTTCCACGACTCCGGCAAGATGCTCAAACCCGCCTACTTCATCGAAAATCAGGGACAGGTAAACCGGCATGAGTCGCTCGTGCCGGCGATGAGCACCCTGATCATCATCGCCCACGTCAAGGAGGGCGTGGAACTCGCGAGACAGTACAACCTGCCCCAGCCGATCGTCGACATCATCGCCGAACACCACGGAACGACGCTCGTGGAGTTCTTCTACCGACGCGCGACCGAACTCTCGCAGACCGATCCCAACGGAACCGAAATCGACGAACAGAACTTCCGCTACCCTGGTCCCAAGCCGAGTTCGCGGGAATCGGCCGTGCTGATGCTTTCCGACGCGGTCGAGAGCGCCAGCCGCGCCCTCACCGAGCCCACGCCCGCCCGCATCGCCAGCCTCGTGCACGATCTTGCCATGAAGCGGCTTCTCGACGGCCAGTTCGATGAATGCGGCCTGACGCTCGAGGAGCTCGAACTCATCGAGCGGAGTCTGGTGAAGAGCCTGACGGCGGTCTATCACGGTCGCGTCAAATATCCCGACCAGAGGACCGCGTAGTGTCCCGACTCCGCGGCCGCGCCGTTCCCCAGTCGCTTCCATCGACGTTCGTCGTCGATGTGAGCGACCGGCAGAAACTGATGCGGGTCTCGGCCCGCGGCCTGGAGCGGCTGGTCCGCAGGGCGCTGGTCGCCGAAGGTGTCGAAGAGGCCGAGATCAGCGTCGTTCTGGTGGACGATCGACGGATCGCGGCGGTCCATCGTCGCTGGCTCGGGAAGCCAGGCCCCACCGACGTGATCACGTTCGACCTCGCCGCTGGCACCGCGGGCCCGCCGCGGGCCCGCGTCCTGACAGGCGACATCGTGGTGAGCACGGAGACGGCCCGCCGCATGGCCCGTGCCGTCGGCTGGACGCCCCGCCAGGAACTCTCCTACTACATCGTCCACGGCCTGCTGCATCTCACCGGCTACGACGATCACACCCCGGCCGACTGCCGTCAGATGCGGGCCCGCGAGCGGGCGGTGATGAAGGCCTGTGGACTGCCGGTTCCGCCCCGCACGAGAGCCGCAGGCATCGGCCCATGAATGCTGCGGAATCCCTCGGAATCGAAACGGCCCTGCTGCTGCTGATGCTGGCGAGTCTGGCAGCCGTTCAGGCCCGCAGTGTCCGCGGCGCCCAGCGGCATCGCATCCAGGACCTCTGCCGGCGTGCCGGCGTGCCTTCCCACTACGACGAGATCGTGGCGGGGAGCGAGACGATCGCCTTCGTGGCGGCGTCGGTGGTGGTGATCGCGGCGGTCGTCGCCACGTTGCTGGCGGCCCGCGGCCTGTTGGCCGCTTCCGGGGGCCTGCTGGCGCTCGAGGTTTCGGCCGTCGGCGGCTGGATCGCGATCGTGTGGCTCGTGCTCGTGGTCGTGCCGATGCTGGTGACGAAGTTCGCGGGGCCGTGGATCGTGGTGGCGACGTGGCGGCTGTGGCGACCCGTGATCGGCGTGCTGGCCCCCGTGGTGCGGCTCCTTGGCAGCCTGGCGGCGGCGATCGGTCGTGCCCCCGTGGGCCAGGGCGGCGATGATGCGGCGAGCGAGCGACCGCAGGACGAGCTGCGGCTGGTCGTCGACGAGGCGCACCGCGAAGGCCACATCGAAGGGACGGCCCGCGACATGATCAGGGGCGTCATCGGGCTCGACGAGGTCCGCGTGGCGCAGATCATGACACCCCGCACCCAGATGATCGCGATCCCGCTGGCCACCGATTGGGACGAGGCTGTTCGCATGGCCGCGGAGAGCGGCCACACGCGGCTGCCGGTGTGGGATCGCTCCGCCGACGACGTCGTCGGCATGCTCCACACGCGGGACGTGCTGAACCGGCTCGCCGAAGGCCTCGCGCCGCAGGCGGAAGCCGCCGCTGCCGACTCCCGCGGCATCCGACCGCTCCTGCGTCCCCCCTGGTTCGTGCCCGAATCGATGACCGTGAGAACGCTGCTGCTGGAGTTCCAGCGTGGCAAGACGCACATGGCCATTGTCACCGACGAATTCGGGGGCGTGTCCGGGCTCGTGACCATCGAGGACGCCCTGGAGGAGATCGTGGGCGAGATTGCTGACGAACACGACGAGGCTTTTACGGACGGCATCCGCCTGGTCTCGCCCGACGCATGCGAGGTGCTGGCGCACGTTCCGGTCGCGCGGGTCAACGAACAAATGGGATTGTCGCTGCCGGAAGAGGCGGGGTATGAGACGATCGGCGGATTCGTGTTCCACCAATGCGGCCGCATCCCGGAAGTGGGCGAGAAGGTCAGGTCGCACGGTGCGTTGCTGGAGGTGCTCGCCGCCACTCGCCGGCGGATCGACCTGATCCGCATCGAGCGGCTCGGGGACGAACGGCCGGGGAGCACCGGAAACGATGGCAGCTGAAAAGGCACGGGCGATCGTCATCCGGACATTCCCCTTCGGGGAAAGCAGCTGCGTCGTCACCCTGTTTACCCGAGAGTACGGCAAGCTGCGGGCTCTGGCGAAGGGGGCGTGGCGACCCAAGAGCGGATTCGACGCCGCCCTTGACCTGCTTTCGATCTGTCAGGTACTCGTCCTCCGCAAGTCAACCGATGCGCTCGACCTGCTGACGGAAGCCTGTCTCGAACATCGGTTTCGGGTTGGAAGGAGCCAGGCAGCGTTTCTCGGCGGCATGGATGTCGCTGAACTGCTCGACACGCTCACCGCAGATGGCGATCCGCAGCCGGAACTGTTCGATGTCGCCCATGCCACGCTGCGAACACTCTCAGCCTCTCGCCCTGCCCATGATCACACCGCCTCGACAACTGAACTCACCGATGGCCTCGTGCGGGCATTGGTCGCGCACACCGAACTGGCCATGCTCAGGCTGGTCGGCCATGCCCCGGCGCTTGTGCGATGCGCCGAGTGCGGCGGAGGTGTCGAAGGCGGAAGACGGATCGCATTCGGGATGCTCGACGGAGGCGTGCTCTGCGAGCGGTGCCGAAGTGGCAAGCGAGCGGTCGTCTCGATCTCCGCGGATTGCCTGGCGGCGTTGCAGCTGCTGGCAGGCACTCCCGACGCGTGGAAGTCTCTGGCCTTGCCACCCCTCATCGACGGCGAGGTTCGTGCCGTCATGAACACCATGCTTTCCCATCTTCTGGGCAGACGGCCGCGGGTTGCCCCCCTGCTCCAGCCGCGGTCTCGCCCCGGCACGTCCCGC
>JBBAVO010000040.1:13452-16903 GCA_040397635.1 Pirellulales bacterium
TCGCCTGCGTGCTCCTGCAGGCAGGATGTGCCACGATCAAGACGCCGACCTGGCCCTGGGCAAAAAACCCGTCGGCCGACAAGAAGCTCGCCGGTGAACTGGGTGAAGACGCCGACTCCTCTGTGATCTCCTCGGAGTTCAATCCCACCGAGCAGGATTTGGGGTGGGAGTATTTCAAGGGCGAGAACATCAAGAAGCGGTGGAAGAAGGTCCTCGGTCGCGGACCAAACGAGCCGGTGGCCCGCAAGGCCCTGGCTGAGGCGGATGGTCTGTATCGCGACCGGAAGTACGCCGAGGCCGCCAAGAAATACAAGGTGGCGATCGACCGGTGGCCTGATTCGGTCATCGAGGAGGATGCCCTCTGGCAGCTTGCCGAGTGCTGGTTCTTCATGGATCGCTACCCCAAGGCCGAGGACTGCTACGACGAACTGGTCAAAAAATATGCCAACTCGCGGTACCTCGACCGCATCGCCCAGCGACAGTTCGTGATCGCTCAGTACTGGATCGCGCTCGACCAAAAGCACAACTACATGACCATCGTGCCAAACCTCGCCGATCGCAGCCGGCCGCTGTTCGACACCCGTGGGCGGGCGATCAAGGCGTATGACCATGTCCGCATCAACGATCCCCGCGGGCCGCTGGCCGACGACAGCATCATGGCGCAGGCCAACGCCCACTTCGTTGACCGGCAGTGGCTCGATGCCGACTACTTCTACGGCCTGCTCCGCAGCGAATATCCCGAAAGCGATTTCCTCCTCCAGGCCCACCTCCTCGGCCTGCAGGCGAAGCTGCGGGCGTATCAGGGGCCCGGCTACGAAGGGGGCGTGCTCGATGAGGCCGAGATCCTTGCCGACCAGACGCTCGTGCAGTTCCCCGACCAGTTGAGCCCGGACGAGGGCGAGCGCGTGCAGACGACGCGAGCCGCGATCGCCGCGCAGCAGGCGCAGCGGCACTGGAACCGCGCCGAGTTCTATGCCAAGGGCAAGCACTACACGTCGGCCCGCATCTACTACGCCCTCATCGCCCGCGACTATCCCAAGACGATGCTCGCGCAGCAGGCCCGTGACCGGCTCGACAAATACAACGGGCTCGAAGACGTCTCCGACAATCCCCTCCCGATGCTGACGGCGCTGCTCAACCCCGACTCGCTCAAGGAAGCAGAACTCGACGCGATGGCCGAGGCCGACACGGCGATCGCCCGCCAGGACAACTCCGGCATCGCCCCGCCCCTGCGTTGAGACGAAGGGATCTCATGGCCGTGCGCGTGGACAACCTCCGTCGGCTCGCCTGCGTCGTGCTCGCCTGCGTCGCTGTGCCCTGCTGCCTGATCCCGTGCGCCGGCTGCGCCGGCTATCGCTTCGGCAACAACACGCTCTACGCGCCGAACGTCCGCACCGTCTACGTGCCGATCATCCAGTCGGACAGCTTCCGCACCACGCCGAGCATCGACATCGGTGAACGGCTCACCGAGGCGGTCTGCAAGGAGATCGAGAAACGCACGCCGTTCAAGGTGGTCGGCGACCCTGCTGCCGACAGCGTGCTCACCGCGCGGATCGTGGCCGACACGAAACGGATGGTGGTGGAGAGCCCCACCGACCAGTCGCGGATGGTGGAGATGAACTTCCAGGTGCTGGTCACCTGGGCCGACCGCGGCGGTGCGGTGCTGGCGTCGGGCGGCGTGCCGCTCCCGGCGGCGAGTGTGGACGTCGGCCAGGCCGCGATGCTCGTGCCCGAGTACGGCCGGTCGGTCGCCAGCACGCAGCAGGAGATGATCATCAAGATGGCCCAGCAGATCGTGGGTCTGATGGAAGAGCCGTGGTAGCGGCCTGCGCCGCGATCCAGTCCTTCCATCCGGCCATGGACAAATGGAGCCGTCTTCGACTTTGCCGTGCCGGGAAAATCGCAGCCATGAACATGTTCTCTTTCCGATTCAAAGCATCGCTGCCGGTGATCCCCACGGTCATCTGCACCGCGGTCCTCTGCCTCATTCAGCCGATGGTCATGGCCCAGGCCGCCGACGCGTCGAGCCCCGTGAAGGCCGTCGAGTGCCGGCCACGGGGCGGGCTGCCCAACTTCTTCTCCAAGGCGAAGGCGGGCGGCGATGTCCGTGTCGCCTATCTGGGCGGCAGCATCACCGCCGCACCGGGCTGGCGGGTGTTTTCGCTCGACCGGCTCAAGAAAGACTTCCCGACGGCAACGTTCCGCGAGATCAGTGCCGCGATCGGCGGCACGGGCTCCGACCTGGGCGCCTTTCGCGTCGGCCACGACGTGATCGCCCACCAGCCCGACCTCGTGTTCGTCGAGTTCGCCGTCAACGATGGCGGCACGCCGCCGGAGCAGATCCTGGCCACCATGGAAGGGATCGTGCGACAGATCCTGCGGGCCGACGCCGCCACCGACATCTGCTTTGTCTACACGCTCTCGGAGCCGATGCTCCCCGATCTCGCCAAGGGCGTGTTCCCCCGCGCCGCATCGACCATGGAGGCCGTCGCCGACCACTATGCGATCCCCTCGGTGCACTATGGCGTCGAGGTCAACCGGCGGATAGCCGACGGCACGCTCGTCTTCAAGGGTGAGAAGCCTGAGAAGCTTGATGCCGCCGCCACGCCGATGCTGTTTTCGAGCGACGGCGTGCACCCGCACGTGGAGACCGGCCAGCGGCTCTACGCCGACGTGCTGGCGCGGTCCCTCACTGAAATCCAGGCCGCGGCGACGGCCGCCGCACCGCATGCAATGCCCGAACCGCTCCGCGCCGACAACTGGGAGAAGGCCAAGCTGATTCCGATCGAGCAGTCGATGCTCCGCGGCGACTGGAAGCGGGTCACCCCGGCCGATGACGAGCGGGCCAAGTCATTCGCCGCGCGGATGCCGGTGCTCTGGAAGGCGGAGAAGCCCGACGCGGAACTGGTCGTCTCCTACACCGGCACGCGGCTGGGGGTCTACGACCTTTTGGGACCGGGCGGAGGCATCGTGTCGGTCCAGGTCGATGATGCGGCAGCGAAGAACGTGCCGCGAATCGACCCCTACTCCACCTACTGGCGCATCGGCACGCTCAACACCGGCAGCCAGCCGGCCGGCACGCACCGGGTCACCATCAGGCTCGAGGCGTCGGCACCCGACAAGACGAAGATCCTCTTCGAACACAATCGCCCCGACCTCGAGAAGAATCCCGCCAAGTACGCGGACAACGTCTGGTATGCGTCGGCGATCCTGCTGCTGGGAGACCTTCTCCCGGCAGACGTTGCCCCAGCGAAGTGACCGCAACCAGCGCGAGTGGCGGGGAGTCGGGATCGGCGGAAGCTTGAGGAGCTTTTGGATTTTTCGCCCTGACAGGCAAAGCACTTCAACAATGCGTGACGGCGAAAAAGCCACCGCGACGAGACTTCTGCCGTCCCGACGGTGCAGCCTTCGCCAACTCACGGACAAGTTGAAAACTTGTCCCCACGAGGGA
>JBBAVO010000041.1:0-16898 GCA_040397635.1 Pirellulales bacterium
CTTTCAGAAGCAGCGGCGGATCGCCGAACTGGCTACCGCCTACATCCGCCGGCACAGGCTGGAGGACTGCCAGGTGCGGATCGACGTCGTGACCGTGACGTTCGGGCCGGAGGGCTCCCGCCCGGTCGTCGAGCATTTTCAAAACGCCTTCGACAGCCCCTTGTAGCCGGGAAAATGGGGGCAGGAAAATGGGGACGGGAGTAATTTTTCGCTGCTACCCGTGGCCACACGTTTTTCACTTGTGAAACCGATGCCGGAGGCACGGACAAGTTGAAAACTTGCCGCCACGGTGGACAGCACAGCCGTGCCCATTTCCCTCCCGCGCTATGCCTCCCGCACTAGGACAGATACCGTCGGCGGTTGACCGCGGCCTGCCAGCGGCCGGTCTTTGTGATGTCGAGGATCTGGGCCTGGGTGAAGTGTTCGCCATATTCGAGCACCGCGCGGCGGACCACTTCCTTGACGTCTGCTCCGGTGGCCCCTTCCAGCGACTGTGCCACCGCGTCGTAATCGATCGCCAGCCCGAGCGGCCCGAGATGACGCTCCAGGATGCGGGCCCGCGAGGCCTCGTCGGGCATCGGCAGGGTGACGACCATGTCGAACCGCGACGACCGCTGGGCGGCGGGGTCGAGGGCCTTGGGGTCGTTGGTGGTGGCGATCGTGAGGATCGCCTCCCGTTCGAGCACGCCATCGAGCGTGGCGAGGAAGTCGGCCAAGGCACCATTGTCGCCATTGGAGTCGCGGTGGCCCAGCACCAGATCGATGTCGTCGAGCACGACGAGCGTGGGACCGAACGTCTCCGACGAGGCGTAGAGTTCGGCGATCATGTGCCGCATGGCGTTGGCATCGGCGAGGATCGTCGTGTAGCGGTCGCCCAGTTCGCTGGCGATCACGCGGACGAGGTGCGTTTTGCCGACACCGGGCGGCCCGGCCACGAGCATGCCGCGGTTGGTGCCCAGGCCCAGACGCCGCATGATCTCCCGGCGACTCGTGGCCGCGGCGAGAAACACGTCCACCTCCGCCCAGACCTCTGCCGGCAGGATCAGGCTGTCACGCGGGTTGGCGAGCGCCGGCGTGATGCCGAGCTTGAGGCAGCCCTCGACGACCGTAGCCTCGAGCACCCGCCCCCGGAGCGGATTCTCCGCGGTCTTGAGCCGATCGCAGAACCGCTTGAGCACCAGTTCCGCGGCCGGCTTGCCGGCGGAACTCGAGAGGATGGCAAATTCCCGGCTCCAATGCCGGTCATCCACGAGCACGCAGAGGGGCTCGGGGTCGAGCGTGCCCGCGGGGAAGAAGGCGATGAGACGCCCCGGCACCGAGACCTTGTCATCGGCCCCAAGGTCGAGCTGCGACCAGGTGGGCGGCAGGCCGTCGCCGGGAGAGCCGATGATGACGCCGCCCGAGTGGCGTTCCATTTCGATCCGCAGCAGGTTGCCCAAGATCGCCAGCGATGTGCTGGAACCGGAATACTTGGTGCTCGCGAGAAGCGTGGCATCGACGCCCAGATGGAGAATCGCAAACGACGTCGGCGACAGGGCCGACGCCGGCTGCTGTCCCAGGATTTCTCCCAGCACGCCGATCGTTGCCCGTGTCTCGGCACTGGCGTTGGCCAGGATGGCGTCGAGCGTGCGGCCATCGGCGGCGGTGCGGTGGGACTCGTGTATCATCGTGAGTGCCTTATATGGTGTGGCCGGCTGAATAGAGGAAGCCGGCGGTTGCAGAGGTATTCGGGATCTGCGTGATCGTGGGGAGCCTGCCGACGATGTCTTGGTTGTACCTGATGATCGCGATCGTGGCCGAAGTGGTTGGCACGAGCTTTTTGCGGGGCTCACAGGGGTTCACCAAACCGCTGCCCAGCGTCATGGTGGTGCTCGGCTACGGACTGGCGTTCTTCTTTCTGTCGCTGACGCTCAAGGACATTCCGGTGGGGATCGCCTACGCGGTCTGGAGCGGCGCGGGGGTGACGCTGATCGCCGCAATCGGCTGGCTCTTTCTGGGGCAGAAGCTTGACGCCGCGGCGATCCTCGGCATGTCGCTGATCGTCGCCGGCGTCGTCGTGCTCAACCTGTTTTCGAAGGCTGGCGGTCACTGAGCCCGAACTCTGAAGCGGTCGAGGCTGCCCATGCCCCGTCGCCGGACGTTCGCTTTCGTATCCTGGCCGATCTGTGCGGCGTGGCTGTTGCCTTCCGCCCGTGGCGGCAAGTTTTCAACTTGCCGAATACGGCCCCGAGCCCAACAAGATGCAATCTTGTTGCCACGGATGAAAGCACAACAACTGCCGTGCTTGCCATCCTTGGCCGTTCGATCACAATCCCAGCGGCCTGCCGAGCAGCTTCACGCTCGCAAACGCGAGTACGGCCGCCATCAGCAGCCGCAGGATTCGCGCCGGCAGGCGGAACGCACCGAAGTGCGAGCCGATCACGCCGCCGACCGCCGCGGCCGCGATCACGGGCAGGCCGGCGGCCGGAAACGGGCGACCGGCGAGCAGGCCGCCACCCAGGCCCGCGAGCGAATTGACGAGAATGAAGGGCGCTGTCACGGCGGCGATGGTCTTCACCGGTGCTGCACCGACCGCCAGCAGCGCCGGCGTCAGAAACACACCACCACCCACCCCCGTGAGCCCCGACAAGACTCCAACGCCGCCGCCGAGTGCTCCCAGCAACGCTGGCGTGAGCCAGGGCTTCGCCGGCATGGGTGGCGCCATCTCATCGTGGTCGGTAGCCGGCCGCCGGGCATCGAGCAGCATCCGCACCGCCGACACGAGCAGTACGCCGCCGAGCACCGCCTCGAACGCGACTGTGGGCAGCGTGAGCGTGCCGCCGATAAACGCGCAAGGCACGCTCGCCAGGGCCAGCGGCCAGAAGAGCGGGCCGCGAAAGTGCCCGGCGCGGATGAATTGGACGCTTGCGATCGTCGCCACGATCACGTTGAGCGACAGTGCCGTCGGCCGAATCATTGCGGCTGGCATGCCCAGAAGCGTCATCACTGCGATGTAGCCCGTCGCCCCGGCATGCCCCACCGAGGCATAGAGCAGGGCAACGAGTCCTATCGCCAACGGCAGGATCACGTGCATGCTGCGGGTGTGCTCAGACGGACGTCACGGCGTGCTTCTTGAGCAGTTCGAAGGGCACGACCTC
Organism: Pirellulales bacterium; assembly: GCA_040397635.1. Taxonomy (GTDB): domain Bacteria; phylum Planctomycetota; class Planctomycetia; order Pirellulales; family UBA1268; genus CAMCQY01. The sequence goes on from JBBAVO010000041.1 coordinate 3,138, forward strand.
GAGCGACTTCTCATGCGTCGCCTCGAGCACCACAGGCGGCGCACGCCCCTCCCGCGCCGCCTCCAGCCAACGGGAGGCGCAGAGGCACCAGCGATCCCCCTCGACGAGTCCGGGAAAGCCCCACTCAGGTCGCGGCGTGACCAGGTCGTTCCCCGCGGCAACGGTGAACTTCAGGAAGTCCTTGGTCATCAGGGCACAGACCGTGTGTTGGCCGACGTCGTCGGGCCCGGTGCGGCAGCAGCCGTCCCGAAAGAACCCGGTGAGCGGCTCGCGGGAACAGGGGGCCAGCGGCAGCCCAAGCACGTTGCGGTCGGGTTTCTTGCCGGGGTGGGCATCGGCAGGACGGTCGAAGGCGATCATGCGGCTGGTTCCGGCGTGATGGGAAAGGGGGCGGGGTCATGAAGCAGCACAGCCAGTATGATGCCCTCTTTCCCTCCGCCCCGCCATCCACGCTGCCATGCTCAGCCTGCAATCCGCCTCCGACGCCCGCTGGCTCGCCCAGGTCGACGCCCACCTCGACGACATCCTCATCGACCACGCGCACTGCGAAAAGAAGGCGGCAGGCGTGGCGATGAACCTGCTTTTTTCCTATGTCGATCATGTCCCACTGGCCCGTGCGATGACGGAGATCGTCAACGAGGAGCTGGCACATTTTCAGCTCGTTCTCGATCTGCTCGAACGACGGGGCATTCCCTTCCGAAAACTATCGCCGTCGAGCTATGGCCAACGGCTCCACGCAATCGTCCGCAAGGAGGAGCCGGCCAGGGCCATCGACCGGCTCCTCGTGGCCGGGCTGATCGAGGCCCGCAGTTGCGAGCGGTTTGCGGTCTTGCGCGACCATGTGGCTGATGCGGAGCTGCGGGAATTCTATGGCAGTCTGTTTGAATCGGAGGCCCGCCACCACGCCACGTATGTCCGCCTGGCATGTGACGTGGCCCCGGAGGAGACCGTCCGTGAACGGCTTCACTGGCTCGCGGCCGAGGAAGCCGCGATCATTGCCCAGGGCGATCCGGTCGCCCGCATGCATAGCTGAGCCGAAAGCAGCACGCCGCCACGGAAGACAAACAATGGTTCGAATGGCAGGCCACTCATGAAAACGCCGGCAGCCGCCATCGCACCCGCGCAGCAGTCAGCCCGTCCGCTGCCAATCAACGAATTGATCGCGGTCGGGGCACTGCTGTCCCTGGCTGCCTGGGCCCTCATTACCTGGTCGGGCCGAGGCGGAGAGCCGCTGCCGCTCGGGCCGCTCGATCCTGCCCGTTGGTTTCCAGGCCGCGGGCTCACGCTGGCCGACCTGCCACTGGTGGTGATGCTCGTGGCGGGGGGTGTGCCATTGGTCTGGGATCTGCTGCAGAAGCTCTGTGCCGGCACGTTTGGCTCCGACCTGTTGGCCGGCCTGTCGATCATCACGAGCATTCTCCTGGGTGAATACCTCGCCGGCGTGCTCGTCGTGCTGATGCTCTCGGGGGGCGAGGCGCTCGAATCGCGTGCCATCAGCCGGGCCGGCGACGTGCTCAACGCCCTGGCCCGGCGGATGCCGACGCTCGCCCATCGCAAGACCGCCGCCGGCCTGGCCGACATCGTGCTCTCCGAGGTGGCCGTGGGCGACCTGCTCGTCGTGTTGCCGCACGAGATCTGCCCGGTGGACGGCACGGTGGTGTCGGGCCGTGGGTCGATGGATGAAAGTTACCTCACCGGCGAGCCCTACCGGATGGCGAAGGCGCCTGGGTCGGCCGTGCTCTCCGGCGCGATCAACGGGCAGGCCGCGCTCGAAGTCCACACCGACCGCGTCGCCGGCGATAGCCGCTACGCCAAGATCATGGACGTGCTCCGCTCGAGTGAGGAGAAGCGGCCACAGCTGCGGCGGATGGCCGACAGGCTCGGTGCCTTCTACACGCCGCTGGCCGTGGCGATCGCTGCGGCGGCCTGGTGGTTCAGCGGCAGTGCCACGCGGTTTCTTGCCGTGCTCGTCGTTGCCACCCCCTGCCCGCTCCTGATCGCGATCCCGGTGGCGATCATCGGCGCCGTGTCGCTGGCCGCCAAGCGTGGCATCGTGATCCGCGATCCCGCCATCCTCGAACGGCTTGACACCTGCCGAATCGCGATCTTCGACAAGACCGGCACCCTCACCTACGGCGAGCCCAGCCTCACCGACGTCGTGCTCCTCGGCGGGTTGTCACGGGCGGATGTGCTGTCGCTGGCCGCCAGCCTCGAAACCTATTCGAAGCACCCGCTCTCCACCGCCGTGGTGCAGGCCGCCGAGAAGGAATCGCTCCGGCTGCTCGAGGTCGATGCCCTAGCCGAGAAGCCCGGCCAGGGGCTCGTCGGCAGCGTGAAACAATTGAACGGCGCGAGCACCGTCCACGAGGTGGCGATCACCAGCCGTCAGAAACTCCCCAACGTCGATGCCGCCGGCATCGCGAAACTGCCACCCGTGGCCGGCGGCCTCGAATGCGTGGTGGTGGTGGATGGCACAACCGAGGCCCTGCTTCGTTTCCGCGACTCGCCGCGGGCCGACGGCCGGCCATTCGTCAGCCATTTGAAACCTGCCCACGGGCTCTCCCGCGTGATGCTCGTCTCCGGCGACCGCGAGAGCGAGGTCCGCTGGCTCGCCGATCTGGTCGGCATCACCGAGGTGCATGCCGGCATCCAGCCGGAGGGCAAGCTGAAAATCGTGGAGGAGGCGACGGCCGAGGCGCCAACCTTGTTTGTCGGCGATGGCATCAATGACGCGCCCGCACTCGCGGCGGCGACGGTGGGCATCGCGATGGGGGCAGCCAGCGACGTGACGAGCGAGGCAGCCGGCGCCGTCGTCATGGACACGGCCCTCGAACGCATCGACGAACTGCTGCACATCGGCCGCCGGCTGCGGTCGATCGCACTGCAGAGCGCCGTCGGGGGCATGGCAGCCAGCCTGATCGGTATGGGCTTCGCGGCGGCGGGATTCCTGTCGCCCGCGATGGGGGCGCTGCTCCAGGAGGCGATCGACGTGGTGGCGGTACTCAACGCCCTTCGCGTCTCATGGACTCCCGGCCCGCTTACCGACTACCGCGAACGCGGCTGACGCCGACGGCAGCTGTCGCCATCTTCGTGGCCAGCCCTCCGCCCGCCCAGACCGCGGCTCCCGCGAGCGCCCCGGCGATCACGCCGCCCGGCCCCGCGGGAAGACCGGCGAGGCCGCATGCCGCGGCGGAGGTGGCGAGCCCGGCTGCCTCCCCGGCCCGGCGGCTGTCGGCGGCAGACCGTCCGGCCTGGTGGGCCGTCCACTCAGCGGCCAACGCCGCGGCCTCGCCGGCGATGGCCGCCGGCACGAGCGTCCGCAGTCCGAGCCGCACCGTGGTGCCGAGTGCTGTTCGCACCGCGATGCGTTCGACGGCACCGACCGCAGAGGCCGAAACGACCCGCCGGGCAGACACCGCCGCCAGCACCCGTGCCGCCGCACCGCCGATCCTCGCCAGCACGATGTCGATCTGCCGGCTCGAACGCTCACCGGTCGCACACCAGGTCGCGAAGTGCTCGCAGTTATCGACCACCGGGCAGTAGCCCTCTCTCCCAACATGATCGAGAGCCCGCGCGACGACGTCGTCCGGCGGATACGCAGCCGGCGGTTCCGTCGTCACAAGCACCGTGCCACCGCCGGCAAACTCCGCCAGACTCGTCCGCTCCACACGGCCGCCCGCCAGCGGGCTGCGAAAGTCGTCGGGCCGCGCATGCACGACCGTACCGTCACCGACGTCGATGCCGTGGTGCATGTACACCACGGTCGAGCCGGCCAGCCGTCGTTCCACCCGCAGTCGATCGCCACGCGCCATCCGTTAGTGCTCCGTACCGTGCTCCATCCGGGGGGCCGTCCGGGGGGCCGTCGCAAGACTCCCGTTGACTGCCTGTCAGCGGCCGTCATCCACGTCAGATTCTACGCACCGCCATCGGCCCCGGTTCACCTGCGCTGGTTCGCCTGCTCAACCGCAAATGCCATGGGGGCCACACCGAACCCTCACAGTATGAGATTTGTGTGCGGTTTTCGCTGCCGCTTGTGTCGGCATAATTACCCCCGTAGTTTTAGGGGCTACGTCGGACCCGGCCCTTCAGCCACGCAGAAAGCGATTTTCCCCATGGAAATCATGGAAGTTTTCAACACGCTCGGTACCGGGCAACTCTTTCTGCTGCTGATTGCCCTGACGATCGCCTTCGGATTCGAGGTCATCAACGGCTTCCACGACACAGCCAATGCCGTGGCCACGGTGATCTACACAAAGTCGATGAAGCCGACCCCCGCCGTCATCTGGTCGGGGCTCTGGAACTTCATCGGCGTCCATGCCGGCGGCATCGGCGTCGCCTTCAGCATTGTGCACCTGCTGCCGGTCGATCTGCTGGTCAACATCAAGACGGGCCGTGGCCTGGCGATGGTGCTCTCGCTGCTCGGCGCGGCCATCATTTGGAACTTCGCCACCTGGTACCGCGGCCTGCCCGCCTCCAGCTCCCATTCGCTGATCGGCTCGATCATGGGCGTCGGCATGATGAACGCCCTCATGGAGCATGGCTCGATGGCCCGCGGCATCAACTGGCACAAGGCCACCGAGGTGGGCATCGCCCTGCTCCTCTCGCCGGCGATCGGCTTCGGCCTGGCGGCGTTGCTCTTGCTCCTCAGCAAGAAGCTGATTCCGGCCAAGGAACTCTACGAGCCGCCCCACGGTGACCGGCCGCCGCCATGGTGGATTCGCGCGCTGCTCATTGGCACCTGCACCGGCGTGAGCTTTGCCCACGGCTCCAACGACGGGCAGAAGGGGATGGGCCTGATCATGCTCGTGCTGATCGGCATCGTGCCGGCGGCCTACGCCCTCAACATGAACTCCTCTTCGGCCGATCTCACGGCCACCGTTGCGGCGGCCAAAAAGCTGGAGGCAGAGCTTTCCGATCCAGAGATAGCGGGCCTGATGTCGGCCCTCAAGGATCGGCATCTTGCTGAATCAAAGGTTGAGCGGCTGACGCGGAGCGACAGTGTGTCGGCTGCGGAAGTGACCGAAGCGAGCCTGGTGGACGACGTCGTCAATCCCTATCCGTCCAATGACATCGTGCTGGCCACGCTCGACCCGCTGCCGTTGGTGCAGGGCGTGCTGGCGAGCCTGGAAGGCCGTGAGAGCTTCAAAGACCTGGAGTCCGATGAACGGTGGCAGCTCCGGACAAATCTGGTCGAACTGGGCGCCTCGGTCCGCACGCTCCTGCGGCAGTTTGGCGACCGGATGGCGGAGGACCGCCGCAAGGTGCTCAAGAGCCTGGCCGGGCAACTCTCCAAGCCGGTGGAATACGTGCCGGAATGGGTGGTGATGGGTGTGGCCCTCTGCCTCGGCATCGGCACGATGTTCGGCTGGGAGCGGATCGTGAAGACGGTGGGCGAGAAGATCGGCAAGACGCACCTCACCTACGCGCAGGGGGGTGCGGCCGAACTGGTCGCCGCCACCACGATCGCGATGGCCGATCATCTCGGCATGCCTGTGAGCACGACGCACGTGCTCTCCAGCGGCGTGGCGGGCACGATGTGGGCCAACAAGTCGGGCATCCAGGCGGAGACGGTGAAAGAGATCGCGTTGGCCTGGGTCCTCACGCTGCCGGTGGCGATGGCCCTCTCGGGCGGCCTCTACTGGCTGGCTACGTGGTTCGTGGGCTAGACGTCGCGTTTGCGGCAGTGGTGCTGCACCGCCGGGACGGCAAGTTTCTAAATAGTCCGTTTTTCTTTCCTCCGTGGCGGCAAGTTTTTAACTTGTCCGTGTCCGTCGCATCGATTCCACAAGTTAAAAACTTGTGGCCACGGGTCGAACTCCTTCGGTCTCGTCCTCCGTGCCGAAAAAGCCTCAACCTCTCCCGCGTTGGCGGAAGTATTTCAGGCCCGGCACGAAGAAACAGATGCCGCTCACGACGCCGAAGATGACGTGCGAGACATCGCGGGCCACGCACATCACCAGTGCCGTGGCGAAGAGCACGGCGGCTTGAATGTAGAAGGCACCGGAAAGAATGCCCGCCTTGGCGAAGAAGATGAGGCCGGCCAGCAGGGCAAGCACCGGGGAGAGCGTGAGCACCGGCAGATCGAGCAGTGCCTCGACCCAGAAGAGCATCACGCTGGCGATCACGCTGCCCCCCCAGATGTGCGCGATCTGCCTCTCGACAGCGGTCACGGGGCCGGACCGTTGCCGCAACGCCCAGAAGATCGGCGCCCAGAGTGCAAGGCCGCCGGCCCAGAGCACAAGATAGGGCCAACGGGTCGTCACGCCCTGCCAGGCCAGCACGTCGGTCGTCACGCAGAGCGCGAGGATCACGACCGAGTGCCACATCCAGAGCAGCCCCCAGTTCTCCAGGACCACAGCGTGGTGGGTCTCGCGGAACAGACGGGCGAACATGTCGGCAAAGCCGCCGTGCCGCGCGGCCACGGGCTCGCCAGCCAGAAAGGCCCGCAGGTCGGCCGCCAGTTCAGCCGCGGAGCCGTAGCGGAGTTCCTGCGGTTTCTGCAACGACTTCAGCGCGATCATCTCGAGGTCGCGGTCCACCTGCCGGTCGATCGACCGCGGCACGGGCGGATCCGACTCGAGCACGGCCAGAAGCGTATCCATCGGGCTCGACGCCTGAAACGGCGGCCGGCCGGTGAGCATCTGGTAGAGAATCGCGCCGAGGCTCCAGACATCGCTCGTCGGCCCGACATCGCCGCGGCTCCCGGCCGCCTGCTCGGGCGACATGTAGCAGGGCGTGCCGAGGATGGCGCCGGTGTGGGTGACCGACTCGTCCGCCTCAAGTCGCTTGGCTAATCCAAAGTCGGAGACGTGGGGCTCGCCCCCCGCATCAATCAGAATGTTCGAGGGCTTCAAGTCGCGATGGAGCACGCCCCGTGTGTGGGCCACCTGCACCGCATCGGCCACCTTCGCCAGCAGGGCGGCGGCCTCACGGGCAGGCAGGGGCCCCTGCAGCAGCCGCTTGGCGAGCGTCGTCCCTTCCACCAACTGCATGCTGTAGAAAGGGTGTCCGTCGAACTCGCCGACCTCGAAGATCGAGACGATGCCGGGATGGTCGAGTCGCGCGGCGGCCTCCGCCTCGCTGCGGAATCGCGAAAGATCAGCGGGCGACGCCAGATCCCGTCGGAGCAGCATCTTGATGGCCACGGTGCGACCCAGGCTTTTCTGAACCGCCCGGTAGACCACTCCCATGCCGCCGCGGCCGATCTCCTCGAGCAGTTCATAGTCGCCGAACGTTGCCGGGAGCGGCGTGACGCCCGGCAGCATGCCGGTGCCCGCCGTTGGCCACGACGCGGATCGTGATGACCCGCTGCCACTGCCGTGGTCGAATCCGCGGCCATCGCGGGCAAAGATCGTTGACTGCTCGGCGACCGCATCAGTCACCAACATGGCCGCAAACAGCTCACGGAGCTGGCCGGCCAGCCGCGGGTGGTCGGCGGCGAGCTGTTCGAGCGCCGTCTGGGCCTCGGGCCCCCGGAGTTCGGAAAGCTCCTCGACCAACGTCGCCAGCAGTTCCTCGTCGTCGGCCGCGAGGGGAGTGTCCACGGCACGGGTGCGGAATGCGGTGGTGGGTGTCATGCCATGCCTCTGCATCATGATAGGCATCAGGCCCGGATGGGGAACCGTCTGCGACGGCCCCTGGTCAGGGCTGCGTCCTGGCCTGCTCGATGGCCAGCGAATCGAAGCCGCCGTCAAGGAGGACCCGCAGCCGGCGCATCGCCCGCAGATACCGCATTCCCGCGGCGGGCTTCGTCAGCCCCAGCGTGTCGGCGGCCTCCGCCGTGGAGAGGTGTTCGAAGTGCCGCAGCAGCACGATCTTCCGGTCGTCCTCGTCGAGCTGCTCCACCGCCGCGGCAAACCGGCGCTCCAGTTCGTGCCAGGTCGCCGCCGCCGCCGGAGTGAGCTCCCGGTCGGCGAGTTGGCCCATCAGGTCGGCCTGTGAATGATCCGGCCCCGCAGGCACCGTCAGGGATACCTCGCGGTCGAGACTGCGATTGGCGGCGACGCGATGCCGGCGGTGGGCGTCAATGAGACGATCCCGGGCCATGTGCCGCAGCCAGAGCTGGAATGGCATGGTCGGATTGGCAAGGTAGTCGCCGAGGCGGCGATTGGCCTCGATCATCACGTCCTGCACGATGTCGCTGGCATCGACCCGCCGCTGCACGACCCGATCCATCCGCTGATCGATCATCCGGCGGATCGCCGCGCGATGGCGTTCGAGCAGACCGTTGATCGCCGCCCCGTCTCCCTGCCGGACACGGTCGAGCAGCACCAGCGTCGGCTGCGGGTCGGATGTGGCCGCGTTCGCGGGGGCCTTCGGGCTGCCGGAAGAGTCTGCCGCCTGCATGGCCGAGGGGCCTGCGACAGTAGCGTTTATGTCGGACGTGCTGGTGGTGCTGTTCGTGCGGGCCATTACAGGTGCCGTTGAAGCCTCTCGTGCTGGATTCCATAGTACCAAGGTGTCGCCTGGGTGTGTTGCGCTGGAGGTGGATGGCGGCTACCCCGGGTTTCCGTGGCCCCTCGGCGTGGACCCTCCGGTGGCCGGAAAAAATCTGTGGCCGGGAAGGCCGCGATTTTTTGACCGCCGTCTGAACGTGATCCATAATCGCGAGCGGTCAACGGAGAGACCGCATGCCTGCCGCGCCGGAATGCGGCCTTGCGAACGGATTGCCGTCAGTGACCGTCGTCACCCCATCGACGTGTGGCCAAGCCTGGGCTCGCCCGGACTCCAACTGGGTCTGCCCGGGTCGTTCCCGCTCCGGCCAGATCAGTCGCCTTGCGGCCCGGTTTCTGCCCATCGCCCTCGTGCACCTGGTGGTGGCGATCGGGCTGGTGATTGCGGGTGGCGACGCCATGGCGGTGGAGCCTGCCGTTGGCAGTGCCCCCGAGGCGGTTCGCGCTCCGGTGCTGGCTGGACCGCAGGACGACCTCGTGGTGCGGTCCACCATGCTCGAACGTGAGCAGCGCTGGGCTGACGTCGTGGCGCTCTGCGAGACAGCCGCCCGCCAGGGGGCTCTTGCGCCCGAACTGCAGCAGCGGTATGACCTGGCCAAGATTCATTGCGATCTGTCCCGCCGGCACTGCGAACGCGCCTTCCGCACCCAGGTGGTCAAACTCGCCGAGACCGACGCCCGTCGGCTCTACGCAGAGGTGCTCGGACGCATCGGCTCGCATCACGTGGAGGCCCCGCAATTCGCCCGACTCGTCTCGAGGGGCTGCCTGACGATGGACGTAGCGATCGACGATCCGACGTTCGTGTCGCTCTATGCTCAGCACGCAACGCCCGAACGGAGAGTGCTCTACCGCGATCAGGTGGCGCGGATCACCGCGGGCCGATCCATCACGTCGCCTGTCGAGGCGGAGACGCTGGCTGCCTGGGTGGCGAGGGCCGGCCACGCGACGCTCGGCATCCCGCCGGCCGTGACGCTGATGGAGATGACTGCCGCCGCGGTCGGCGGCCTCGATGAATATTCGGCCTTCCTCACCAACGGCCAGCTCGACGATCTCTACGCCCAGATCGAGGGCAACTTCGTGGGCCTTGGTGTGGAGCTGAAGAGTGCCGAAGACGGGCTGCTGGTGGTCCACGTGATTCCCGCGAGCCCTGCGGAGCGGGCGGGTATCCGGGCCGGTGATCATCTGGTGGCCGTCGGCGGTCGCGGCCTCGGCGGCATGAATGTCGATGAGGCTGCCCAACTGCTCCAGGGGCCTGAAGGCTCGGTCGTGACGCTCGCGGTGCTGCGGGCCCCCGCCCCCGCCCGGGCCGTGACGGTGCGTCGCGAGCATGTCGAGGTGCCGAGCATCGAGAACGTGCGGATGCTCGATCCCTCCAATGGCGTCGGCTATCTGAAGATCTCCTCGTTCCAAAAGACCACCGCCGCCGACCTGGAAGCCGCGCTGCGTCGGCTCGATGTCGCCGGCATGCGGTCGCTGGTCGTCGATCTCCGCGGCAATCCCGGGGGGCTGTTGTCGTCGGCGGTTGACGTCTCCGACCTGTTCCTCGAACGGGGCCTGGTGGTGGCCACCCGCGGCCGTAGCCCAGAGGAGGATTTCAATTACTCAGCCAGCCGGCCCGGCACGTGGCGGATGCCGCTGGTCGTGGTGATTGACGGCGAATCGGCCAGCTCGAGCGAGATTTTTGCCGGTGCCATGCGGGACCACGGCCGGGCCACGATCGTCGGCACCCGCAGCTACGGGAAGGGTTCGATCCAGGGCATCTTCCCGCTGGAAGTGGGTGGCGTCGGTATGCGGCTGACGACCGCGAAGTTTTTCTCGCCGAAGGGCCTACCGTATAGCCGAGTGGGTGTCGAACCCGACCTGCAGGTGCAGTCGGTGGCCCGGCCTGCCGCGGGTGTGTTCGTGGCGCAGGCGGGCGACCCGTTCCTCGATGCGGCACTCGAGGTGGCCCGCCGGTCGGTGGCGGCCCGCCCTGTGGCAAAGCCTGTGAGCCGCACCACGGTCGCGCGGTAGCCGTGTCGACGCCCCTGCCGGGATCGGCTACTTGAACTGGCCCGCTCGCGCCGTTAATCTGCGAAGGTTTCGCGGAAATCAGCAAGCCGTGGGTTCCTTCTTCTGGCGGCGGCCTGCTTGGTTTTCAGGTTGATTTTTAGGGTGGTTTTCAACCACCTTCCCTCCTTTCCCGCGCGATCGGTGCGCAGTCTTTTAAGAAGAAGGACCATGTCATGACCAGTGCCCGTGCCAATGCCATCTCCGCCATCAACAGCTACAAGTCGAATGGTCAGGCGTGGAATTTCCGTGAGACGCCCACCAGCGAAATCTTCGGCGCCAACGTGTTCGGCGACGCCGCGATGAAGGATCGGTTGCCCAAGAGCGTCTACAAGGCGATGCAGGCCACCATCAAGCAGGGCAAGCCGCTCGATCCGGGCATCGCCGACGCGGTGGCACTGGCGATGAAGGATTGGGCGATCGAGAAGGGCGCCACGCACTACGCCCACGTCTTCTACCCGCTCACGGGCATCACGGCCGAGAAGCACGACAGCTTCCTCTCCCCGACCGGCGACGGCCATGCGATGGCCGAGTTTTCTGGCAAGGAACTGATTCAGGGTGAGCCGGATGCCTCGAGCTTCCCGTCCGGCGGCCTCCGCGCCACGTTCGAAGCCCGCGGGTACACCGCGTGGGATCCGACCAGCCCGGCCTACATCCTCGACAACCCCAACGGCACCACGCTCTGCATCCCGACCGCCTTCTGTTCGTGGACGGGCGAGGCGCTCGACAAGAAGACGCCGCTCTTGCGGTCGATGCAGGCGATCGACAAGCAGGCCCGCCGCGTGCTCGCGCTCTTTGGCCACAAGGACGTCGGCCAGGTGACGGCGTCGGCCGGTCCGGAGCAGGAATACTTCCTCATCGACCGAAACTTCTTCTTCGCGCGCCCCGACCTCGTCGTCACCGGCCGGACGCTCTTCGGTGCCAGGCCGCCCAAGGGACAGGAGTTCGAAGACCAGTATTTCGGGGCGATCCCCGAGCGGGTGCTCGCCTGCATGCTCGAAGGGGAGCGTGAACTCTTCAAGCTCGGTGTGCCGGTGAAGACCCGGCACAACGAGGTCGCGCCGTCGCAATACGAGATCGCGCCGATCTATGAGAACGCCAACATCGCCACTGACCACCAGCAGACGATCATGCAGACGCTGCTGCGGGTGGCGCAGAAGTACGGCATGGCCTGCCTGCTGCATGAGAAGCCTTTCGCGGGCATCAACGGCTCGGGCAAGCACGTCAACTGGTCGATCGGCTGCAAGCTCGGCAACCTGCTCGAGCCGGGCGAGACGCCCCATGCCAACATGCAGTTCCTCGTGTTCTGTGCGGCGGTGATCCGGGCGGTCCATCTCCACGGCGACCTGCTGCGGTCGGTCGTCGCGGCCAGCGGCAACGACCATCGGCTGGGCGCCAACGAGGCGCCGCCGGCGATCATCTCGATCTTCCTCGGCGATCAACTCTCCGACGTCTTCGAGCAGATCGAAAAGGGGAAGGCCACCAGCAGCAAGTTGAGCGGCACGCTTTCGGTGGGTGTCGATACGTTGCCGCCGCTGCCGAAGCACGCCGGCGACCGCAACCGCACGAGCCCGTTTGCCTTTACCGGCAACAAGTTCGAGTTCCGCGCGGTCGGCTCCAGTCAGTCGATCGCCGGGCCGCTTGTGGCCCTCAACACGATCGTGGCGGAGAGTCTCGATTACATCGCGACCGAACTGGAGAAGGCAACCGGTGGCGACGCCTCCAAGCTCAACGCCGCCATCGAGACGCTGCTCCAGCAGATCATTGCCGAACACAAGGCGGTGATCTTCAATGGCAACGGCTACTCGGCGGAGTGGCAGGAGGAGGCGAAGCGGCGAGGCCTGCCCAACCTGAAGGCCACTCCCGAGGCGCTCGACGTGCTCGTCACGCCGACGAACATCGCCCTCTTCGAAAAGTACGGCGTGCTCTCGGAGCGTGAGATGCGCAGCCGCTACGAAATCTATCTGGAACGCTACTGCAAGGACATCAATGCCGAGGCGAATTCGGCCGTGCAGATCGCCAAGACGATGATCCTGCCGGCGGGCTATCGGTATCAGGGTGAACTGGTCGATACGGCGTCGAAGCTCAAGAGTATTGGCCAGACGGTGCACATGGGCACGCTCGACAAGCTCACGAAACTGGTCGGCGCGTTCGAGCAGCGGATCGAGGCCCTGGAGACGGCGCTTGCCCACGGGGGCCACGATCTTCGTGCCGAGGTCACGCACTTCCATGACGACGTGATCCCGGCGATGGTGTCGCTGCGGGAGACGGCAGACCAGATCGAGTCGATCCTGCCGGACGATCTCTGGCCGCTGCCGACCTACCGCGAGATGCTGTTCATCAAGTGACCGATCAGGAACCGTCTCGGGCTGACCTCGCATCTGCAGTCGCCGTTGAATGCGAGCGGCTCGGTCTGGTCGTATCGTCCGATGCCGTGCCGAGGCTCGCCGCGTATGCGGCGAGCCTCTGGTCTTGGAACGAACGGCTGAATCTCACCCGGCACACGGACGTGGAGAAATTCGTCTCCCGCGACGTGGCCGATGCCGTGGCGATTGCGCCCTACCTCGAGACCGGTGCCCACGTGCTCGACGTCGGCACCGGTGGGGGAGTGCCCGGCGTGCTCCTGGCGATCCTGCGGCCCGATCTGCGGGTCGAACTCTGCGACAGCGTGGGTAAACGCGCCCGGGCCGTGCGGGAGATCGTCGCGGAGATTGGCCTCACGATTCCGGTCCACGAGGGGGCCGCGCAGCCGCTGGTGGCGGCTGCAGCCGAGGCTGGTGAGCGGGGCGGCAGGCCGGGACGGTTTGACGTGCTCGTGGTGCGGGCGGTGGCACCGCTCTTGAAACTCCTCGGCTGGTTCGAGCCGCTGTGCGATGCCTATGGGCGGATGCTCGTCATCAAGGGACCGCGGTGGGAGGAGGAGAAGGGCGAGGCCCGGCACCGTGGCTTCGTGAAGAAGGTGGGGGTGCGGCGGATCGCGGCCTGGCCGATTCGTGGCAGCGACAACGAGAGCGTGCTCTTGGAAGTGAAGCGCCGCGAGCCGGCGTAGCTGAGGTGGGGGCGAGTTTGTAACGTGCCTTGATCTGGCTGTCGCCTGCCCTCGTTGGTTCGTGGCCACGAGTTTTTAACTTGTGGAATCCGTGCCGGGGCAACGGACAAGTTAAAAACTTGCCGCCACGGGGGGCAGCACCCTACAGGTTCATACCGAGGAAGCCGCCGCTGGCGTCGCTGGCGGCCTGCTCACGGGCCAGGCGTTCCT
>JBBAVO010000042.1:0-14498 GCA_040397635.1 Pirellulales bacterium
CCCGTGATGACCTGCTGGGCTTCTTCCACCAGCATGTCGAGTTCCGGGCTGCTCCGAATGTTGAGCCGCCGGAACCGCTCGAAGAACGCACGCAGGTTTTCAACGGCTGAATCACGAAAGACCTTGGGCTGGCCGTCATGAAGCCCAGTCAGACGTTCCGCGAGATGAGCCGTGAGCCGCTGCAGTTCCGTGGCGAAGGCTTGTTCCGCGAGTTCGACGGCTGACTCGAACCGCTCACGCACCCGGGCCTGCTCCTGTTGGTAGACCTCTGGGTGCAGGCTCACGAGGTACTGGGGCGGCTCAATTGGGACCACGCTCCACTCCAGATCGAACAAGCCGTCGAGCGTTTGGGGATAGTCGCTGGCATTGAAGAGCGTGCCCAGCCTACGCTCTGCTTCTGACTTCATCGTTTCGTACTGCGCAGCGAGTTCCCGGGCAGATTCTTGGAGCCTCTCGCGGTACGTCTGCATGGTGGTCGCGAACAGGCCGAGGGAGTTCTGCGGAAGGAGCCGAATGCCAGCCTCAGGGAATGGCAGCGTGACCGTGCGCCAGTAGCCCGATGCTTCCGACCTGACGGCAGCCACGGCCCGGTAGGCGGGATGTTTGAGGTCGAGAATCAGTTTGCTGGCCGAGAGCAACTCCCGATCAGCATGGAACGCTCGGGCTGCAGTCGTGCGTTGCTCTGGGGCGAGGGTCTTACGAACGCCCAGCCATGTGAAGGAGAGGCGAACGGCGGCCATGGTGGTGCGGAGCCTCTGGGCAGCGCTGCGTTCGAGTTGGGTAGTCGGGGTGTTGGAGGGCTGAGTGGTGGTCCGGCTAGTTGTCTGCTGGCCGGTGTCGTGGGATGTGGTTGTTGCTGTGGACATTGGTGCGTGGAATCTCCTTGGAGAGTGTGTTGAAGCCCCGACCGCCAAGACTGCTGACAGACTGGTGGCGGCACGGGCTTGGAAAAGTCCTTGGCTGGTGACGGTTTTGGAGGCCTACGGCGGGCGATTGGCCACCGAGGCGACCATGGAGCCGCCTGTCACCGTGAGCCGGAATCAGAGGGCGAAAATCCCGATGAGCGAGAGAAGGGAGCCTCTCATTCAACGGCTGAAAACGGCGGGGAAACCTCTCCCAAAGCCGTGATTGTCGGGCATTTCAATGGCGTTAAGCCGCCGATTATTTGACACGGACGGGGCCGAAATCAATAACGGAGGCGATTCCGGCAATGCCCGTTATCCCATCACAAGACACGAGCATGATTCGCATTACCTCGAAATCTCGTGTTCCTGTGCTCGTCGCATTGGCCTGCGTGTTCGGCGGTGCTTCGTCGGTACGTGCCCAGACGACCACCACCTACGGCAGTGGCGGCAGTTCGAACATCTTCACCGGTGGCACGATCAATCCCGGCGACACCGTGCTCTTGAACAACGGCGCGACCGTCACGGGCAACGTCACTGACAATGGCACGCTGCAGTTCAATCAGTCCGCCGGCAACACCCTCACGATCAGCAATCTGATCTCGGGCACCGGCACGCTCTCGCTGACGAACACAGGCACACTCAACCTGACTGGCACGTCGGGAGCTGCGAATACCATCGTTCTTGACATGACCACCTCCGCGTCGTTGGGCTTGCTGCAGATTCGTTCGGGAACTGGAAACCTCCGGGTAGGCGGCAGCGGCACCGGCGCGCTCAACGTGAACGGCGGCTATGTCAGCAACGCGGCTGGCACTCTCGGCTTCAGCGCCGGCAGCGTCGGCACGGCGACCGTATCGAGCGGCACGTGGTTCAACAGCGGCAACCTCACTGTCGGTGTCAGCGGCACCGGAACACTCAACGTGACTGGCGGCTATGTCAGCAACACGGCTGGCAGTCTCGGCGACGAAATTGGCAGCGTCGGAACGGCCACGGTGTCGGGCGGCACGTGGGCCAATAGCGGTGATCTCATCGTCGGCGACGGCGGCCTCGGCACGCTCAACGTGTCTGGCGGCTATGTCAATAACAGCATTGGCTTTCTCGGCTCCGGCGGCTTGAGCAGCGTCGGCACGGCCACGGTGTCGAGCGGCACGTGGGCCAATAATGGTAGCCTCGTCGTCGGCTCCGGCGGCACCGGCACGCTCAACGTGACTGGTGGCTATGTCAGCAACACGGATGGCAGTCTCGGCTTCAGCCCCGGCAGCGTCGGAACGGCCACGGTGTCGAGCGGCACGTGGGCCAGTAGTAGCGAACTCTTCGTTGGGTACAGCGGCACCGGCACGCTCAACGTGACTGGCGGCATGGTCACCAACACGACCGGCTATCTCGGCGGCGCCTTCATCGGCGAGGGCGACGCCGTCAGCGGCGTCGGCGCGGCGACGGTGTCGAGTGGCACGTGGGCCAATAGCGGTGATCTCTTCGTTGGCTACAGTGGCACCGGCACGCTGAGCGTGACCGGCGGCAGCGTCACCAACACAACGGGCTATATCGGCCGCGGCTTCATCGGCGGCGGCATGGCCACGGTGTCGAGCGGCACGTGGGCCAACAGCGGCGGCCTCGTCGTTGGCGCTGGTGGCACCGGCGCGCTGACCGTAACCGGCGGCAGCGTCACCAACACAAACGGCTTTCTCGGCGGCTTCGCCGTCGACGGTGCCGTCGCCGACGTCGGCGTCGGCACGGCGACGGTGTCGGGTAGCGGCACGTGGGCCAATAGCGGTGATCTCTTCGTTGGCTACAGTGGCACCGGCACGCTGAACGTGAGTGGCGGCAGCGTCACCAACACGACCGGCTATCTCGGCTCCGAAATTGGCAGCTTCGGCACGGCTACGGTATCGAGCGGCACGTGGTCCAACAGCGGCAACCTCGCTGTCGGTGTCAGCGGCACGGGCACGCTTACCATGAACGGTGGCCTCGTGACCGTCGGCGGCACGCTCTCGCAGGGCGGCGCCGGCACCATCAATCTCAACGCGGGCGGCACGCTCCAGATCGGCGTCGGGGGAGCGGGCGGCGTGCTCGGCGTGGATGCGCTCTCGAATAACGGCACGCTCATCTTCAATCGCTCCGATGCCTCGACCTACTCGGGCATCATCAGCGGCACGGGCGCGGTCACGAAGCAGGGCGGCGGCACGCTGACGCTCGACGGTGCCAACTCCTACTCTGGCGTCACCACGATCTCCGGCGGCGTGCTCGCACTCTCGGGCACAGGCTCGATTGGTACCGGCGTCTTGAACCTCGGCTATGGCGGCGTGTTTGACCTGACCGCTCTCACGTCTGGCACCTACTCGCTGCCCTCGGCCGGAGACCTGATCGGCTCTGGAACGCTCACGGGGAATGGACACACGCTGGCCGTACTGGGTGCGTTCCAGCCGGGAAATTCGCCCGGTACTGTCACCGTCGACACGGGATTCACGCTTGACCTGTCTGGGGCGGCAAGCACCACGTTCGACATCACGAGCCCTCTCTTTACGGCGGGCACCTACGACCTCGTGAATGGCAACGGCAGCATGATCTTCGGCGGGGTTCTCAATCTCACCTTCAGCGGCGGCTCCTACGACAATGGCACGGATGTGTTGCAACTGTTTGCGAACACTGGCGGATTCAGCGGGGATTTCACGTCGGTGGTTTCCACAGGTTTGGCGGCGGGGCAATTCGCAACGTTCAACGCCACCACCGGCTTCGTCAGCGTTGTCCCCGAGCCCTCCACCTACGCCATGGCCCTTGCTGGGCTGGCCTGTGGCGGCTGGCAGATGTGGCGACGTCGCAAGCGGCTGCGAAAGGCCGCCACTCTGGCTGCCTGAGCGAGCGATCTCCTTTGACGATTCACAACCGGGCTGGGCATCGCAAGGTGCCCGGCCCATTGTCTTTTAACGCCCGCACTGCACGCCGCTCAATTCACCCCCGGCTCCCGCACCACTCTCCGCACCCGGCCGCCAAGACTGCTGACAGACCGGTGGCGGCACGGGCTTGGAAAAGTCCTTGGCTGGTGACGGTTTTGGAGGCCGTAGGCAGGCGATTGGCCGTCGAGGCGACCATGGAGCCGCCTGTCACCCTGAGCCGGAATCAGAGGGCGAAAATCCCGGACGATGGATTGGGGCGATGCAGAGACGCGGCCCAACCACCAGACCCCATAGCTAGATAGAAGAAAGAAGAAGAGAAAGAACTATAGAGGAGATAGAACCGGTTCCGCACTGGTGTCGATATAGGCCGACACCAGTGCTGATCTTGGTCGGCATGGCTGCGGATGTTGGCGAGACCCGCTCTCTCGGCCAGACGGGGGGCTGTGATGGAGCTGGTGTGGGGCTCCTTGGCCCGCCCGCCGAATGGGCCGCGCTCATCTAGGCCCATGGCGACAGCCGCGTCTCAAAGCCTCGCCCGACGAGCTGCCCGTGATCGATATCCACAGCCTCTGACCGGCGTCGGACCCGAGGCGCCGAAGCCCCGGGAACGGCCGACTAGAACGCGGTCTGCTAGAGACGCCAGAAAAACGCTAACAAAGCGGGTGCGGGGCGTTTCGAGAAACCCGCTCCGGACGCCCGGGCCCGCTCCTCCTGAGGCTCACGAGTCGCTCATCCGCCGGAAGACCGGTGCGGAGGTGCCATTGACCGGGCTACCCTTAACGGCCCAGCGACCGAATAGTTGAAACCAACGACCAGGCTGGCTAGCCTTGTGGGCAATCATGCGCCCGGAAATTTCGGGGCGCCTGCGACCGACTTTTCCCACAGCGTGTCTTCAAAAAAGGAACACTTGAATGGCCGCCGCCTCCCGGCTTTCCACCGCATTGGCTCGTCGCGCCCGCGAGTCGGCCCGCCGCCGGCGTGACCGCGTCTTAAATCTCGAATCGCTCGAGCCGCGGCTGGCGCTGGCCACGGGGCTCTTGAGCACGCTGGTGTCTGTCGTCAGGGACGACAACAGCCGCAGCCTGCTCGCGCCCGGGGCCACGGCTCAGGTCGCCGAAGGGCAGGATCTCGCCGCGCACGTCAGGCTCTTGCGCAAGCCCAATAGCGCGATCACCGTGTCCTTCAAGAACCCCGCCCCGCTCGAAGTGGGTGCCCCTCTCACGACACTGCGGTTCACGCCGGCCAACTGGAAACAGCCGCAGACGGTGTCGTTCCGCTCGCTACAGGACGGCAGCCGCGACGGCGACAGCCTCGTGCCCGTCACGATGTCCGTGGCAGTCGCGGCGAAGCCGAAAGTGCAGGCCGCCAAGCAGATCTGGATCGACTCGCTCGATTCCCGCATCGTCACGCCCGCGACGCCGGTCACCGCCACCTACAGGGGCACCATCTCCGGCGGCCGCAACCGCGGCAGCGTGACGGGAACCTATGACAGCGTGACCAACCGGGGCACGGCCACGATCAAGCTGACCATGCCGACGTTGTACAACGTCCGCAACCAAGTGATCACCGTCGGCTATTCCGTGGGCGCAGACAACCGGGTGCAGATCGAGAGCCTCAAGGGAATCGCGGCCAGCCGGTTCCGCTGGGACGTGACCTGCCGGGAGCTTGGCGCCGATCGCGGCCTGTTCGGCACCGTGACCGTGATCCAGCCGCAGCTCGGCACGTCCGCCACCGCGACGATCTCGGCGAACGCGGGCGTGGGCATTGTCACCGACGGGACGCCGTTCACCGGCGGCGGGTTCGACGGCGATGGCAACGCCTACTCGTGGGAGGCGCTCGGCTCGTCGTCCACGCTTCCCTGGAACGGCGTGACGTTCGCCCTCGGCAGCCCCAATAAGCCCAACGTCATCCACGCGGCCGGACAGGTGATCGCCGTGCCGCAGGGCGACTACAACGTGCTGAGCGTTGCCGGGGCGGCGGCGAACGGCCCCCAGATCAACCAGAACATCACGCTTACCTTCACAGACAATTCAACGCTGCTCATCAGCCAGTCGTTCAGCGACTGGGGTAACCCGGAGGGCTATTCGCACGAATCGATCGTATCGACCCAGTCGTACCGCGATACCGCGTCGGGCGGCACGAATCAGTTCTACAACTACGTCTACGGATACAGCTACACGCTTCCCACGCAGAAGACGCTCCAGAGCATCACGCTGCCCACCAACGCGAACCTGGGGTTTTTCGACCTCCAGATGTCAAAAGCGACATCTGTTGACCTCTCGACGCAGTACACCCGTTGGGGCATCGCCAACGACAAAGGCAATGTCTCCACAATCAATTCTGGCTTCGACGGCCACGGCAATTACTACTATTCCGGAGACCTCAAGCCCACGATCGCTTGGAGCGGCGCGACCTTCGCCTTCGGGGCGGCGCTGACCGCATCAAACTTCGTCCAGGCCCAGGGGCAATCAATCGATCTGCCCCAGGGCGATTACAGCTGGCTCTACCTTGCAGGCGCGGCCGCCAACGGCAGCCAACAGAACCAGCAGTTCACGCTTACCTTCTCCGACGGCTCAACGGCCGTTTGGACGCAGTCGTTCAGCGACTGGTGCCAGCCGTTGTTCTTCAGTGGCGAATCGATCATCCAGACCCAAATGGGTTTGGTGACGTATCATAAAGGAACTGCTACTGTTGGCGGACCAGGCCAGTCTAGCGTGGTGAAAAGCCAGGCGAACTCCGTCTACGGCTACGCCTACCAGATCCCGGCGGGGAAGACGCTCGTCTCCGTCACGCTGCCCAACAACTCCAACAACCTTGGCATCCTCGGTATGGCGATGATGTGATGGCCTCCCGCCACCGCCGCTGTTGAGATGGACCGGGCACGCCCTGGGAGAACGGCTGCGTCGAGAGCTTCAACGGCACGCTTCGGGACGAACTACTGGCGCGCGAAGCGTTCGACACGCTGCGAAACCGACTGGGTGGAGCGGTACCCGGCCCACGCGGTCGCCGAGTGGCTCGGGCACTCGCCGAAGGTCGCCGCCGAGCACTACCTGATGTCCCGCGAGCATCACTTTGAGGACGTGGTCAACGGATGCGCGCCGGAGGAAAACCGCTCCGGGGAAGGGCAGGGGAGCCCGCCGGAGTGCGACGCGAAATGCGCATCCATTGCGACGCGAAATGCGACTCCGCAGGCGTCCGCATCCGGCAGCACGGAGCCGCACGAAACGCCAGAACCCGCGGCCACCACTTGGGTTACCGCGGGTTCGTCGGGAATTGCGCCAGTTCTTGAAACTGGCCTAGTGGGCAGCACAGGATTCGAACCTGTGACCTCTACGGTGTGAACGTAGCGCTCTAACCAACTGAGCTAGCTGCCCGAAACGGGTCACGGTCGTTCAAAAACACCGCATTTCCCGGCACGGAATTAACATCGACCTCGCACAGTCTACATCCGCACACTCCGTGCGCAAAGTGGCGAAAATACCGCCCCATCGCAATCAATCGGGGCGGCATCGGGGCGAGGGAACACGCCGAGGCAATACGCGTGGCTGCCTGGGCTGCAGCAATCGAACCATCCCCCTGTTGCTTCCGTACTGAGTACGTTCGCATCGACGGCCACATACGCCGGTGCGATGTGCCCCGGCGTGCGTCCCCTCGCAACGTCGGGGTTTTTTATCGGCACCGGGACGCGACAGCCGCCCTACTCAAACACGACCCGCTCGAACGTGACGAGAATCTGCCCGGTGTCACGTCCCCCAGAGAACGACTCCGGCAGCGGTTTGTCGGCGGGTACGAAGCAGATCCTACGGGTGGTTTCGTGCACTTCGTAGATACCCCGATAGTGCGTGCCCCGGGCGTTTTCAACCGCAGCCCGAATGCCTTTGAGTTCGATGGTTTTCGGTTTGTTCGTCGGATCGATCGTGCTCGTCCCCTCGGCGATTACGTTTCCGCTGGACAACAGACTCCATGTTCCGTCGAGTCTGTTCACGATCGTAACGCGACCCAGCCCAAGATCGGCGTTCTTGTTGCCATTGGCTTCGACGCTGACCACACGCCACTCCCCGGCCAGAAGTGCGCGGTCGGCGTTGATCGCCTCTTCCTTTTCATCCGCCAGCAGCGGCCCTGCAGATGTCAGGGTAAGCAGCACGAGCATCACGGTTCTGGCAAGCACGGCATCCACGCGTGACGACCTCATGCGCCGTCCTCACGCCGTGGGAGGATCGGCAGGCGGATCGAAACGGGGGGCCGACAGACTCCCGGCCCCGACGACGTCGTCTTCAAAACGCTTGGCCGGTCGGGCCGGCCGCACGTCGCGTCCCTCGAGATGGGCCGACACGTCCAGATCGCGTGAGATCGTGGCCCACTGCTTCCGCAGTTCGGCGATGCTCTGGCCCACCGACCGCCCCACCTCCGGCAGTTTCTTGCCGTAGAGCATCACGGCCAATGCGCCGATCACGACGATCTCGAGAGGACCAAGGCCAAACATCGGTGCTGCCTTTTGGCTGCCGGGGAGACTGGAGTCAGGAAAGAAGCGATCTGCGGAACACCGTCGCCGGATCAGCGATGGCTCTCGACCCGCTCAGAATCGTGCGAGCGATCGCCATGACCTGCATGGCCCGCATGCGAATCGCCTTCGATTCCCTGCACGCCACGCTTGAATTCCACGATCCCTTCACCGAGCGATCGCATCACCTTCGGCAGCCGCGACCCAAAGAGAAGCAGGATCACGCCGGCAACGATCATCAACTCGACCGTACCGAGGCCCATGAATGCAAGCAGCGGGGTCACGTGATGGCTCTCCATGCTGGAAGAAAGGTCTGTCCAACCAAGTCTAACCCCGCGGGTCTGTGGGTCAAATTCCTGTTGTCGGAAGGATGCCGATTATGCAGCGCCTGCCTGCAGGAATTACCGCATCGGCTGGCCAGGTGCGACAGCGATCGGCAGATTCTGCCGATGCATCGGGAGATGCCGGTAGTAGACCTCGAGCGTCATCGCCGCCATGGCCGTCGAATAGACGCGGCCGCCATGACCGCCCCAGACAGGATCGGGATCCCAACTCCCATCGAGCCCGCTCGACTCGCGGCGTTGCAGCGGCAGAAGCGCCGCCTGCAATTGACTGTTCCAGGCCTCCCACTGCGGCCCGCCGGCATGAAACGACGCCAACGTGGCGTAATACCAGGCGTAGGCGTTGGGACTGCGGGTCTCCGGAGGCGATCTCGCCAACAGGTCCACCGCCTCGCCCACGCAGGGATGGTCGGCCGGCATGCCGAGAAACAGGCGGCACACCAGAGCCTCGGCGGTCATCGCCACACTGGGCTGCTCGCCGGGCCGATAGGCAGCCAGGCCGCCAGCCCGGCCCGAGGAGACACTCTGGAGAAATGTCCTCGCCCGGGCCTCCGCAGGTTCAAGTCCCGTCAGTCCCGCCTGCCGGGCGCTGGCCAGCAGCATCACCTGCCAGCCCAACTGGCTCGTATCGCCTTTGTCACCAGCGGCATACCGCCATCCACCGGTGGCGGTGCTCTGCATCGAGAGCGTGTATCGCACCGCCTTTTCCAGCGGCGGCCGCAGCGCCGCATCGCCGGTCATCGCGCAGCATTCCGCCAGGGCGATCGCGGCCATCCCGTGGCAGTAGAGCGCCGCGAAAAACTCGGCATCTCCCGCCAGCGAACCGTCCGCCCGCTGGCGGTCCACGAGAAACCTGACGCCGCGGGCCACGACTTCCGAAGAGGGCCCCCCCTGATGCGTATTGCCCGCGCCTAGAAACGCCAACAGCGCGAGACCTGTCACGCCATGATCGCTCTTCGCCCCGGCGCCATGGCGATGATGCCCCTGAACCGATCGCTCCACGCCACCGCCGTGGCGGGCGGCGTTCCACCGTCCATCGCTCGACTGCGCCGCCGCCAGCCAGACGAGCGCCGCCTGCACCGCCCGCTCGGTTTCCAGCGATCCACCCCGGGCTGCTGCAGCAGCGGCACGTCTGCCTGCCACGCGGTCGGCATAGACCGGCGGCACGGCGGTCGTAGCGGCAGTCCCAACCGGCGCCGACGGGGCAGGGGAGTGGTCCACGATGGCAGACGCTGATGCCGCCTCCACGGCGGCCACTTCCGTCTGCTCCGGCTCGACCGGCCGGGTTTCTTCGGTGGCGTCGTCCTCGCTGGCCACCTCCAGCAGCGGCACGTGCTCCGCCGGTGGCGCGACCGGTTCTTCAGTCGTCGCACTGCGTGTGGCTGCCTCCAGACCGGCCACGTCGATGACATCCGCAACCGGCTCTACCGCGGGCGATGCGTCGCCATCGGATGGCCTCAGGCCGTCAACAGGATCCTCGGCGGTCACGACCACCATCGTCATGGGACCACTGTCGCTCTGCCCCCACGAGGCCGGCGGCAGTCCCCCGAGGCAACTGCAGACCACCGCCACCACCGCGTGTAGCACCACCGACAGCAGCACGCACTTCGGCAGCGTGTGCGACTGCAGCCACTTCGTCCGCACGATCCAGGCGAGCGACCCCGCCGCCCCGACAGCGAGCAACGCCCAGACGATTCCGCTCGTATGCATTGCGGACCACCATCACCTTCTGATGGTGCCACCGGCGGCCACCTTCGGCCGCACCGAGATCGCCACCCGAGTCACACCGGCCGTCCGGCAGGCCTCGTAGACCTCCGCCATCCGTCCATGCGGCACGGCATTCTCGCCACGGATCATCACGGCGAGATCGGGCCTGCCGGCTCGCAGGACCGCCAGTCTCGCCGCAAGGTCTCCCATCGCGACATCATCGTCCGCCAGCCGCAGCCCGCCCGACGCCTCCACCTCCAGGATCTCCGGACGGGAACCGTCCACCGCAGCGGCACTGCCTGCCTGGGGCAGATCGAGGTCGAACTTCCGCTCGTCGCCCGAAAACTTCGTGGCGCACATGAAGAAGATCGTGAGTACGAGCACGACGTCGATCATCGGCGCGAGGTTCGGCGCCGGATCCTCGTCTTCAGAGAGTCGTACCAGCGGCATGGCTCACCCTGCGGCGCGGCGTTTCGTCTCGCCCAGCGCCTCCTGCGAGATCTCGTCGATCACCTGCTGGCACGTCTCGTCGAGACGCATCGCGAGCCGATCGACGCGACTGGTGAAAAACCAGTGGAGCACCATGGCCGGAATGGCCACGAGCAGGCCCATAGCGGTCGTGATCAGGGCCTCACCAAACCCGCGGGCCAGCAGGTCGGGCCGCCCCATCGCACCGGCACCGGCCACGTCGTTGAACGCTCTGATCAGGCCAAACACAGTGCCGAGCAGCCCGAGCAGCGGCCCCACGGTCGCCACGCCATTGAACACCCGCCTGTAGCGACGAAGGTAGTTCACCTCCCGCTCGCAGGCATCGATGGCCGCCTGCTCGATCTCCACGGCCGGCCGGCCCCAGCGGCGGACGGCGGCAGCAAAGACCTTCGCGGCCGGGCTGCCGTTTTCCTCGCAGGCATCGAGTGCCTCACCGCGGCTGATCTGCCGCGTCTGCAACTGCTCGATGAATCTGGTGGCGAACAGCCGCGGCACCACTCGCCCGGTCCGCAGATTCACCAGCCGCTCGATGCCAAACACGGCCAGCGCGAATGAACAGCCCAGGAGCGGCACCATCAGAATGCCGCCGTCGCGGATCGTCGCCAGCAGATTGCCGGTGGGAATGAGCGTGTCACCACCACGCGGCGCGTCGGCCAGCGGCGGTTCGGCAGTTGGTGCCGGAGCCGCTGCCACGCGGATCGCATCGCGAGCACCAGCAGCGGCGGCATCCGAGCCGGCCCAGGCCCGCGGCCCTTGCTGGGCATGCGCTACCACCGGCAGCAGCACGCAGACGGCCACGAAAACAGTTTCGAGCAGCCCGCGGCGGCCTGTCTGAGGCAACTGCCGCACGGAGATGGTTTGCCCTCGCACTGTCATGGAAGAGAGGCCTGCATGAGCACGGCGGGCCATGTGATTCCATTCCCTCAGAACCACTCCCCCGCCTGTGGGAGGATCGACACGCGTCACCCTCGCCAACGAGCATCACCGTGGCCCCCACTCCCACCGGCACATCCAGCACCTACCGTCAGCGACTAAAAGTTCGCGTCGCAGCCGGTGTCCACATCGCCGACCATGTGGAGATGGTCGTGGTCGATATACACCACTTCCTGGCAGTCTTCGTCCACCAGCGTGTGGGGCACCGGCCAGCCGATCCGCTTCACTTCCTGGAAGTAGATCGTGCACTTGTAGTGGGCGTGGTGCAGCTGGGCCGGCCCGGCGAGCGGATAGTGCCGCGGCGGATCCATGTAGTCGGCAAGCTTGCACTTCGAGATCCGCACGTGGTTTCGCTGGATCTCATAGAGGAACGGCCAGTTGCCCTGGACCGGACGGGCCTTCTCGAGCGCCCGCATCACCTCGTCGTCGCTCGGTTCGTCGAGGGCTTCGCAGGGCCCACCGGGCGGAATCGGGCCGAGTACCGGGGACCGCTCATAGCGTTCGTAATTCCAGAACTGGTCTTCCTTCTGCTTCTGCATGTAGACCGGCACGGGGATCGGGAAGGCGAGGGGGCCGAGATTCGGTCCCTGGGACGTGATCCAGAAGCAGCCGCTCTGTGTCGCCGAAACCACCGCCGCAACCAATGCCAGTGAGACGAACCGTGCTCGAGCCTTCATGGACAAAACCTCCTGCGGTGATCCGGCGGTGGTCAGGAGACCGACCCTGCAGGATGTATCGACTTTGCGGCCTGCCAACTTGCGGAATTTTCCGATTGGGCAAGAAATCCGGCGGAGGTGGATCGCCGCGCATAAAAAAACCACTCCCCCGCGAGTCCGGGGGAGTGGTTCTGTGTGATCAAGTTGGCCCAAAGGCGACCTGTTCGAGCCTGCCGGCGGCCTGTTCCAGCCTAGCGATGGTGGCTGTGGATGTGCCGCTCGTCGAAGTCGAGCCACCACCAGCCGTCGTCCCACTCGAGCGAAACCCGCCGCCAGCCCAGCGGCACCTGCGGGTAGGGGTAGAACGGACCGATGTAAGGCCAGGCGGTCGGGGAATACTGGGTCGGATACTGCACGGCAGCCACGTTGGGCGAGGCAGCATAGCTAGGCCATGCGTAGTTGGGCATGTTGGGGCCGTCGCCACGGCCGGGGATCGGCGGCATGCCGACTCCCGTGCCACCCATCGGCATCGGTCCACCGGCATACCCGGGGCCGCCGCTGGCGTAGCCGCCCGCTCCGGCCTGACCGCCACTGGCATAGCCACCATCAGCCATGCCACCGTCAGCCATGCCGCCATTCGCGGGACCGCCTTCGACGACCCGCATTGAACCGGGCACCATCTGGCCATCGGCAACCGGTCCCTCATACCCACCGGGCGACGGCAGGTGCATCGGGTCTGCCTGCATGCCGCCCCGCATCGCGGTCCGCTGCACAGGGCCACGCATGGCCGTCCGTGGATCAGCCATCCGTGGGTCGCGGCCCTGCCCAGGCATCGGCTGGGAGCGGGGCTGGCCAGCGACAGGCTGCATGGACCGTGACGACGTCATCGCGAGAGGGCGAGGAGAATTTGATGTCTGCCGGCCGCTGGCGGCACCCTGCGGCCTGGCGGTGTCGCCCTGCGGCTTGGTCGTGGGGGCCAAAGCCTGAGCAAGCTGCACCGGGGCCTCTTGGCCGCCGAAGGCGAGTTGACCGCGGGCCGCCGGCTGGGGTGGACCAGCCAACGATTTTGCCGCTGCGGCAGGGGTTGAGGCATTCTTCGCCGCTGCTGGCGAAGGCATGCCGACGACGCCCCAGGACGAGGAAGGCATGCTGAATGCGGGCGTCCCCCCGGCCGATTCCGCCTGCTTGCCGATGGCGAGGCGATTGACCACGCGTTCAACGCCAGGAGTGTTTTCAGCAAGGCTCACGGCAGCCGCGAGCTGCTTTTGATCGGCAACGCGACCCTCGAGCCAGACGGTGCCAGACTTCGCCTTCACGTTGACCTTATAGCCGGCCAACGAACCTGATTCCCGCAGCTTCGCGGCCACGGACCCCGCCAGGTCATCGGCCCGTGCCGCCGGCAGGACGAGCGATGTGCCGACCACGGCCATCACGAATGCGGACCTCAGAATGGACATGCATGACTCCTTGGATCGATTCGGCTGCGACCCGCACAAAATTGCTGCAAGGCCCCTTGGAAAACGGGCGGGCACGCATGCCCAACCTATCTCCCGCTATCTATTCGGCGCACGATCATGCCGAAGGGGAGTTTTTTTCCGCTGCCAACGAAAACGCCGGTCGCGTCAGCGAAGCCGCGCAGGCGGGGCAACCCAGGCAAGAGATCGCGGGCCGCGGCAGCGGTCTTCAAGCTGGCTGCGCTGGGGAAAACCCCTGCGGCGCTAGCGAAAATCGATGATGGCGATGAGCGTCATCAGCGTGAGCGTGACGGCGCATGCCGCGCTCGAACCGGGGCCAAACTGCAGACTCCAGCCGCATAGCCCCCCAACGACGACGAGCGACACAAGGCAGAGCCACTGACCGCCCCGTTCATAGCGGGTGCCTTCGGTCAACCGGGCGGCGGCGGCAGCCATGATCCCTAGCAGCTGGACAAGTCCCAACGTGCAGAGCAGCGGGCTAACGGCAATGGCGAACAGCGTCATGGCCGGACAGTAGCGGACCAGCCACGCGGCCCGCAAAGCCAGTTTTCGGTTCCGGTCAGACCATGGTCACTTGCTCTCGAGTCACTTGCTCTCGAG
>JBBAVO010000042.1:14598-16732 GCA_040397635.1 Pirellulales bacterium
TCCGTGATCACGACGTTGCGGTCAACCACCTTCCCCTCGGCATCGAGCAGGATCATCGTCGGCAGCGTCAACACCCCCAGTTCCTCGGCCAATCGACCGTCGAGCCCCCCGGACTCGTGGAGCTGCGGCCACGCGATCGGCTTCGCCTTCAAAAATTTCTCCAGCTGCGGCTTGTCGGAATCGAGCGCGATCCCGACGACCGCAAACTTCTTGGGGCCATACTTCGCCACCAACTCACGAATCTGCGCCATGTCCACCTTGCACGGCTCGCACCAGGTGGCCCAGTAGTGCACGAGCACGGGAGTGCCACGCAGCGATTCGAGCGACACCTGCCGGCCATCGATCGCCGCGCCAGAGAGCGAAAGCGGCTTGCCAACGCTCTCCAGCCGCCGCGCCGCCCCACGAGCCTTTCGGGCGGGAATCGATTCCGGAAAAGCCTTGACGATGGCGGCATACCGCTCGAGAGCCTCCCGCTCCTTGCCGGAAAACTCGTCGGCAATGCCCATCTGCAGCATCGCCTCGGCCGCATCGGGCGAGGCGGGATGCTTGGCGACGAACGCCTGCAACTCCTCGAGCCAGGCGGCCTGCACTTTGTCCACATCGACGCCCGGTTGCTGCATGTTGGCGGCATACCGGGCCTGCGCCAGGCGAAACGTCACAAACCCAGCGAGCGGCTCATCGGCCGCCACGGCCGTGGCCAACTGCTCCAACTTGGTGGTGCCATCGGCGAGCGAGCCATCCTGCACCCCGGCCGCAAGCGTCTCGGCATATTGCTTCACCCAGAATGGCCGCTCGGCGGCATCGGCAGCCTCCACGACCTGCCCCAGAATCGTCACCTGCTCGTCGGCCAGCTTCTTGCGACCGTCGGCGTCGGCGGCAGCGAGTTTGGTCTCCAGATCGCGCAGACGGCTCAGGAATGGCTTGAGTCGCTCGCTCGACTGAGGGCCGGCATCGGCCTGCTGGCCAGCCCCCACTCTGGGCGTGAAAAAGCCGACTGCCTCAGCGACATCGCTCTGGTCACCCGACACCTGCGGCGCCGCCACCGGCCGCCAGGCATCGCCGCACCGCACCAGCGACCCGACGAAGACCTGCCCATTCTTTGCCCCGCTTTCAACGATGGCCATGACGTTGTCGTAGGCGAGCACGTCCCGGGCCACGCCATCGCTGCCGGCCGGCAACGTGCCCGCGGGCTGGGGCGTCATCATCGTGCTCCACTTCGACTCGGGGCCAAACTGCTTCTGCGCAGCGGCGATGCGGGCAAATTCAGCTGGGGCCGCAGCCACGCGGTCGAGCAACTCGGCAAGCCGCTGCCCCTCAAAGCCAGCCGCCTCCAGATCCGCCTTGGTGGGCAGGAGCCGCTGGAAGGCCGCCGCATCGCGTGATTTGATGGCCTCCACAAGCTCCCGGCAGACCTCCTCGGCAGAGATCGCCTTCCAGGCATCGATCACGCCATTCTCGTCCTCATCGAGGCCCCAGCGGCTGCCGGCGGAATTGAGCCACCGCGACTGATCAACCTTGGCGTTGTGATTGGAATCGATGTCGCGAAACACCTCGATGCCGTCCTTATAGTAGCTCCAACGATCGACCACCCGGTCGGCGTTGGTATCGGCAAAGACCCGCAGGATCTCGCCGCTCGGCCCACGGACAACGAATGCCGAAGCCCCTCCAGACTTCTCGGTCTTGATGGTGGCGTTCTTGGCAGCGTCTCCCTCGGGACGGTCATAGTCCACGTCTTTCTGGCTGGGACGCAAGCCGAGGGCGTATTCCACCGTGGGGCCGGCTGCTTCGAGGGTGGTCGAAAGGCCCACAAGGCCCGCGAAGAGCGTCAGGCACCAAGATGCCACGCCTGGCAGAAAACCACTGGAAAACAACGCCTTTGCGACGGCGGCTCGCATGCTCGACATGATCACGTTCCTCTCAGGTTGGAGTTTCCGCACAACGTAACGAGAACGTCGGGTTGCGCCTGCCCCATTTTTCAGCCGCAGCAGCCCCCGCCGCAGGAGCCTTGCCCCCTTTGAAAACGCCCCGCCTGCATCTACACTTCCCAGTCGGTTCCCGCTTCGGGTCCCGAGTCGGTTTCCGCGCGCGTAGCTCAGTTGGTTAGAGCGCTACCCTGATAAGGTAGAGGTCCCAA
>JBBAVO010000043.1:0-3739 GCA_040397635.1 Pirellulales bacterium
TCAGGACTTTGCGTCCGTCTCGTCGCCGCCGCATTCGAGGGCTGCGATCTTGGCGACCCGCCGGGCATGGCGACCACCCTCGAACGGCGTCTCCAGCCAGGTGCGGATCAGTTTGTCCTGCACCTCGGGCCCGATCATTTCGGCCGACAGGCAGAGCACGTTGAGATCGTTGTGGCGACGGCTCATCTCGGCGGTCACCTCGTCGTGGCAGGTCGCTGCACGGACGCCCGGCAGCTTGTTGGCGGCGATCGCCATACCCACGCCGGTGCAGCAGAGCAGAATGCCCCGGTCGGCCTTTCCATGGCTGACCTGACGGGCGACATCTGCGGCGATGTCGGGATAGTCCACGGCCTCGTCGTTGTGGCAGCCGCAGTCGACCACCTCGTTGCCCATGCGCTCGAGCAGCCCCATGAGCCGTAACTTTGACGCCACACCACGATGATCGCTGCCGATGGCAATCCGCATGAAATGCTCCCTCGCATAATCGACCCATGACCAGGTTGACCAGGTTGACCAGGTTGGCCAGCTGGCCAGCGTGACCACAACGGGCAGCCGCGCGTGCGGCTCAACTACCGCCAAAAAGCCGGGAACCGAGTGTATCGAGTCTGCGGTCCAAATGCTCGCGGATTTGCTCCGCACATTTCCGGTAGGTCGCCAGCGTGCCGCCGATCGGGTCGATGACGTCGTGCCGATCGGGGGAAAGCATCGTCACGCGGCCGCCCGCCTCGGGGAATTGGGCGAGAATATTGGCCCGATGCGACGCAGTCATGGTCCAGATCACATCCGCCTGCCGGGCGAGGTTTTCGGTGAGCGGCTGGCTCTCATGACCCGACAGGTCCGCCCCCCGCTCCCGCATCGCCTCCAGCGCCCCGGTGCTCGCCTTGCCGCCCCCCCAGGCCGCGATCCCAGCACTGGCCACCACCACGCCGTGCCGTTCGATCTCGTCCGGTCGGCAGCCGAGCCGCTCCGCGATCAGTTCCCGGAAGAGCGTCTCGGCCATCGGGCTGCGGCAGGTGTTGCCGGTACAGACAAAGAGCACCATCAGGCTGGAAAGCCGCCGCAGCGTCTCCTCTGAGACGATCCCCGGGTGCACCACGCGGAAGCCCGCCTCGTCGACTGCGATCGTCGATGCCGGCTGGGCATACCTGGCGCGGCCGTCGTCGATCACCAGACTCACCGCCGCCCCGGCCGCTTCGCAGCGGGCGACCACGTCCGCCGCCGTCACCGCCGGCGTGTCGTCTGTCCCCCCGGGTTCCGCCAGCACAAGGGGGCCGGCCAGCATCCGCATGCAGTCGGCGAGCATCGGGTGGCCCGGCACCCTCAGCCGCAGCTTCCCAGACCCGACGATCAGCCGTCGCACGCTCTCCGGCAGCCGATGCACGAGGCTGTCGGGATGATCGTCTTCGACGATGAGGGTCACCGGTCCGGGCCAGCACCGCCGCGATAGCCGTTGGCCCAGCGGGCTCAAGCGGGGCGCCCAATCAAGAGCTTCGTCGGCACTTTTCAGCGCCAGCGTCAGCCGCGGCTCCCCAGGCCGCTCCGCCGCCAGGCAGCAGAGCCGCTCAGCAGCTGCCTCGTGGCGGGCGCTGGCGGCGACCACGTAGTCGGTTTCCGTCGGGAAGGCGACCGCCCTGCCCTCGGCCAACGCCTGCACCGCACGATGCACGACATCGCGGGCATCATCGGTGCGGCGCAGATCAATGACCATGGGCGTCATGGGCAGGGGGCCGACGTCTTGGATGCCATGCACCCAGCGGGTGATGCTCGCGGGGAAAACACGGAAAGAGAGCGGAAACATGGAAAAATACCGCAGTTCACCCGGCACAGTCAAGCATCGGCATCTGGGTAGGACGGGCGAACCGTGGGAATTCAAGACCTCCGCAGACCCTCGCAAAATCTGTCGGATCGAGAGCGGCGGACACTTTTCGGCTTGTGACGCAGTCCGGGGCTCCGGTATTCCTCCCCAACCCGCTGCCGCCCCTTCCCTCATCGGCACCATTGATGCTCTCGCGCACGCACAGCACCGCAACGCTCTCGCAGCGACGGGCCACGTCAGTGGCCACGGTCGCGGGCCAGCCATCATTCAGTGCCTCCCGACGGCGGCTGGCGTGGGTGCCGGCTTCGATCTGGATGGTGGGGCTGTGGGTGGTGGCCGCCCACGGCCAAGAGTCTCAGATGCCCGCCGGCATCACGCCCTTGCCGCAGCCTGCCGCCCAGACGACTCCCGCCGTTGACGAAGCCAACCGCATCGTCGAAGTGCGGATCGAAGGCAACCATGCGACCGATGTGTCGAAGCTCCCGAAGCTCGTCACCCGCGCCGGCCAGATCTTTGATGCCCAGGCCATCGAGGAGGACGTCCGCACGCTCCATCGCTGCCGCAAGTTCGTCGATGTCCACCCGAAGTATGTCCGCGTCAAAGAAGGCGTGGTCGTGATCTTCCAGGTGGTGGAGCGGCCGATGCTGCGGTATGTCAAATACGTCGGCAACCAACGCGTGCCGACCCGCACCATCCGCAAGAAGGCGGAGATCAGCGTCGGCGACTCGATGGATGCCTACGTGGTCGAGGAGGCCCGCCGTCGGATCGAATCGTACTACCACGAGAAGGGCTATGACGCCGCGAAAGTGACCACGATCGAAGGCAGCAAGCCTGACGACAAGGGGGCGGTGTTTCTCATCGACGAGGGCCGTAGCCGCAAGTCACTCTGGACCGGTTTCGTCGGCAACTCGATCGCCACCGACGCCCGCCTGCTCACGCAGATCAAGTCGAAGCCAGGTGTGTTCTGGCTCCTCGGCGGCGACCTTGACCGCGCGAAGATCGATGCGGACGTCGAGGCGCTCACCGCGTATTACCGCAGTCTTGGGTTCTTCCAGGCCAAGGTGGGCCGCGAGGTCGAAGTGGTCAACGGCGGCAAACGCGAGTGGACCATGCTCACGTTCGTGATCAACGAGGGGCCGCGCTACGCTGTCCGCAATGTCTCGTTCGTCGGCAACAGCAAATTCAAGAGCGAGTTCATCTCGCGGGAGCTTAAGCTCACCAGCGGCCAGCCGTTCAACCAGTCGAAGATGGATGCCGACCTCGGGATGATCCGCGACATCTACGGTGGCCGCGGGTTCGTTTTCGCCGATATCAGGGCCGATCCGCGGTTCCTCGAAGAACCCGGTCAGCTCGACCTGGTCTACAACATCGAGGAGGGGCAGCGGTACCGCGTGGGCAAGATCAATGTCCGCATCCGCGGCGAGCATCCGCACACCCGCCACAGCACGGTTTTGAACCGGCTCTCGCTCCGACCTGGCGACATTCTCGACATTCGCAAGCTCCGCGAAGACGAACGTCGGCTCACTTCGAGCAGTCTGTTTTCTGCCGATCGGTCCAAGGGCGAGGGGCCCCGGATCGCCTTCAGTAAGCCCGAAGGGGATGAGAACAAACAGATCGCCCGCGATCCGAATCGTCCGGGATTCCGTGGGCAGAGTCCCGACGACGACGGCGAGGCAGACGCGGTGCTCGATCTCGTGCTGGAAGGAGAATGGAGCCCTCAGGATAGCCAGCCGGAGGCGGTCGCCGCGAAGCCAGTGTGGCGGGGCCAGAGTCCGTCGGCCGTGTCCCAGCCCGCCCCGCAGGCCTGGGGCGGCGCGGCGCTTGCGCCGACCGGTCCTGAGGCGGTTGATTACTCGCGAACCGTGGCTCCCGCCCCGCGGGCTCCCGTCTACGTGGCCCAGGCTCCCGTGGCCCAGGCTCCCG
>JBBAVO010000043.1:3839-16506 GCA_040397635.1 Pirellulales bacterium
CGTGGCCCAGGCTCCCGTGGCCCAGGCTCCCGGTGGGCAGGCCTTCCCTGGAGGAATCGCCCCTGCCGTGCAGCCGGGCATGATGCAGCCGGGCATGATGCAGCCGGTGCAATTTCAGCCTGGCATGATGCAGCCTGGCATGGCCCAGCCGGGCATGATGCAGCCGGGTATGGCACAACCGGGCATGGTGCAGCCAGGCATGATGCAGCCCGGACTGATGCCGCCTGGCATGGCTCAGCCAGGCATGGTGCCCAACTTTGGTGCCGAGCCGCTGCAGGTGTTCCCGGGTCAGGAGCCCTACGTCGTCGTTGACGTGGATGCCGAGGAGACGCAGACAGGCCGCCTCATGATCGGTGCGGGCGTCAACTCCAATGCCGGGCTTGTCGGCAACATCGTGGTGGACGAACAAAACTTCGACATCAGCCGCCTGCCACAGAGCTGGGACGACATCCGCAACGGCACCGCCTTCCGCGGAGCCGGCCAGCGGTTTCGTCTCGAGGCCGCGCCGGGTACGCAGTTGCAACGCTACACGGCCACGTTTCAGGAGCCGTATCTCTTCGACACACGGATCGGGCTCTCCACCAGTGCCTCTTACTTCACACGGTTTTTCTACGACTGGTCGGAAGGCCGCATCGGCGGCCGCGTCGGTCTGGGGTACCAGTTCAAGTTCGCCCCCGACCTTTCGGTGAACACCGCGTTTCGTGGTGAGAGCGTGGACATCTACAACCCACGTCTCCTGACGCCCGCCATCCAGAACATGCTCGGCACGAACTCCGTCTACGGCTTCAGCGGCGGGCTCGTCCACGACACCCGCGACAGCCCGTTCCTGCCGACGCAGGGGCATTTGGCGACGTTCGAGTTCGAGCAGGTGATCGGCACGTTCGTCTACCCGCGTGGCATCCTCGAGGGACGTCAGTATTTCCTGCTCAACGAGCGGCCCGACGGCTCGGGCCGGCACGTGCTCTCGATCGGCTCGGTGCTGGGCATGTCTGGCCCCGACACGCCCGCCTACGACAACTTCTTCGCGGGCGGCTACAACACCCTCCGCGGCTTCACGTTCCGCGGTGCCAGCCCGAGGCAGACGGTCACCGGTGCGTCGCCCGTCAACGCCAATCAGGATGCCGCCGTCATTGGCGGTCCCTTCGAATGGCTCAACACCGTCGAATACATGTTTCCGATCTCGGCCAACGACGCGCTCCGCGGCGTCGTCTTCACCGACTTTGGTACGGTCGAGTCGAACGTGTCGATCAACAACATGCGGGTGGCGCCCGGCTTCGGTCTGCGGATCACGCTCCCTGCGATGGGACCGGCGCCGATCGCGCTCGACTTCGCCGTCCCGGTAGTCTACGCGCCATACGACAGTAAGCAGCTGTTCAGCTTCTTCGTGGGATTCGCACGGTAGCGGCGGATGCCGGTTGGAAACGCCAATCATGCCAGCCACCCCTGCACAACCCGAGCGGATTCTCGTCGTCGGCAACGGCTTCCTCGGCGATACCGTTCTGGGGATCCCCTTCCTGCGCAACCTGCGGCGGCGGTTTCCGCGGGCGGTCATCGACATCTTGATCGAGCCGGTCGCGGCTGCGGTGCTTGTCCACTGTCCCTACAAGGACGAACTCATCGCCTGGCCGCGTCCGCCGCGTTCGCAGCGGCTCCTTCCCAGGGCGATGCAGACACTTCTCGGCCAGGCGGCGTGGCTGCGGTCGCGAGGGTATTCCCGGGCCTATCTCTTCAAGCGGTCTTTCTCCAGCGCCCTGCTCGTCCGGCTGGCCGGCATCCCGTGGCGGGTCGGCCATGAGGCGGAGGGACGAGGCTGGCTGTTGTCACGGGCCGTGGCCGTTCACCGCGGACGGCACCAGACGGAGGCCTACCTCGATCTCCTCCGCGGAGACGCGATCGACGTCGATGACGGCCACAATGAAAACTGGGTTTCCGAACGGGATCGGTCCGCCCTCGACAGCCTGCTCGCCGACGTGCCCGCCGGGCGGCCCCGGGTCTTCCTGGCGATGCGTTCAACCAATCCTGAGAAGCACTGGCCGACCGATCGCTGGGCGGCCGTCATCGAGTGGCTGGTCGCCGTCCGCGGCTGTGAGGTGTTCTTCTGCGGTGGTCCGGCGGATCTCGACGTGCACGGAGAGCTGTTGCGGCTACTCGATCCGCTCGTCGCCGCTCACGTCCATGATCACTCGGCCGCGGTGCCGCTCCGGCAGGTGGGCGGGCTGCTTGCGCGGATGGATCTCTGCGTGGGTGTCGACAGTGGCCTGCCGCACATCGCCGCCTCGCACGGGGTGCCGGTGGTGGCGCTCTTTGGTCCGACCGACCCCCGGCAATGGCATCCTTGGAAGACCGCCAGCGAAGTCGTCTGCGCGGGTCGGGCGGCGGCTCACGGCGCACACTCGATGCTGGCTATCAGTGTCGAGCAGGTGACGGCCGCCGCGGCGCGGCTGCTCGGGCCGCCGGAAAAAAGGGGACGCAGCTCTTTTTCGACTTCGAAGTCGGAAAAGAGCTGCGTCCCCTTTTAGTTTCCGGCCGCGGCGGTGCCGGCGAGAAAGCCGCTCGCCCAGGCCCACTGGAAGTTGAAGCCGCCGATCCGGCCATCGACATCAAGCACCTCTCCGGCGAAATGCAGGCCCGGGCAGATGCGGCTCTCCATCGTGTCGAGGCGGACTTCTGAGAGTGGCACGCCGCCGGCCGTCGCCTCGGCGAGTGTGAAGCCCCGGTCCCCTGTGAGCTCCAGCGGCGTGCTGGTGAGGAGCGTCACCAGTCGCTTCCTCGCCTCGCGGGGCAGGTCGCCGCTGGTCGGTGCGCCGGCGAGTTCGCAGAGCCGCCGTGCGAGCCGGTCGGGGAGATGCTCGCGGAGGATCGCCAGCGAGCCGCGGCCGCGGGGTTCAAGCAGCATCGCATCGACACCGCCGGCAGGCGTGCCGGGCAGCCAGTTGATCGACAGCCTGACAGGCGGTGTGCCAGCTGCTGCGGCGTCGTGTCGGGCGACGAGCCAGTGGCGGCTGATGTCCAGTACCGCCGGTCCGGAGAGGCCGAAGTGGGTGCAGAGCGTGCTGCCGGTGCACGCCGTGAGCCGCTTGCCCGTGGCCGACGAGAGCACCATCTCGGTCGGCAGCGTGAGCCCCGAAAGCTCCGTGATCCAGTGGTCCGTCGGCAGCACGAGTGGCACGAGTGCCGGCACGATCGGCGATGTGATCGAGTGGCCCAGCGACGCAGCCAGCGCATGCCCGCCACCATCGGAGCCCGACTTGGGCAACGACTTCCCGCCGGTGCAGAGGATCACGCGTGCTGCACGGAGCGGACCGGCTGATGTCGTCACGAGGAAGCCATCGGCGTCGCGGAGGATGGCGTCAACCCGCGCAGGATGCACAAGTTCGGCACCGGAGCGGGTGGCCTCGCGGACGAGGGCGTCGAGCACCGTTCGTGCGGAGTCGGTGACGGGAAAGAGCTTCCCGGTGTCTTCGCGTTTGAGTTCCACCCCCGCCGCCTTGAAGAAGGCGACCGTGTCGTCCGCCGTGAACCGAGCGAGCACCTTACGGATCGCCGGCGGTGTGCTGCCGGCAAAGTCGGTGTCGGCCACCCGCCAGTGGGTCACGTTGCAGCGTCCGCCGCCGGCCACAAGGATCTTCGCGCCCAGCTTGCGGGCGCCGTCCACGGCCACGATCGCCGGCGTCACGCCGCGGTCCCGCGCCGTCCGTCCCGCCCAGGCAGCCGCGAAGAGCCCGGCGGCCCCGGCGCCCACGATCGCGATGTCGATTCGCCTGACAGCCGCATCAGGGTTGCCGGTCGCGGGCGGGCTGGCGGACGCCGGTTCACCGCCGAGTGGGCGGGAGGGCTGCGGGGATTGTTTTTCGGGTGTCATGCGAGCCTGAAACATGCGTCTGGACCCGGAGACGGAGTGCCTCAACAATATCCTCTCTTCACTGGGGAAAATTTCCATGCAGTCTCAGAATGTCTGCCGACTCTGGGTCCTTGTCGCGGCTGCGGTGCTGTCGGCCATGCCGCTCTCGCCCGCTGCCGCCGCAGATTGGCCGCAGTGGGGGGGCGGGCAGTACCGCAACCTCGTCTCGCGTGAGGCGGGCCTGCCGGCATCGTTCCATCCCGGCCGGAAGAAACGGGACCGGCTCGGCTTCGATCCCGCGACGACGAAGAACGTCCGCTGGATGGTCCGCCTGGGCAGCGAAAACTATTCCTGCCCCGTGGTGGCCAATGGCCGCGTCTACATCGGCACCAACGACGAGGATCTCGACGACGAACGGTTTGCACCGACCCGTGGCGGCGTGCTCATGTGCCTCGACGAGAAGACGGGCAGCCTGATCTGGCGGCTGGTGGTGCCCCGGCTTGAGATCGACCGCTCGAAGGTAAGCGAGGATTTCGACGACATGAACCTCGGCGTCTGCTCGACGGCGACCGTCGATGGCGACCGCGTCTATCTCGTCACCAATCGCTGCGAGGTGGTCTGCCTCGACGTGGCCGGCATGGCCAACGGCAACGACGGAGAATTCACTGCCGAGGCGACCTTCTCCGTGCCCGAGGGGGCGGCGGCGGTGGAGCCCGGGGATCGCGATGCCGACATCCTCTGGCGGTTCGACATGATCCGCGACCTGCCGGTGTTTCCGCACGATGCCGCCAACAGCTCGATCCTCGTCGTGGGCGACCATCTCTACGTGGGCACGTCCAACGGCGTCTATGACGGCAAGGTCGTGCTGCCCACGGCGGCGTCGCTGATCGTGATCGACAAGCGGTCGGGGAAGCTGCTCGCGCGAGACGACGGTCGCATCAGTGCAAACGTGTTCCACGGGCAGTGGTCGTCGCCCACGCTGGCCGATGTGAAGGGCCGGAAGCAGATCGTGTTCGGCGGTGGCGACGGACTCTGCCACGGCTTCGAGCCGTTGCCGGCCAGGGCCGCAGCGGGGACAACGCCGGCGACGCTGCGGGAGACCTGGTCGTTCGACTGCAATCCTCCCGGCTACCGGGAGCGGGGCGGCGTGAAGATCGACTACTGGGCGCTGGTCCGCGGCGGTCCGCGGACGCTCGACACCGACGGCATGCTCGTCAGCCCCAACGAGGTGATCGGGTCGCCGGTGGTGGTGGGCAGCCGGGTCTACGTCGGCATCGGCCAGGATCCGGTGCATGGTCCCGGCCGCGGTGCACTCTCCTGCATTGCCATCGATGGCACGGGCGACGTCACCACGAGCGGCAGGGTCTGGCAATACACCGGCATCGGGCGGGCGCTCTCGACGGTGGCCGTCGTGGACGGGCTTGTCTACGCGGCCGAGTATGCCGGCAAGGTGCACTGCCTCGACGCTGCCACCGGTCGCCTGCACTGGGTGCACGACACCCGCGAGGAGATCTGGTCGAGCGCGCTCGTGGCCGACGGCAAGGTCTGGATCGGCACGCGGAAGTCGCTCGTCGTGCTGGCGGCCGGGCTCGAAAAGAAGGTGCTGGCCGACGTCAAGCTCGGCACGCCGGTCTGGTCGATCCCATGCGCGGCCAACAAGACGCTCTTCGTAGCCTCGCAGAAAAATCTCTGGGCGGTCGAGGATCAGGGCGAGATGCCGTGAGGAGTCGATGCCCAAGCGATGCTTGGGCAGTCATGTATCCGTTTCGATGAACGCCGTAGAAGATGCCACGACGAGAGCGGATCGAGACCCTGCACAACTGCTCCGTGTGCAAGCGAGCGTGTGTCCAGTCGTCAGGGTGCGGTTGCCGGGGACATGGGGGGGCCCAAGGGAAGTTCCAGGCCGGCGTTCGATATGATCCGCGCGGAGCCCGTGTAGGCCCCCGCTTCGTTCACGAAGAGGATCTCGATGGTGTCTTCCGGAGGAAGCGGGAAAGGAGGCGTGAAGGTGAGGGTCACTCGCGATACCCGGTCAATGGACCATGGCCATGCGGCAGGCTGGGGCGATCCCGCAGCGGTGCCATCGAGGTGAAGGGGTGTTAGGACGACGTCGGTCTGGGTGGCGTCGAGCGTGAGAAACCGTTCGTTCGTGCCCGCCGTAGACCAGAATTCGACACGTCCTAGTGGCTGCGTCTGCGGACCGACTGTGAGTTGCAGTTGCAGCAGCCCCGATTGCTCCCCGGGGGCTGGGGTCAAGATACCGGTGGAAAGTGCCGCGACGGAGCGATCGTTGCGGATCCAAAAGGAATAGCTCTCGATGGCGAAGGAGCGCTGAAAAGAAGCGAAGAGGTAGTCCCATAGCGGCCCCTTCGGCTGAACCCCCGTTTGCATCACATCCGCAAGAACAGTCTCCTGGAAGATGAAAACCGGTCGCTCGGCAGTGTCGAGACGCCGGATGATCTCCTGCTGCTGCCCGTCGTCGAGGAGCGAAAACCAGTGCGTGGCATTCGCGAGTGTCGGCGTGTCCACGCCCGTCCAGAGGTTGAAGCTGTAGCAGCCAGGTAGGCTGAAAAGAACGTCACCGTGGACACGGGCATTTTCCGCGAGGATGCGCAGGCTGGAACTGTAGTTGGCCGGCATGTAGATCTGCTCGGCTCCCGGCTGCGCGAGCGGTTCGTCGCCGTAACGATCCAGAAGGGTCAGCGACACGCCGAAGAAGGTGATGGTTCCGTAGGCCGCGAGCAGGGTCAGCACGAGCGGCGATCCCCGCCGCATCGTGACGGCGAAGCCTGGGGCGAATGGTGTGCTGACCACACGCAATGCATCCTCGAACCCCAGCGCCATCAACGGCACCCAGAGGAAGGTGCCCCAGTTCAACTGGCTGCCTGCCACCGGATAGGCGTGCAGACATTGGAAAACCAATAGCAGGGCAAGCCAGCCGCGTGCCTGGTCAGCGGGACCGCTGGCCGGATTCTTCCGGTCGAGTGGCCAGGCGAAAAGACCTGCCAGCGGCACGCCATAACTCAATCCATGCACGCCGTGTCGATCATCCATGGACCACACCGCGCACAAGACATAGGCCGTGGCGGCGACGACTCTGAGCCACGCAAGCAAGAGCACAAGTCGGCTGTCTCCAGGACGGCTTCGGGCAAACAAGAGAAGTCCGGCCATGACACCAGCCAGCCCCACACTGCCCGGGAGCCAGGGCGGTCCAAACGCGTAGGCCCCCGGATGACTCAAAGGACCGATGACCACACCTTGCCAGAGTTCCGACAGGCTCGTCCCACGCGTCAGCATCAGGCAACTCGTCAGGGCGGCCACGGCCAGGCCGGTGCCACAAAACAAACGCCATGCGCGTGGTCCAGCCGGCTGACGTTGCGCCGCAGGCACGACGGCGATTGTGACGCCCATGATGGAAAATGCAGCAACAACGGCAAAAATCTGCGCCCAGACCTCGTGGATCCGGGTTCGCATCAGGATCAGCGGCAACAGTCCACCGAGCAACCCCAGCAGCAGCTGTCGTCGACTGCTTCGTGCCGGGAGCGTGCTGAGCATCAGCCAGAAGGCGGAGCTGAGGAGCAGGAACACGCCGACATTGATTTTGATCAGTGCAAGCACCGCGCCGAGGGCGGCCGTGACGACGGCGAACGCGTTGCTACGGCCTGTCTGGAGCATTTCCCATCCCAGCCAAGCCGTGGCGGCGACGATCAACGTGATCGTGCTGCCCGGATGCATGGGCTCACTCGCCATGACCCAGAGAAAACGAAAACTTTCAGCCAAGACACAGATCACCAGCGGCCAGGAGCCGCGAGCCCTGCGGACCAGCACCGCGCAGAAAACGGCGGTCCCAGCCCAGTTGAACAGCGTGATCCAGCGGCCCGAGGTATTGGTCCAGGCAAAGCCCAGCAGGCGGTGCAGGGCGTCATAGATCAGGTAAAAAGCTGGGCCGTATTGTGAATACACGTGGTGATACAGCGATCCATGCAGGGAGAAATTCTTCAACGACACGAGCACGTAGCCCTCGTCGTCGTAGAGCATGAAACGGTGGAAGAGCTGGATGGCTCCAGCCCAAATGAGCAGCCCGGCGATCAGGCCGCACAGGAGAAT
This sequence comes from Pirellulales bacterium, assembly GCA_040397635.1. Lineage (GTDB taxonomy): Bacteria > Planctomycetota > Planctomycetia > Pirellulales > UBA1268 > CAMCQY01. The sequence continues at coordinate 11,788 of JBBAVO010000043.1, forward strand.
GGGGGAGGCTTTCCTCATCAAATCCGATCCTGCGTGTCACGATGGGGGCACGTTCGGGCAGGACTGCAACCCATGGAAGGCGGTGATGACAACGGCGGTGACAGTCTTGCAACTCAAAGGCGACACCTGGTTCCAAATCCTGCCGCACACGGCAGCCGCTGTCCAGTCGTGCAGGAGGCGTGCGTGCGGTAGACTCGCGGTCGTTCGAGGCGTTCGAGGACAATTGCAAGCCCAGGAAGTCGGGCTGTGTTGTGAATTCCTGTCGCGGTCTTTTCGTCATCATGCTGTCACCATCGGGATGGCTCCGGCTTGTCCGTCAATCCGTTGGTGTGCCGCTGCTTCTGGTGGGCGTGCTGGCTGCTTGGTGGTGCGTGGCGGTCGGATCCACGCTGGGGAAGACCGCCAGTTCCGATGAGCCGCTCCACATCGTCGGTGGGGCATCATATTGGCGGCTCAACGACTATCGTCTGCATCCGGAGAATGGCAACCTGCCGCAGCGGTGGTGTGCCATTCCGCTCGTGCTGGCAGGCTGGCCGCTGCCGGCGGCCGAGCATCCCGGCTGGCCCACCAGCAACATGGCATCGCTGTCGCGGGCGTATCTCTTTGAAATCGGTAACCCGTCGTGGTGGATGCTCGTGTGGGCGAGGTCGTTTGCGGTGATCTGGGGCGTGCTCGTCGCCCTGCTTGTCTATCGTTGGAGCCGCGAGTTGTTCGGCCCGGAAGGCGCGTGGCTGTCGCTCGCGTTCTGCCTCACCGATACCACGCTGCTGGCAAACGCCCCGCTGGCGACATCCGACACCTGCGCCGCGTTTTTCTTTGGCTGGAGCACGCTGGCGATCTGGCGGATGCTGCAGTTGCCCTCGCCTTCCACGGCGGCGGTGGCTGCCCTGGCGGTCGGCGGGCTGTTCGTCGCCAAGTTTTCGGCGCCTCTCGAGATTCCGGTGGGCCTGATCTTGCTCGCCGTCCGCTGCCGGTATGGAACGGACTGGGAAGTGTCCTGGCGCGGCCAGAGGCGGATCGTGTCGACTGCTACCGGACTGGCGGCGTTGGGAGCGTGCTTGGCGCTCGTAGGCTTCGTCGCATGGCTTACCGTGTGGCTTGCTTATGGTTTCCGTTATGAGGCCATGAACCCGCAGACGGCTCCGGCTGGAGTGCTCCCTCGGTGGGACACGCTGGCCGATTCCACCAGAGAACTCGGGGGCGGCCAGGGTCGGTTCCTGGCCTTCCTGGGCGAGCGCCGCCTCCTTCCCGAGGGCTATCTTTGCGGCATGGCGATCGTGCTGAACATGCTGCGGCGGCAGAGCTTTTTCTGTGGCGACTACTCGATCGATGGCTGGTGGATCTATTTTCCGTTCACGTTTCTGGTGAAGACGCCGCTGCCGACGCTCGCCGCGATCCTTTTGATGCCGGTCCTGGCGGTCCGTTGGGTGCAGAAGTCGTTCAAGGCATCGGGCGAGCGGCTCTGGTATCCACTCGCGCCGCTGCTGACGCTGCTGGCTGTCTACTGGGGAGTGTCGCTCATGACCACCCTGAACATCGGCCATCGGCACCTGTTACCGGTCTATCCCGCCATCTTTGTCCTGCTGGGTTCTCTTCCGTCGCTCACACGCGATCGACCCGGCCTGCGGCTGCTGCCCTGGGCGCTCGCGGCGTGCACCGCTCTCGTGAGCCTCTGGGCGTTTCCAAACTACCTGGCCTTCTTCAACGGCATCGTCAGGCAGGACGAGGCCTGGCACTACCTCGTGGACAGCAATCTCGACTGGGGACAGGAACACTCGACAGTCGCCTCATTCATCGCCCGCGAACGACGCATGTACGGCGACCAGCACCCAATCTACGGCTGCTTGTTCGGTCCCACGCCGATGCAGTCGCTGAGCGCCGCCCCGATCCTGCTGCCGACGGACTTCGACGACGTGCCGTTGCCGCCGCTCGGGCCCGGGACCTACTGCGTCAGCGCCACCCACCTGCAAGGAATCTATCTGCCGATGTGGGGCCCATGGCGTGAAAGCTGGGAGGAGCAGTTTCAGGATCGCAGCCGGGCACTGGCCCTGCTGACGCCGCTTGCTCCAGAGGAACGCGAGAAGTCGTATGGCGTACCGCCGGAGATGTTTGCGCAAATCGGCCTTGAGTTTCACCGGCTGGAATACCACCGGCTTCTTGCCCAACTCAGGGAACGCGAGCCCGACGCGGTGCTCAACGGGGCGATCCTGATCCACCGCCTCGATGAGCCGACCCTCAAGTCGCTGCTGCAGGCTGGTCCACCGGCACAGATGGGAAGGTTTGCCGAGTAGCCTCGCGATGGTCGAGGAGCGAACCTTTGCCGGACGACTGATGCCCCGTCACTCCGGCTTCGCGTGTTGGCTCCGGCGTTCGATCTCGTCGGCCTCGGCGTTCCGGCCCTGCTGCCGCAGAATCTTGGCCAGACATATCGCGATCCGGGCGTCGATGGGCGTACCGTTCGAGCTCCCGTCCGGCTGTCTGCCAACCGCCTCCCGGAGGTAGCGTTCTGCGGTGGCGAGGTCCCCCTCTCGCAGGCGGCGCATGGCGAGATGGGCGTAGACTTCCGGGTCGCGATTGCGGGCCGCCACCTCGCCGGCGTATTGGATCGCCGTGTCGAAGGCGTGATGCTCGTCGCAGGCTAGCGCGAGGTTCCACAGGGCCCGGCTGGTGCCCGTGCCCTGCTCGATGACATCGATCCAGACTCCCCCCGGCGTCGCATAGAGGCGGTTGCGGTTCTGTGTGAGAACGGTGAGCACGCCGACCGCCGCGAGTGCCACGACGACCGCTCCGCGATAGACCGCGACGCGGCGAGGCCCGAACGGCACCCACTGCTCGATCGCGGCGTGGATGCCGAGCACCACCACCGCCACGACGGCCGTCAGTGCCAGGTACATCCGGTATTCCGCCGCGATCTGCCCGAGCGGCAGGAAGCTCGACGACGGCGCAAGGGCGAGCAGGAAGCAGGCTCCCGGCCATGCCCAGGCCCGGCGTTGCACGAGGCCGTAGACCACCGCCAGGCCGAACGCCGTCATGTAGATGAACGCCGGCACGATGTCGGACCAGTTCGTAAGCACCGCCCAGTTGAGGTCGAAGCAGAGGCGATGCGGCCAGAATGCGAGCCGCAGGTAATGGAGGATCACCCGCGGTTGCGTGAGGAAGTAGCCCATGGGCGACACCCCATAGACACCGGTTTGATGGTAGCGCCAGGACTGAGCGACCATCTGGCCGCCGAGAATGAGCCAGGTCGAGCAGAGGGCCGAGTAGTAGCGGATGCGGCGGCGCGCCGGTGGTGGTTGGTCGCCGCAGAACAGCCAGTCATAGCTGGCAATCATGAGGGGAAGGACCGCCGCCGTCTCCTTGGAGAACATCGCGGCAGCCGAGGCCACGACGCTTCCTGCGAGCCAGCGAACGTTCCACTGCCGCGCGACGCCGCCCGCGAATGCCGCCAGCGAGAGCAGGCAGAGCATTCCTGCCAGCGACTCCATCCGCTGGTAGATGTAGGTCACCGCCTGCGTGTTCAGCGGGTGCACGGCCCACAGGGCAGCGATCAGCCCCGCCACGATGTCTGCATGCTCGCCCCACCGCTCGCGCAGTCGTGGTGAGGAGAGCGTGGTCCGCACCAGGAAGAACAGCGACAGGGCGGCTACGACGTGGATGGCGAGATTCGTGACATGAAAGCCAAACGGCCGCTTGCTCCACAGGGCCCGGTCGATGGCAAATGTCAGATAGGGGAGCGGCCGCGATGGCAGTTCATGGCCGATGAACATGACCCGCCAGGGTGGCCACAGCGACTCCATCGACGTGTTGTCAACGATCTCCGTGTGGTCGTCCATCAGAAACTCGCCGTCGAGCGAGTTGAGGAAGGCGGCCAGCGTACAGCCGAAGACGAAGACCGCGGCCAGCCAGGGGGTGGTTCGGGGGTTCACGGCGGTCATCATATGGAGCATATGGAGGGCATGATCCACGCTCGTGGGAATGGGCAGCGGCGATTGCGTGCTGGATGGCGAGTCCCCGGTGCGGCCATTATGACCGGCTTTCCGGCCAGCATCTATGGGCGTATGACCGCGTAGCCGTCGGGAAAGCTGCGGCGGATGTCAGCGTTCTTCCGGCAGCACCGTCGCTGGCCAGGGGCCGGTTTGGGTGCTACTCTTCACAGGTCTGATTTTTTCCCGCCGATCGACCTTCCGGTCCGCGGTTCGCCGGTCGTATGCCGGCGGATCGGCGAAGCGGGTAACCCTTTCAGGAAAAGTTCCATGGGTTGCTCGAAACGTTTCCACGCGCGGCGGAGGTCAACTGGGCGGATTCCCTCACCGGGCCGCACGGCCATCGCCATGGTCGTGGTGGCAACGGTGACGGTCGCGGTCTGGGCAACGGCGTCAGCAACGGCCGGGGCGTCCGAATCGGCTGTCCAGGCGGTCGCTCAGCCGCTCGACTTCAACCGCGATATCCGGCCGATCCTCTCCGAGAACTGCTTCTACTGCCACGGGCAGGACGGCAACAAGCGGGAGGCGGACCTGCGACTCGACGATCGTGAGGCGGCGATTCATGCCGGCGCCATCGTGCCGGGCGACCCTGGCGCGAGCGTGCTGCTCGAACGAATCCATTCGACCGATGCCGATGTCGTCATGCCGCCGCCGGATTCCAATCGGCGGCTCTCCGACGAGCAGAAACAACTCCTCGACCGCTGGATCAAGGAAGGGGCCGGGTACACGCCGCACT
>JBBAVO010000044.1:0-1470 GCA_040397635.1 Pirellulales bacterium
GCCTGCACGCCCTCGAGTGAGGCGGCCAGCGGCACCACCGACTCCACCCGCAGCCCGCCGTGGGCATGGCTCCACAGCAGTTCGGGACGAGCGCCGCCGCCCTGATCTTCGGCCCGTTCCCCAGGCTGGCGCGTGATGGCGTCGGCCAGCAGCACGATGCGGTCACGTGGCACGAGGACGATCTGCCGGTCGATCTGCATGCCACCGGCGAGCGGCGCGATGATCTCCAGATAGGTCGCCTTCTTGTCCGATTCCCAGCAGGAGACGCTCCACGGCCCTTCCATCTCGAGCGGTCGCCCTCCCTTCGAGGCCTGCCAATGCCATGGACCATCGACGAGCAATCGATCGCCAACCGCGATCTCCAGATGCGGCACGGCGTCGCGGTATTCAAGCAGCACGCGGATCGCGTTCCGTTCCCATCCTGACCGGAGGATCGCGATCGCCGCGGTCGCATCGTGCAGATCACGCGACAGCAGCCGCTCCTGCTTCTCCTCCTTCTTCTTTCGACCTCCAGCAGCCTTCTTTCGACCTCCAAGAGCGCGGGACTGCGCCGGCACCTGCACCGCCTCGGCGGTGTGTCGCACCCGCTTGCGGCGAGATTCCGCCGCCACGGCCAGCACCGGATCGGCGAACGCCGCCGGCATCCGACCCGCCCCCTTCAGCATTCGCCCCTGGCCGCCAAGCAGGCGGAGCGTCGTGGCCACCGACTGCGCGAAGAGCTTCTCGGTGGGCTCGCTCCACGGCAGAGAACCGGTCGCCAGCCCGACGTCCCGCACCGCACTCCACCGCACCACCCGCTCGACCATCGCCGCCGATCCCTGCAGGCTGACGGTCCCCTCGGCCGAGACCAGCCGGCGGATCTCTTCACCGAGGGCTGCCACGGCATCGCGGTCGAGGCAGCGGCACGCTTCGACGTCGCAGAACAGCCGTGACACTGCCAGCACGAACCGGGCTGAAAGAGTGTCGCCCGCCGCGAGCGGAGCCTGCGCCGACCGGGCGGACTGCACGAGCCGCTCGAGCAGGCCACCAGCCGACCCTCCAGCCCGACGCGTCCGCGCCATCCAGGCCAGCCCCCAGGTGGCAGCCTCACACAACAGCCACCGTTCGCGGTCAGCCGCCGTCGCGGCAGCGTCGTCGAGGCAATCGCTGATCGCACCCTCGATGAGCGTCATGTGTTGCATGTCGTGCGAGCGACGTTCGATCTGCTTGGAAAGCCGTCGCAGGCGGCGACGGACGTCGAGCGACTCGCTCACATCGGCGATCGCACGAATCTTTCGGCTCGCCGCCCCGGCCCCCACCTTCGCCGGCACGCGGGCCACAGCCGATCGGCCAGCAGTCGCACCGGCAGCCGAGGCCCCGGTTTCACGCACGTCGGTATCGCCCGGCGGTGCATACGACTCTGCCGCTGCGGCCTCTGGCATTGCGTCGGCGGCGGCCTTCCCCCGCTTCCCAGATTGCCTTCCAGATTGC
>JBBAVO010000044.1:1570-3365 GCA_040397635.1 Pirellulales bacterium
GATTGCTTGGGCTTGCCGTTGCGGGTCTGTGACGTGTTCGTGACCATGGGTCCATCCGTGCCTGGGGATCGTGCAGCCCTGGCTCGGATTCGCACCGGCCGGGAAGGTTCGGTATCGTACCCGACGGGTGCCTCGGCATCCACGACCCCACCACCCTTCAGGCGCATCGCTCATGTGGCTGTCATCGCGTCGAAATCGGCCCCCGGAGCGCGGACCGCTGCAGATCGGCGGCGTCTTGGCCATGACGACCGTTATGGTGCTGGCATTCCTCGCGCTGGCGCCCGCGACCCACGGAGCCGACCCCGCGGCGGAGCCGACCCCCGATCGTCATCCGGAATGGAAACGGCTCTCCCCTCAAGAAGAGGTCTGGATCGACGCCCAGGGCAGGCGGGTGGTCGTAGGGGGTGAGATCGCGATCGACAAGGGTCCGATCGAATATTTCGCCTGCCCGCAGGGCACCAAGGAGCACGAGTCGATCGTGGCCACGCGCTCGACCGCCCGGCTCGTGCATGCCGCGTTGCTGGCCCTCGGCCTCGTGCCAGGGAAGCCGGTCTCATTCGATCCCGACTACGTGGCCGCCACCGGGCCGGTGGTCCGCGTCACGATGCGGTGGAAGGACGAGGCTGGCACCGTCCACGAACTGCCGGCACAGGAGTGGATCCGCGACAACCGCACTGGGAAGCCGATGAAGGAGCGGTGGGTGTTCGCCGGCAGCGCGTTTTGGACCGATCCCTCCGACGGTAAGGAGTATTACCAGGCCGACGGCGGCGATTTGGTCTGCCTGTCAAACTTTCCGACCGCCATGCTCGACCTGCCGATCGAGAGTTCACAGTCCAACGAGGCGCTTCTCTTCGACGCCTTCGACGGCCGCGTGCCGCCCAGGGGCACCGCCGTCGAGATGATCCTCTCGGCGGCGCCGCCTGCGGGAAAGTGATCGCTACGCCACGTGGCAATGAGCCAGGACTTCGGCCGGCGTGCTGATGTAGCCGGTGTAGAACGGGCCGAACTCCGCATACCGCGCGCTCGCCTCGTCAAACCGCATCGTGTAGACGATCTCTTTGAGAAACTCGGGCCGCCGGGCCCAGAGCGTCACGCCCCACTCCCAGTCGTCGAGACCCACGCTCACCGTGATCAGCTGCGTCACGCGGCCGCCGAACGTCATCCCGGTCCGGCCATGCTCGGCCATCAGCCGGCTGCGTTCGGCGAAGGGGAGCGAAAACCAGTTCTCCCCCACCTTCCGCTTCTTGTTCATCGGATAAAAGCAGGCGTTGGGCCACGGTGGCAGCTCAGGCTCCAGCCGCGCCCGCCGCATGTGGTCTTCGCGGCCGGCGTAGCCCTGCACCTTCGCCTTCCAGGTCGGACTGTCGCGGGTCTCGCCTTCCACGATCAGCCGCTCGCCGAACTGCTCGACAGTCGGCACGTATTCGCTCACCTCCGTGAGGCCCACGAAGGAATAGGTCGCCTCGAGCGCCTGCCCGAGCGGGCCGGCCAACAACCGCTGATGCACGTCGTCCACCTTCAGCGGCGAAGGGTCCATCGCCATCACGCCGAAGTCGGCCTTGTGGCCGGGCACGAGCCAGGTCTGCAGGCGGGTCGGCGCCAGCGGGCCAGCCGGATCGAGCGCCTCGCAGAAGAGCCGGATCCCCTCGGCACGCACCTCCGGCGAGAGCGCTGCCAGCCGGGCCCGGTCAAACCGATAAAAGAGGTGACTCACATGCCAGCCTTGGGCCGGCGAGGTAGACACCTCGCTGCTGGGTTGCTGGGCTGCGTGCTGGCCGGGATGCTGGCCGGGATG
>JBBAVO010000044.1:3465-5092 GCA_040397635.1 Pirellulales bacterium
ACACCTCGCTGCTGGGTTGCTGGGCTGCGTGCTGGCCGGGATGCTGGCCGGGATGGGCAGCAGCCGGGCGTCCGGCGGCCGCTGCTGGGGCGTGGGGGGCGGTGGGCTCCATCGGTCGATATCTCCTCACGGGGTGCAGATGACGGGCTGAACGAGAACCCCGGGGAAAACCGTGGGTCGCTTGGACGAGCGGCGGAAGTGTACGCCCGGGGCGTGCAATCGCACAGCGGCCGGGTGGACAGTCCGCTCTCTTGCCGAGCCGTTCCGGTGGCCGCCGCAGTCTCCCTCGGGGTGTGCGTCTTTGCGGCGAAAGCGATACCATGAGCGAGAGCGGACCGCAGACATCTCGCTCGTGAGATGCGGCCGTCCAACCCGAAGGAGCACCGACATCATGGGACAGGTCATCGTCGATCCTGAGGAACTGCGTCGGTTCGCGGCCCGGCTCCGCTTCTTCAGCACCGAAGTGATGTCGCAGATGCACGGCGTGCAACGGCAGCTGGCGGCACTCAGCTCTACGTGGCGGGATGCGGAACAGCAGAAATTCACCGAGGAGTTCGAGCAACAGCTCAGCACCTTCGCCCGCTTCGTCGAGGCGACGGAGGATTACGTTCCCTATCTGGTTCGCAAGGCCGAGCGGGTCGAGCAATACCAGCAGCAACGCTGACAACCACCACGCCAGCCATGTCCACACAAGCGGAAGTCAACTCGATCGACACGCTGGCCTTCGTGAAGGCGGCAATGGTGGCGTTTGGCCATGAAACGGGCCAATCGCTCGCCGAGGTCGAAATGCAGGCCCAGCGAGTAGTGGATTGGATCTGCATCGAACAGGCTGCCTATTGGAAGACGGAGGTCCGTCGGGCTGCCGATGGCGTCAACCAGGCAATGAAGGACCTGCAGCACTGCCGCACGTTCAAGAAGGTGGGCAACAACGAGCCCTCCTGCATCGAGGAGAAGAAAGCGCTCGAGAAGGCCAAGAAGAAGCTGGCCCGCGCTGAAGAGAAGGCGGAGGCCGTGCGCCGGTGGGCACCCGTGGTGCGGCAGCAGTTCCAGGAGACGGGCGTCCGCATGACGCGCTTCCGAGAGGTGATCGACGTTGACTGCCCAAAGGCCGTGGCGAGGCTGGAACGGATGCTCGTCTCACTCGACCACTATGTCCATACGTCCGCGCCTCGCAGCGCAGCTGGCGGAGCGACGGACAACACGACGGCATCGGTCGCGCGGGCCGTGGATGAGCCGTCATCCGCCGTGGCACCGGCTGCAGACCGCAGCACCGCCGGCGGACAGTCCCCGCCAGCACCTCCGGCCGGTCGCGAGGGAGACGGGGCATGAACGCCGATCTTTCCAGCGGGGCGTCGAAGATGGCGCTGGCGCTCAAGCACCTCCAACTGAAGTGGGAATCGGCCCGGGAAACCTGGGACGACGGCACGAGCAGAGCGTTTCACAAGGAGCACATCGAGCCGCTTTCTCCACGGGTCAAGGAGACCCTCGAGGCAATCGGCAGGCTCGCCGAGGTGTTGTCTCGCGCCAGCCGGGAGGTGAGCGATGGCCACGATTCCTGATACCGCGACTCCCGATACCGCGACTCCCGATACCGCGACTCCCGATACCGCGACTCCCGATACCGCGA
>JBBAVO010000044.1:5192-16375 GCA_040397635.1 Pirellulales bacterium
GATACCGCGACTCCCGATACCGCGACTCCCGATACCGCGACTCCCGATACCGCGACTCCCGATACCAGGAGTGAAACACCAGCAGATGGACATGCCGCAGTGAGCCACACCTCCTACGACCGCGACCTGCTGCGAGAGCAGCTCACCCGACTGCGCCAGGCTGCTTCCACCCGGAGCCAGCTGGAACGCGAGATCACTACCGAGCACGGCACCGAAACCACCGCGTCAAACCGCGAGGCCGACGCGGCGATCGCCGCCGTCGAAAAAAAGCATGCCCGCGAATCAGAGGCCACACGACGGGAGCACGCGGAGGTGATCGCGAAGGCCGACGCCGAAGCCGCCGCCGAGCGTGCCAAGCTGGACGCGCAGCAGAAGAATTACGCCACGACCTACCGACGCAACTGGGAAAAGCAGGACGCGCAGCTCAAGGAAGACTCGCGGTTCGAGGAGAATCAGGCCAAGGAGGTCTTCAAGGAGAAGCGGAAGGAGCCGGCGTTGATCCTGCGGCGGGCTGAGAAGCAGCTCGCCGACATCACCACCCAGCTCGACGACGCCGACACCCGCAGTCTGAAGTTCCTCGTCGATCGCCGGATGGTGGCGGCACCTCCCGCGGAAGTCACGCCCACCGCTGCCGACGCCGCTCCGACAGCAGACGCCGCCTCGACCGACGCCGCCCCAGCCACGCCCTCACCAGTGGCCGTCCCCACGCCGGCCGCTGCGGAGCCGCTGCCGACCGGGGCCGCCCTCCTGACGCTTCTTGAGCAGCTTCGGACCACCGTGGCCAACCAGTCGGCGGCAGTGTTGGGGATGAAGTCGGTGGCGACGGCATTCTCCGGAGGCACGCGGGCGGCGGCGATCATGCTGCCGCTGCTGCTGGGGATCGGGGCCGCCGTGGCGACCTATCTGCAGGTGCCGGAGTCGTTGGCTGCCGATCTGAACACTCGGGCAATGGCAGCGGTTGCGGCATTGGCTGCCGTGGCGGTGACCGGGATCGGGCTCGGATTCTGGTTCATCGGCCGGATGCGAAAGACAGCCACGGCCCAGGCCGTGGCAGCGCGGGACGAACTCGTCGGCTCCATCGCCCGCACGCGTCACTGCCTCGCGGCGAGCGGCCGCTACGTCAAGGCCCGTCACGACGCGCAGCTGGCGAAGCTTGATGCTACGTTCGCGGAGGAAGCCAATCAGCGGAAGCTCAAGGCTGAGGCCGATATCGCAGGGGCCGCAGAAAAACGCGACAAGCTCCTCGCCGATCTGGCCACGAAGTATGAGACGGCCGTCGAGGCCATCAACAAGAAACGCACCACCGTCCGCGAGGCTGCAGACACGAAATACCCGGCGCGGCTGGAGACGTTGGCCGCCGGTCGTGAACAGGCCGTGGCAGAACTGGTGCGGACTCGCGACGAGCGGCTGTCTGCCGCCGGCCGCCGTCGGGACGAACGCTGGCAGGCAATGACCGAAGCCTGGCGAACGGCCCGCACGGAGACCACCGCGGTCTACGAGGATGCCGCCGCCGTCGATGCCGCCGCCTTCCATCCCTGGAGTGAGCTGTCCACTGAAGAGTGTCCACTGCCGACGCTGCCACCGCCGGGCCTGCGCTTCGGGCAACTCGCTCTCTCGCTGGAAAGCGTGCCAGGGGGCGTGTCGTCGCAGCCCGACCTGAACACCTTCGGTCCGGTCGCCTGGCCCCAGCCGGCAATCGTGCCTTTCCCCGCCGCCGCGTCGCTGGTGATCCGGGCCAACGGCGACCAGAAGGAACCCGCCTCAGACATGATGCAGGCGTTCATGCTGCGGATCGCCAGCGGCATCCCGGCCGGCCAGAGCCGGTTCACGATCATCGATCCGCTCGGGCTTGGCAAGCAGTTCGCCGGCTTTATGCATCTGGCCGATTACGACGAACTCCTGGTCACCAGCCGAATCTGGACGGAGCCGCCGCAGATCGAGCAATGCCTGGCCGACATCACCGAACAGATCGAACTCGTGATCCAGAAATACCTGCGAAACGAATACGAATCGATCGGCGGCTACAACGCCGACGCCGAGGTGCCTGAGCCCTACCGCTTCGTCGTGGTCGCGAACTTTCCAGCCAACTTCACCGAAAACAGCGCCCGGCGTCTGGCCAGCATCGCCGCCTCCGGCGCCCGCTGCGGCGTCTACACGATCGTCTCGATCGACACCTCCCAGCACATGCCGTCGAACTTCAGCATCGCCGACCTCGAGAAGCATGCCACCGTGCTCACGCTCAAGGACGGCGTCGCCACCTGGACGAGCGACGCGGAATTCTGCAAGTGGCCCCTTGCGGTCGAGCAGCCGCCGTCGGACGAGGTGTTCACCAAGATCATCCAGCGGGTCGGCAAGGCTGCCAAGGCGGCCAAGCGGGTGGAGGTGCCCTTCGACCGCGTGGCGCCGAAGGAGGAAGAGTGGTGGACGGGGAGCACCGCCAGCGAGGTGCTCGCGCCGCTGGGGCCGGCCGGCGCCAAGAAGCTCCAATACATCAAGCTTGGCAAGGGCACGAGCCAGCATGCCTTGATCGCCGGCAAGACGGGCTCGGGCAAATCCACGCTCATGCACGCGCTGATCACGAGCCTCGCCCTCAACTACAGCCCCAGCGAGATCCAGTTCTACCTGATCGACTTCAAAAAGGGCGTCGAGTTCAAGCTCTACGACCACTACAAGCTGCCGCACGCCCGGGTGATCGCCATCGAGAGCGAACGTGAATTCGGGCTGTCAGTGCTCGAGCAGCTCGACCGCGAACTCAAGCATCGCGGTGATCTGTTCCGCGAGTGCGCCGTGCAGGACGTCGCCGGTTTCCGCCAGACGGGCCACCCCGACCCGATGCCGCGGATCCTGCTGATCATCGACGAGTTTCAGGAAATCTTCGTCGAGGACGACAAGATCGCCCAGGATGCCGCCCTGATTCTCGACCGCCTCGTCCGCCAGGGCCGCGCCTTCGGCATGCACGTGCTGCTCGGCTCCCAGACGCTCGGCGGCTCCTACAGCCTGCCTCGTGCGACGATGGGGCAGATGGCGGTCCGCATCGCACTGCAATGCAACGAGGCCGACTCGAGCCTTATTCTCAGCGAGGACAACACCGCGGCCCGCCTGCTGACCCGCCCCGGCGAGGCGATCTACAACGATGCCAACGGCATGGTCGCCGGCAACAATCCGTTTCAGGTCGTGTTCCTCAACGACGAGCGTCGGGAACGCTATCTCGGCGCGCTGCGACGTCTTGCCGACCGACGGATCGACATCCCGGCACTCCCCCGCATCGTGTTCGACGGCAACGAGGCGGCCGCTCCCGCCGGCAACCCCCTGCTTGCCGAGCTGCTCGACAAAGGCACGGTGGCCGGCAAGCCCGAGCCGGTCCCGCTGGCGTGGCTGGGCGATGCGATCGCCATCAAGGATCCGACGGCGGCTGTCTTCCGTCGCCAGGGAGGCGCGAATCTGCTCATCGTGGGGCAGCGAGAGGATCTTGGTGTGAGCCTGCTGGCGATGTCGATGGTCAGCCTGGCTGCGGCCCATGATCCCCATCCCGGCGGCGGCCTGGGCCGCGCCGGACGATTCGTGCTCTTCGAGCCGGCGATCGCCGAGGAGAAGCCCGACATCCTGCTGGCCACGCTTGCCACCGCTCTTCCGCACGAGACGGAAGTGGTGGGCCGACTCAGTGTGGGGGATGCCGTGGAACGCCTCGCCACCGAGGTCCGGCGACGGATCGAGGAGCAGGTACTCGACGGCGAGTCGGTCTACGTGATCATCCGCGATCTGGCCCGCTTTCGAGAGCTGCGGCGAAACGAGTCCGACTTCGGCTATTCATCATTCGGTGGCGAACAGAAGGCGACGCCCGCGCAGAATCTGGTGAACCTGCTCAAGGATGGCCCGCCGGTGGGCGTTCATGTGCTCATCTGGTGCGACTCGCTGACGAACCTGCAGCGGACGTTCGAGCGTGGTGCGCTCAAGGAGTTCGAACTCCGCGTGCTCTTCCAGATGAGCGGCTCCGATTCCAGCCAATTGGTAGACAGCCCCGCGGCCGTGAAGCTGGGGCCGCAGCGGGCCCTATTTGTCCACGAAGAGACGGGCACGCTCGAGAAGTTCCGACCCTATGCATTTCCGTCGGGTGAGTGGCTCGCCGGAGTCTCGGCCACGTTGCGGGCCCGGCCTCAGGGCACGCCTGTGGAGCGACCGGTCGCCGCCCCGCCAGGAGCGGCGACGCCCGCACAATCCATGCCGCCGGATGCTGCTCCCGGCGACGGCTTCGGGTTCACGGGCAAGCTCAGCGGCGGCTTCGGGGCCGACGAGTTCAACTTCGCGAAGTTTCTCGACGACCCGCCCGCCGAGGGCCTCCCCCCCGGCGAGGCGACGCCCTAGGGGCTTCACGTCCACCCCGGCCGGGAGCGACGTTGCGTTTCGTCCGGCTCTCCCCTAGAGTGGGCGTGTTGGTTTGAGACGATGCTATCTGTTGCGGACTGGCCGAATGGCTTTTCACGCCGCTTCTTATGCTCGCCTTTACCCTCTGGCGGGCTGCCATCTCTGGCCTTTTCGACGTGACCCCGAAAGCATCAATGGGTCATTGGTAGGAGTTTTTGTGTCATGGGTAAGAAACTTTATGTCGGTAACCTTGCGTACAGTGTGACCAGCGAGTCGCTGGAGCAGATGTTCCTTGAATTCGGAACCGTGGTCAGCGCGCAGGTGATTCAGGATCGCGACACCGGTCGCAGCAAGGGCTTTGGCTTCGTCGAGATGCAGTCCGACGACGCCGCCCAGCGGGCGATCAGCGGCATGCACGAGAAGGATTTTGGCGGCCGGGCTCTGACCGTCAACGAGGCCAAGCCGCGTGAGAGCGGTGGCGGTGGCGGCGGTGGTCGCGGTGGTTACGGTGGCGGCGGCGGTGGTCGCCGTTACTAAGCCGCACGATTGAAACGCTATTCGAAGGCCGGAGGGTACCGCAAGGCACCCTCCGGCCTTTCTGTTGACACTCCTCAAACGAAGTGGCCGGCACCTTTTTCTCTGGCACCTTTTTCTCATGACCGTCATTCACGTCGTCGATGCCTTTACCGACACGCCTTTTCACGGCAATCCTGCGGCCGTCTGCCTGCTCCCGGAGCCAGCCGACGAGATCTGGATGAAACTCGTGGCCCGGGAGATGAACCTCTCCGAGACCGCGTTCCTGCACCCCGTGGAAGGCGGTTTCTCGCTCCGCTGGTTCACACCGACGATCGAGGTGAAGCTCTGCGGCCATGCCACGCTGGCGAGTGCGCTCGTGTTGTGGGAGACAGGCGTTCTCAACCACGACGCGTCGGCCCGCTTCGAAACGCAGAGCGGATGGCTCACATGCGTTCGCGACAACGACTGGATCGCGATGGATTTCCCTGCCAGACCGTGCGAGCCATGCGATACGCCGAGCGGGCTCGCAGAGGCGATCGGGGGCGATCCGGTCTTCTGTGGGGTCAACGGCATGGACTATCTCGTGGAACTCCCCAATGAACGGGACGTGCGTACCCTTCGGCCGAACCTCTCCATGCTGGCGTCGCTACCGGTGCGGGGGATCATTGTGACGAGTCGTAGCGAGCAGACGGAGTTCGACTTTGTTTCACGATTTTTCGCGCCAGCTGCCGGCGTCAACGAAGACCCCGTGACCGGATCGGCACACTGCGCACTTGGTCCGTATTGGCAGGCCAAGCTCGGCAAGACGGAATTCACGGCCTTTCAAGCCAGCGAACGCGGCGGTGTCGTGAAGCTGAGTGTGCGAGATGATCGCGTCATCCTGCGCGGCTGCGGCGTGATGATGAGCCGTGTGGACTTGCTGCCCGAAAAAGGCGACTACTTGTCGTGAGGGCGGCGGCCGACTCGCACAGTGATCGTTGTCTGCTTGCCGTCGCGAATGATCTCCAGGGGCACCTCCGACCCGACCGGCGATCGCGTCAGCAGAAGCACGAGCGTCGCCGGTTCGGCAATCTCCTCGCCGTCGAAGCTGAGCACCACGTCACCCGGCTTCACACCAGCCTCCGCGGCCGGCGACTTGGGTTCCACGGCGGCCACGGCAGCCCCCGGCCCGCCGGCGAGGCCCGGCGGCAGTTCCCGCAATGCCATGCCCAGATAGCCGCGTTCCACGTGACCGGTCGTACGGATTTCTTCACAGACCCGTCGGGCCGTATTACTCGGGATGGCGAAGCCGATGCCGCGGAAACCCTTGCCCACGATCGCCGTTGTGATCCCCATCACATGGCCGTGCACGTCAACGAGCGGGCCGCCAGAGTTGCCCGGGTTGATCGAGGCATCGGTCTGCAGGAACTCCTGAAATGGATTGTCGACCACGCCCCGCCGCCCCACGGCACTGACGATCCCATAGGTGATCGTTCGGTCGAGACCGAAGGGATTGCCGATCGCCCAGGCCATTTCGCCCACCTCGACGGTGTCGCTGTCGGCCCAGTCGGCCTTCGGCAGGTCTTTCGCATCGACCCGTAGCACCGCCAGATCGGTCGCGGCATCGGCCCCCACGAGCGTCGCCTTGAAGCGTCGGCCGTCGGCGAGGGTTACGTCGATCTCGTCGCTCTGGGCGACCACGTGGTAGTTGGTGAGGATCACGCCGTCAGACTCGACGATCACGCCCGAGCCCACCGATTCGTCGGTCGCTCCGGCTGGCGTCTCCCCCCGCAGAGAGGCGATCTCATCGGCCAGCGTGTGGACTCGCTTCTTCGCCGTCACGTTCACCACCGCCGGGCCGATGACCCGCGCCAGCGTCGTGAACAGCTTCCCGACCGACTTGAGTTCAGCTCCAGCCGCCGCGTCGCGGATCGCCGACAGTTCGGCGCGTGTCTTCGCATACTGAATCCGTCCGGCCAGCGACGGCCAGACGATCAGCCCCACGAGCGTCACGAATCCCGCAAACAGGAGAAGCGTCCGCCAGTTGGCGGCCCGGCCCACGTCGTGGGGCCGGCTGGACTTCTGGTTCGATTCTTGACTGGACTGGATCTGCGGGCTCATGAAGCGGCAATCCGGGGTTCGAGCGTCCGCCGCACCAAGTCGATGGCGGTCTTCGCCGCACGTGACAACGCCAGCGCAGGGCCGCCCCCCAGCATATGCTCGATCTGTTCCACATTCTGCCCGTCAGACAACGCGATCACCACCACGCTGCGACCCTCAGGCCCCAGACGGGCCGCCCCGACCGCAAGGCCCAGGGTGGCACCAGAATCGGCCCGGGCCCGCTCGGCAAGGCGTTTCATGCTGTCGGCTGACTCATGCTCGACACCCGGTATCGACCCGGCTGGCAGCACCATGCCGCCACGGTAGACCGCGATGGATGGATCGTGAGGCTGCGTTCCGGCTTGGCCGGGCGGGAGCGGCGAACCCTGCGCCTGTCGCCTTGGCTGTGCCTGTCGTCGTGCCTGGGCCTGCGTCAGGCAGGCGGCCACTCGGCCTTCGGTGCCGATCTCGATCGTGCCAAGCGTCTGCCCGGCGCTGACCAGCGCCCGCACCGCGGCATCCTCCACCTCGTCGTCTTCGACGCCGTAGACGTGCGGCCCGAGGCACTCCCGGATCGTTCGCTCGGTGGGAGCGATCTTCGCCCGGCACTCCACCTCATCGCGGCCCCGCGCCACGATCCGTAGCGTGATCGTGGCCTCGTGCGCCGTGATGCCGACGAGCGGATCGCGGCCGCGATGGATCAGGTCGGGCAGCATCGCCTCGACGGCGCTCTCTCCTGCCCCGAAGCACTTGATGCGGCGATGCACGTAGACTCCCGCGTCGGGAAGCATGGCCGCGAGTGCGGCTTCCACGGTGCCCCGCCACATCTCCCGCATCTCGGAGGGCACACCGGGCAGCGCGATGATCCGGCTCGTGCCGCCATCAGGCCGCCGGACGTCGAGGTCGATGCCCGGGGCGGTGCCATTGGGATTGGGAATGATCCGGGTGCCACGGGGAAACATCGCCTGCCGACGGTTGCTCTCGGGCATCGCCACGGCCCGCCGGGCAAACCGCGACTCAACCGCCTCGAGCGCCGCCGCAGAGAGTTCGAGGGGCTCGCCGGCGACCACCGCCAGCACGTCTCTGGTGAGATCGTCCGCCGTGGGCCCCAGGCCGCCGGTCGCCACGACCAATTCGCACCGCGCGGCCGCGATGCGAAAGGCCTCGACACCCGCCTCGAGCGTGTCACAGACGGTCGTGTGAAAGAGCACTGGAATACCGAGCAGGCCGAGTTCGGCCGACAGCCACTGGCTGTTCGTGTCGAGCCGCTGTCCGGTGGTGAGTTCGTCACCGATGGCGATCACTTCTGCTTGCATATCCCCTCGTATACCTCACGCAGGCCCCTGTTGCACAGGCCCGGGCTGGTCGGATCAACGCCTCCGGTGAACAATGACAGCATGAAACTCGGACTTCTAGGCATCGACGCCCGGATCGCGGAGGTGGTGGCGGTCGCCGCCGCTCGCGGCGATACGATCACGATTGGCTGCGACCTGCCCACCGCGGGCCCGCTGGCCGCCGTGGTGGCTGCTGACGTGCCCCGCGACCCGTCCTGGGAACCGCTCCTTGAATCACAGGTCTGCGATGCCGTACTGGTCGGCGGTGACGGCTGGACCGAAGCCCGCGCCGCCGGCGTGCGGGCGCTCGTGCAGGCGGGCCGCACCCTGCTGCTTTCCCATCCGCTCACGCTGTCGATGCTCTGGGCCTACGAACTCGACATGATCCGCGGAGACTCAGGGGCCACGCTGATCCCGTTCCTGCCCGACCGACTCCATCCGTTCATCCGCCGCCTGCAGGAGCGGATCGAGGCCGGCCTCGCCGGGGCCGACCCGCTGGGACCCGTCGAGACGATCACGATGGAGCGGAGGCTCGTCGATCGGTCGCGAGAGGCCGTACTCCGATCCCTGGCCGTGGATGCCGATCTCGTGCGAGTGCTGGCAGGTGACCCCTCCCGGCTCTCCACGCTCGGCACAGCCGATGCCGATGCCGCGTGGAACACGCTGGCCGTCGGCTTCACCGGCCCGGCACAAGTGCCCGTGAGGTGGCAGGTCGTCCGAGGCGAGAGGCCGGGCCTGCGTATCACGCTCGTCCATGACCGGGGCACGAGTGCCGTTGACTTCTCGGACGCATCGCTAGACGAGGCCGGTCATCCCGATGACATGTCATCGACTGACTCACCGTGGACTGACTCACTATGGACTTGGACGGGCGATCGCACCGAAACGCTGACGTTCAACCGCGGGGCGTTGATGCTGGACGAACTGCATCGCAGCCGCGAGGCGACGACGATCGCCCCCGCAGTCTGGTCCGATGCCGCCCGGGCCATCGAACTGGCCGAAACGGTGCCTCGCAGTCTGGCGAAGGGCCGGGCGATCGATCTGCATCAGGAAGAATTCACCGAACTCGGCACGTTCCGAGGCACCATGGCCTCGCTCGGCTGCGGACTGGTGCTGATGACGCTTCTGCTGCTCGTTCTCGCGACCCTTGTGGGAGGCATTGCCCGCGAGGCCGGCTGGGAATGGGGCGAACGGATCGCGGGCATCTGGCCCCAGGTGGTGCTCGCCGTGCTCGGACTGTTTCTCGCCCTGCAGGTTCTGCCGCTCCTGATTGGGGCCGGCACACCCCCTCCCGGAGTGGGCGATTCGAGCGACCGGCCACGGCATGACTAATTTTTGCCGAACCGTCAGCGACGGCCCTCGAAAGCCGTCGCCGTCACCACCAGCCTCCATCTGGGAAAGCTGTACCGGCCCGCGTCGAAGCCGGTGAACCGCGGGGCCGGCCCGTCCGATCCTCTGTGATACGGCAGAGTAAAGCGGCCCGATGGCCGGCTTTGGGCCGTCGATGCGCGGGCCGCATCGCTGCCTGAGCGGCGGCCGAATGGCGTCGATCGGCGGGGGGATTCGGGAGTCTGGTCTTCATGCGTCGTCCGTGGACTGTTGTTCCAGCCATCGCCCTGCTGGTGGCGTTTGCCTCAGCGGAGCCGGCCCATGCCGTCGAAGGACGCCGGACTGCGATCGTCAAGGCCATCGAATCGACCCGCGACAGCGTCGTCAACATCCACGGGCAGAAGCTCGTGCCCAATGCCGACGAAGAGGGTGCCGGCGAACTGAAGCGTGTGAACGGGATGGGCACCGGCGTCGTCGTTGACGCCCGGGGCTACGTCGTCACCAATTACCACGTGGTCGAGGGCGTCCGCCGCATCGAGGTGACGCTCGCCTCGGGCAAAACGACATCTGCCTCGCTCGTGTCGCACGACCCGCGAACCGATCTCGCGGTGATCAAGGTCGAGCACGACGGCCCGCTTCCTGTGATCACCATCGGCACGTCGTCTGATCTGATGATCGGTGAGACCGTGCTCGCCCTCGGCAACGCCTACGGCTACGAGCACACGGTGACCCGCGGCATCGTGTCGGCCCTCCACCGGGACGTGGAGGTGAGCCGCACGCAGCGGTATGACGACCTCATCCAGACCGACGCCAGCATCAATCCGGGCAACTCCGGCGGCCCGCTGCTCAACATAGATGGCGAGATGATCGGCATCAACGTGGCGGTGCGGGCCGGAGCGCAAGGCATCGGCTTCGCGATCCCCGCGGACAAGGTGCTCGACGTGGTCGCCTCGCTGCTCTCGGTCGAAAGAGTTGACCGGACCTGGCACGGCATCGTGGCCCGCAACGACGGACCACGCGGCGTGATCGTCGAGGCGGTTCTCCGCCAGAGCCCTGCCGAGAACGTGGGCGTGAAGGCTGGCGACGTGATCACGCACATCGGCGAGACCCCCATCGCCCGTCCGCTCGATATCGAGCGCGGCCTGCTCGGCCACCGGGCGGGCGATAGCGTGTCGGTCACCGTGATGCGGGCCGGCGCCGAGGAGAAACTCGACCTGTCGTTGGCGGCAGCCCGCCGCGACGCCCTCACGGTGGACGAGCGCTGTTGGCGCGACATCGGCCTGCGGGTCGAGGCGATGCCGGCTGCCAAGGTGCAGCGGTTGCAGTCGCGGTATCGCGGGGGTCTGCTGGTGAGCGAGGTTCGCGACGGCGGCCCGGCCAACGAGCAGGGCATCCGCGAGGGCGACATCCTCGTCGGCCTGCATGTCTGGGAGACGATCGTGCCCGACAACATCTCCTACATTCTCGACAAGGCCGAGGATGAGCACTTGAATCCGATCAAGTTCTATGTGCTCCGCGGCCGCGAGACACTCTTCGGGCACCTCGTGTCCGAGACGATCCGCC
>JBBAVO010000045.1:0-3813 GCA_040397635.1 Pirellulales bacterium
TAGCCCACCACATCCACCTGCTCGCTGATCTTCATGCCATGGGGCATGCCTTCCGGAAGCCGCAGGAAATAGACGACGATCGGCGACACGGGCCCACCCTCCGGCTCCAGCCAGCCCTGCCAATAGTCCTTGATGTCGTAATCGTTGGCAGGCGCTGTCAGCTTTTCGAGCCGATGCAACGTTCCGCGAAATCGGACCAACCGGCCCCGATAGCTCCGCGGCTGGCCAAACAGCTCGGTGAAGCTGACCCGCCGAACCGACGACCGTGCGAGCGACCGCGTGTCGGTGGATCGCAGCGTCATCCAGATCTGAAACCATGCTTCCTCCTCGGCTCCGCGAAACACGGTGTCATCCCGAACCTGGGCGAGCGAATGGACCGAGGCGCCATATTCATCGGCGTCGCCCGGTGGCAGTTCGGGATCGGCCGCGATGAGCACGGCATCGGCCAGAGCGGGATCCGTCGGCACATCCGCCATCGTCGTGTCAACCTGTGGCCTGACGGGTGCCGAGGGAGACGCAAACCAACTCCGTTCCAGCCATCCCAGCAGCAGCATGGCGATGAGGGCCGGCGGCATGAACAGCCAGAAGATCCGTCGCTGTTCTGGCCGGGCGAGGTAGTTGCGGACACGCGTCTGCCCACGCGTTCGTTCCTGCTCCGGATCGGGCACCGGCAGTACTGCCGGTTCTGGCCACGGCTCCGCTGCTGGAGGGTGCTCGCTCACGGGCGCGGAAGGGCGACCGGTTCGGACGTGGGCCGGCCATACGGACCGGTCATGGGAGCGCCGCTGACGGCTTGTTCGGTGGGCGACAGGCCAGCTCGCTTTTGTCGCTGCATCTCTCGCCAGACATAGATGCCGAAGGAGCTGATCAGCGTGAAGGGCATCGCCAGCATGATAAGGATGCTGTAGAAGTAGCCCCGCGCGACGTTAAGCCCCTCGGGGTCGGAGGTGTTGACCGCGTCCTTGCAGTTGGGGCAGCCCAGTGCCTCGCTGGCGGTAGTCGCGGCAATGGCGACGGCCGCAAGGAGCAAGAGCGAGCGTATCGCAGCCGGGGATGAGTCGAACGGTGACGACCGACGGGCCATTGGGTGAATTCCCATTCGTGACGTGTGTGGACTCAACGATGCCAGTTGACCCTTGCCACATGAAGGAGGGCTCAGACCGGAGCGGCCGCTCCCGCTGCCTCCATGATAGGCTCCCGCGGGCCGCCGGGGTAGAACTGGTAGAGCATCAGGTAGATCACCACCCCGGTGACCGAGACATACAGCCAGATCGGCATCGTGATCTTTCCGAGCCGCCGATGGGCATCCCAGCGGCCCCTGGCCGCCAGCACAAACATGGCAATGGCCAGCACGGGCACGGTCACCGCCAGCAGAATGTGCGTGAGCAGGATCGCGAAGTAGACCATCCGGACAGGCCCCTGACCCGTGAACGGCACGTGGCCGACGAGGGCATGGTACGTCAGATAGCAGCCCAGAAAGAGGGTCGACACGGCAAACGCCGCGATCATCGTGGCCCGGTGGGCCCGCCAATTTCCGCGGCGGATGAAGATCCAGCCGGCCGCCAGCAGCAGGGTGGCCAGCGTGTTGAGGGCGGCGTTGACGGTGGGCAGCCAGAGGGCGGCGGTGGCGAGATTCATCCGGCAGGAGTTCCCTGGTTGGGGGCGTTGGATGGCGTACTTGCGGCCGGCTCCGCGAGCACGTCGCGGATCAGTTTCTCGAGCAGTTGCACGCGGTCGGGCTGAAGCAGATGGTAGCTGCCCCGCAGCCGCCCCTCGCGGTCAAAGACAACTCCTCGCTCCGAGTGCACGCCCACCTCGGCGGGCAACAGGAAGGTGCCGTTGGCGATCTCTTTGATCGTTGCCATGTCGCCGGTGAGAAACTTCCAGCGGGCAGGGTCGGCCTCGAACCGGTCAGCGTAGCGGCGAAGCGACTCCGGCGTGTCGTTCTCCGGATCACAGGTGACGCTCACGGCCATGAAGTCGGGATCGGGAATGTTTCGCAGGATGTCGGCAACCGCCTGGTTCTCGCGAAAGCACGGTCCCGGACAGTTGGCGAAAAACACGCTCGCCAGCCAGACCTTGCCGCGGAGCGACGCAGAATCAAACGGCTTGCCACTGCGTTCGGTGAGCGTGAACGACGCGGCGACTTTGCCCGGCGGCATCCGCTCGGGTGCCGGCAGCGGCGGCTCATCACGGGCAGCCGGCGGCGTGGTGGCCACCGTTTGTTCGCTTCTGCTACAGCCGAGAGCGGCCAACAGCATCAGGCTGACGGCCCATCCACGCTCGACACTGCTTCGCATGATGAACACCGGTCTAATGAGCCGCCGGTTCGGCGAGTTCGGCGAGGGCCTTGGCCTCGGCCGCCTGTTCCATCAGCCGCACGTCCGACGTGCGGGCCATGTGCAGGGCCCGCTCCTGCGACACCATACGGTTCCGCATGCCCACGTCGGGCACAAGCATGAGGGCGAGAAAGATTGCCATCATGGCGGCCGGGATCGTGAGCACGTACTTCCAATTGGCCTCCCAGAAGACGTGCATGAAGAAGAGCACGACGAGCATCGCCTTCGTGCACGACACAGCCATCATGAAGGCCCAGCCGACATGCGGCTGGTCCCGCCAGGGCCAGAGGGAGGAGTAGGTGAGGAACGACATCGTCGTGAGGCCGCAGAGCGCGAGAAATACCAGCAGATACTTGCCGATGCCCCCATGGCTCTGGTCATGGCCAAGGTCGTGCTCGTGGCCCGCCTGGTCGTGGTCGTCATGCGACGGGATGTCGCCGGCCCTGGTGATGGGGCCGTGAGCATGGGCGGAGTGGATGTCGTGATCGCTCATCAATACCTCAGAACAAATAGAGCAGCGGAAACAGGAAGATCCACACCAGATCCACGAAGTGCCAGTAGAGGCCGGCATTTTCGATCTTGCCGGCATCTTTTGGGCCGAGTTTGTAGCCCAGCAGGATCGTAAACACGATCAGCCCGACCAGCACGTGGATGGCATGGAAACCGGTGAGCAGGAAGTAGGTGCTGGCCCACATGTTGCCACCGGGGATGACGGCAGGCAGTTTGAGCCACGGGAAGATGTCGTTGAGGCCACTGGCATGACCGCCATGTCCTGCGCCCTCCCCACCAGTTCCACCACCACCTCCAGCATGCGATCCCCCTGGGCCTTCCGTCGGCAGCGGCATCACCTGATCGGCCACCACGGCCAGATCGAAGGCCTGTTGCTCAGGGCTGGCCACCATTTTGCGAATCTGTTGCAGCCTCGCCCTGGCGGACACCTGTTCCGCCGTGAGTTTGTCGGCAGGCGTGTCGTCGAGTTCCTTGAGTTTGTCGATGATGGCCGGCTCGCCGAGCCGGGCTCGGACGGCCGAGCCGTAGTAGAGGTCGGGCTTCTCGTAGATGCGGCTCCGCGGCGCCTGGGGAAAGATGCCGTGGGAAAACTTGGCCTGGTATTCGTAGCCCTTCACGCCCAGGAAGAGCGTGCCAAGCAGGAGCGTGAGGAGCATCCAGAGTTTGGCGAGCCCCGCCTTGTTGGCGCGGGCCGACTCGAGGGCGAGCACGATCGTGACACTCGAGCAAATGAGTACGAACGTGTTGAACGCGCCGATCGGTTCACTGAGGTGCACGTGGTGGGGCTTCGGCCAGACGGGAGCACCGAACCGCAGCACGACATAGCTGCCGAGGAGGGCCGCAAAGAACATGATCTCTGTGGAGAGAAACAGCCACATGATTAACTTGCCGCGGGAGAGCGGCAGGCCGGGCTGGTACTGCAGCACCGGGCCGTGATGGCCGTGGCCGTCATGATGGCCGTCAT
>JBBAVO010000045.1:3913-11457 GCA_040397635.1 Pirellulales bacterium
GTGGCCGTGCGAGTGGCCGTGCGAGTGGCCGTCGTGGCCGTGCGGCAGGGAGATCGCGGAAGCGTTCATGTCGGTGCGTACTCGGGAGTCGTCTGGGGAGTCGTTTGGAAAAGTATCAGGCTCAGACCGGCGGGCCGAACACGACCGAGGCTGTCAGCAGCGCCAGCAGGGAGCCGAGGGATGTGAACAACAGCGTGCGGGCGGAGGCGTCATCCCGGCGAACGGCGAAACCGACCGTGGCCACAGCATAAACGAGCGAGGCGATCGCTGCCGCCAGAAACAGCCGGATGCTGCCGGAAGGCACCGCCAGCACGAGGCTCACAGGCACCATCGCCAGGCTCGCCGCGAGTGCCTGTCCGGCGGCTCGGAGGCCGCTGGGATCGTCAACGGTCAACATCCGCATGCCCGCCGCAGCGTATTGGCTCCGGTAGAGCCAGGCGATCGCCATGAAATGGGGAAACTGCCAGAGGTAGAGCACGGTGCCGAGGGCCGCCACTGCGAGGGCCCCCGCCGCGTCTCCCGCAGCCAGACGCGCCGGACCGTCCGCCGCCAGCCAGCCAATGGCCACTGGCAATGCACCCGATACGGCGCCCACGGCCGTGTTGAGCGGCGACCGCATCTTCATCGGGGTATAAACGACCACGTAGAGGATCCATGTCGCCAACGCCGCAACGGCCGGCTGCCAGCCTGCGGCGAGCGTGATCATCAGTCCGCCCGCCACCACCATTAGGGTTGCCAGCATGGTCGCGGCCGGGACGCTCAGCCGGCCCGCCGCGATCGGTCGGCGGGCGGTACGCGGCATGAGGCGGTCTGCATCCCGCTCCAGAATCTGGTTGGCAATGCTGGAACTGGCGGCGACCAGGGTCGTTCCCAGCAGGAGCCAGAACAGCGTGGGGCCACCAACGCCGCGGCCTGCTGTCAGCCACATGCTGGCTACGACCGTGGCCAGAACCATGACCGCGATCCGAGGACGGGTGAGACGGGAAATGTCGGCTGCGATCATCGCGCCCCTGCTGCGAGCCCGTGTCGAATCGGAGGGGTGCATCGGCATCGGGCCTACCGTCGGCACGAACGTCGCCGCCGTGAAATCAGACGCGAAGTCGGGCGGGGGTGTCATGCGAATGCCCTTTCGCGGAGCCGGTCAGCCTGCTGCGGCCTGACTGTCGATTTCACCGCGGAACGCAGCACCCCAGTCGCGATCGACAGCACCACCGAGGCTCCCAGGATCATCATGCCGAGGACGACATGGCCCGTGACGACCGTTGCCCCCCAGACGCTTCGGGCCAGGAGCGGATCGGAGAACGCCCACGACGCAGGGAGCCAGCCCGATGGAAGCCCCCAGTTGACCATCCACGCCCCCACGCCAAGGGCGAGCTGACATCCGACAAGGAGCAGAATCGCCAGCGACCAGCGACGGGCAATCGGCTGCCCACACGAGCGGGTGCAGAGCACAGCGGCGACGGAAAGCGCTGCCACGGCGGCCGCGCCGGCAAGGTGAAACGCCACCAGCCAGCGAAATGTGGCCGGATCAACAGAGGCATCGAGGTGCCGCAGTTGGGCGCCGGCCACGAGTTGCACATAACTGGCCAGCGCGAGCCCACCCGCTGACCGCACGGCCGCGGTCGAGGTGGCCGACTGGCTGGAGGAGGACCGGCGGGTCAGTGTGGCGATGGCGACGGCCACGGCGAAGAACAAAGGTCCCGTGCAGGCGTGGACCTTGGCCACCGTCTTGTCGTCGAGCAGCACCCGGGCTCCGCCGAGCACACCCTGTACCACCACGAGCAGCACTGCCGCGGCGGCCAAGCCTCGCACAGCAGGACTCTGGTTGGTCCGCCAGACCACTGCCGCCAACACCAGCGAGATCATCCCGACGAGTGCGCCCAGCAGCCTGTGGCCGTGCTCCAGAAACAGATCCCAAGGGCCATAAAACCATTCCGCCCAAGGGAACAAAAACATGTTGTGGCCATAGGTGCCCGGCCAATCGGGCACCGCCATGGCCGCGTCGAACGTGGTGACGAGCGCCCCAAAGCAGAGCAGCACGGACGTCACCGCGACAAGAACACACGCCACCGCATGGGCAAGGCCGGTCTTCGGTGTTTCTGCTTGAGATCGAGACATGCCGCTTCTCTGGATAGCTTTCTAATGAGCGGCGGCAACAGCGGCAGCGGCCACAGCATTGGGGGGATCGGTCTGCATGAGGTGGTCCTTCTCGACACCGGGCACCGAGTATTCATAGGGACCGCGATAGACCACGGGCTGGAAGTCGAAGTTGCCGTGCCCCGGCGGGCTCGGAGCGGACCATTCCAGCGTGTTGCTGTTCCACGGATTCCGGCCCGCGATCGGGCCGAAGAACATGCTCCAGAAGAAATTCGCCGCGAAGATGATCTGCGACGCGACCATGCCAATGGCGCACCAGGTCATGAAGGCATTGAGCGGTTGCAGGTGATGAAACGTCTCGTAGTGGTAGGCATCGGCGAGGCGGCGAGGAAAGCCAACCGCGCCGAGGATGTGCATCGTGAAGAAGGTGCCGTTCAAGAAGATGAACGTGAGGAAGAAATGGACCTTGCCCCAAAACTCATTCATCGTGCGGCCGAACATCTTCGGGAACCAGAAGTAGATCGCCGCCCAGACACCCATGGCGGTGCCGGCAAAGAGCACGTAGTGGAAGTGTGCCACGATGAAATAGGTATCGTGGATGAAGATGTCGACGGGCGTGGCCGCCATGAAGATGCCCGACAGGCCGCCGATGATGAACATCGACACAAACGACAGGGCGAAGAGCATCGACGTGGTGAACTGGATCCGTCCACCCCACACGGTGCCCAGCCAGTTGAACGTCTTCACGGCGCTCGGCAGGGCGATCATCATCGTGGACACCATGAAGGTGATGCCCAGGGCGGGATTCATGCCCGACATGAACATGTGGTGCCCCCAGACGATGAAGCCCAGTCCGGCGATTCCGGCGATCGAGTAGACCATCGGCCGGTAGCCGAAGAGAGGCTTCCGAGCGAACGTGGTGAGGATGTCCGACACCATGCCCATCGCCGGCAGGATCATGATGTAGACGGCCGGGTGGCTATAGAACCAGAAGAGGTGCTGCCACAGCAGCGGTTGTCCGCCGCCGGTGCTGGCAAGCGAGTTGTTGACCACGTTGCCCTCGGGCGTGAAAAACCCGGTGCCGATCATCCGGTCGGTGAGTTGCATGAAGCCGGCGGCCGTCAGCACCGGGAGGGCAAAGGCCTGCAGAACGGCGGTGATAAACATCGCCCAGATCGTCATCGGCAGGCGGAACATCGTCATGCCGGGAGCCCGCATCAGGATGATCGTCGTCATGTAGTTGACGCTGCCGAGCATGCTCGAAACACCCACCATCGTCAGGCCGAGCAGCCAGAGCGTCTGGCCCCATCCGCTCCCGGGCGCTGAATTGACGTTGGTGGAGAGCGGCGGGTAACTCGTCCAGCCACCCGAGGCGGCCCCACCCTCGACGAAAAAGCTCGCGCCAAACAGCAAGAACGCAGGCCACATGAACCAATAAGAAAGCATGTTGAGCGTCGGAAAGGCCATGTCGTCGGCGCCGATCATGAGCGGAATCAGGAAGTTACCGAAGGCACCGGCAAGGATCGGAATGATCACGAGGAAGATCATCACGGTGGCGTGCATCGTGAAGAGCATGGTGTAGAACTCAGGCGCCATCTGGCCGCCCTGCTGGGCGAACAGTTTCCCGAGCACCGGCACGTCGGACCATGGCCAGGCGATCTGCCAGCGGACGGCAAGGGCCAGCAGTCCGCCGATCAGAAACCACAGCAGCGTGGAAAAGAGGAACTGCAGCCCGATCACCTTGTGGTCTTTCGAGAAGACGTAGGTGGACAGGAACTCCGCCACCGGCCGCGGCTTACGGGCGGGAGGCAGGCTCGTGGCCGTGCCGTGCGAGAGCGTGGACGCTGTGGCGGTGCTCATAAATCTCTCCAAAAAACAGGCGAAAAGAACAGTCTTTGATCGGTGTCAGTAATCTTACTCGGCCGCGGCAGCGACGGTATCTTCGGGGGCGGGCTGCGTCGCTTCTTGACGGGCGTAGGTCTCCTCCAGCCAGCGGTCAAACTCGGCGCGGGACTCGATCGTCACCCGTCCCTTCATCTTGTAGTGGCCCCAGCCGCAGAGTTCGGCGCAGACGATGTCGAACTGACCGGTCTCTTTGGCCTTGAACCAGACAGGAATCTTCATGCCCGGCACGGCATCCTGCTTGATGCGGAAGTTCGGCAGGAAAAAGCTGTGCAGGACGTCCATGCTCTTGAGCTGGATAAGAACATCCTCATCCACGGGCAGGTGCAGGTCGTTGGTCAGAAACAGGTCGTCCCTGGTGCCGAGCATGCCATCCCGACCCGGATACCGCAGCCGCCACTCGAACTGCCTGGCGACCACCTCCACCGTCGGGGCCATCGCCGGCCGACGCATCTTCACGTCGGCCCAGGTGTTCATCTGATAGATCGCCAGAAACAGCAGCGTTGCGGCCGGGATGATCGTCCACACCACTTCGAGCGTATGGCTGCCGTGGATGTAGGTTGCCGGCCCCTTCGCCTTTGCAGCATCGTATTTCCAGATGAACCAGAAGAGGAGGCCTTCCGTGGCGATGAACACGACGCCCGTCAGTGCCAGGATGAAGTAGAACAGCCCGTCGATCGACGAACCATGCTCCGACACGTTCTTGGGCAGCCAAATGTTGTACGACGGAGCGATTGCGAACGTTGCCACGCCGAGCACCGGCACGGCGAGGAAGATCATGCTCCAGAAGATGCCACCAAGTCGGCTGCCCATTGCACTGCTACTTTCTGCTGTTTCCGGTATCGGTTATTCGTCGTGCTGACGCGGTTGCCCGCGTGATGTTCAATGAAACCGCTATTTAGAACCTGTCTCTGGCGACCATCGGCCGGTCTGCTCCGAGTTCACCGTCGAACTCATAAGGCAGAGAACGGATGTAGTTGACGATGTGCCAGATGTCTTCGGGCGGAACCGTACCCTTGGCGGCCGGCATCGGGGCTCCGTTGATGCCGGCGTGGATGCGGTAGTAGAGGTCGAGCGGCCGGCGACCGCCGCGGTAGACACCGAGACGCAGATTCCGTGGCGGAATGGTCCTCGGAGTGAGTGCATCTCCATCGACCACGTGCGAGAACTTCCCAAGCCACGCCACCTGTTTGCGATGCTCCGCGGCATCCTCGGACGACATGCCGGAAGTGGATGTCTCACCCGCCTTGGCAAGGCCTCCCTTGATCTCCTTGTTGATCTCGACGATCGCCTTGTTCCAGTCGTCGTAGTCGTTGGCCTGACCATCGCCCAAACCCGTGACGCCATGGCACTTCACACAGTTGGCCTTGTCGCCATAGAAGAGTTCCCGACCCTTGGCGATCGACGCCACGAGGTCAATGTCCGCGGGCATGTCGGGAACGGGAATCTGCGCGGCGGCTGCCGACTTCCACTTTTCGGCGATCGGACCGGCCGTCTCGTCAACCAGGAATTCCCTGGTTTCCGGCAGTTTGCCCTGGGCCTCGTCGTCGAGTTCGAAGAAGGCCCGCATCAGGGACAGTTCGGTTTCACCACGAATGCTCAGGTATTTGACATATTCGGCGAGTGCGTCGATCTGTGGCTCGCTGAGCAACGCGAATGAAGGCATCGATGTGCCAGCGATTCCATTCCGCAGGATGCGGAGAAGGTCGGCATGGGTCGGCTTGTCGGCCCGCTCGGTGCTCTTGAACTTGAACACACCGGGGCGGTAGTCGCGGGGATACGGATTGAGAAAGGCGGCCGTCGGCCCCATGCCGTCCCCCGTGACACCGTGACAGTGGGCACAGTGCTCACGGTAGAGGCCGTTCTTACGGCCGACGATGTCGCTGCGGACAGGGCCGCTCGCCAAGCGGAGTTTGGCCTCGTCGAGCCCAAACTCTGGAAGCGCGACCGGATCGTCCGGGGTGCCGAACATCGCCAGCAGCACCGTCGCGACCTGCTGCTCCTGTTCGGTCGTGAGCCGCTGCTTCGTGGCCTCAACCATGTTGAGCCGGTAGGAAGCGTTGGGTGTTTTCCCACATCCGGCGGAAAGAAGGCATCCGGCGGCAAGCAGGAACGCAATCCGCGAAAACCTGTTCATCGAAGCGGCCTGTTAAGCAAATTGGGGGAGGGAAGGATGGTGGAAGACGAGTCGTGAAAGTCTATTCGTGAAAGTTCGTTGTTGTGCATCGCGCCAACTCTCTCCGGCGCACTGCTGTTCACCCGCCGACAACTCCGGCAGGAATCTCCAGGGTCCCAAGGTCCTTGACCTCGTCGGGCTCAAGCTTGACCTGGAAGCGTCCCTTGGGCGTCCACTTCAGTTCGGGCTTCTCGAGGCCTACGGCGCCGTTTGGCCCACCAGAACGCTCGTGCCAGACCTGGAATTCGATCGTCTCGCCGGCCGGCAGATCGGGGATCGTAAACGAACCGTCTGCACCGCTCACGGCGACGTAGCCGTCCTTGCGAAACACGGCGTAGGCCTTCATCCAGGGATGGATATTGCAGGTGACCATGGTCGGCATGCCCGTCTCGGCATCAGGCTTGTAGGCGGTGCCCTGCCCTGCCGGAATCAGCTGGTTGAAGCTCGATCCCGAGATGTTGGTGTTGTGGCCGATGGGGTCGCTGTTGTGAACATCGACCGTCTGGCCGACGCGGGCGGCAAACACGGGCGAAAGGAACTCGCAGTTCTTCTGGTCGAACACCAGCGGCGTCTCGGCAGCCGCGGTTTTGACACGGCCTGTCTTCCTGGCGAACACAACCACGTTGGCCAGGCCCTTGCTGGAGGGATCCACCAGCAACGAGCGATCGAGCAGTTTCATGCCACCCATGGAGCAGACTTCAGTGTCCTTGTCGACGACGAGAGGCTTGCCCTGCGGAGCCGCACCAGCAAACGTGAACCGGCCCTTGAGCGTTCCCCAACCGGTGCCGGTAGCGGCCGTCGCTGCCTCGGCTGAGTCACCGGCCGATGATGCGGAAACAAGCGTCGCGCGAATCCTGCCCGCCGCCTCAGCATCGGCCCCGGGCGCGACCACCCGGCTCGGCCCACAACCGATGCAGGCCACCACACCAGACACGACAATTCCTGCGAAAGCCCGCTTCATGTTGGATCACTTCTGAAAGAGCCCGGGAGCCAGAACCATGTCGCCGAGATTCGTACCGGCTGCCTCGACCTTCACTTTCCGACGGCCCTTGGCGATTTTCTCACCCTTGCCGCCAACAGTGATCTCGCCGATGTAGCCAGCTTTCTCGTGCCAGAGTTGCAGTTCAACCTCGCCGGCAGGAACGTTCTTGATCTCAAACGAACCGTCAGCAGCCGACACGGCCGCATAGGGATTGGGACGCACGACGACCCAGGCCTTCATCCATGGGTGGATGTTGCAGGTGATCGCCGCCGGGATCGCTTCTTCATTGGCAAACGGGATGCTCGACTCGCCGCCGGCGGGGATCAGGCTGTTGGAGGGCGGGTTTTTGATCGTGTTCACGTTGCTGTTGTGGCCGACCGTGTCGGA
>JBBAVO010000045.1:11557-13414 GCA_040397635.1 Pirellulales bacterium
GCCGGCGTAGAGATCCTGACTGACCGGCTTGTCGAACGGGATGTTGACCGGCATGCCCGTGTACGGGAGATACCGCTTGGGGTTCGCGATCCAGTTGTGGACATAGTCCGGTCGCAGCCGCTCGTGGACACGCTCCAACTGCGGCGCGAGTGCCTTCGGATTGCCCGGCGGGGAGTAACTTCCCACCAGATGGCACTTCACGCAGTAGTTGTTGTTGGTGACGATCTTCATCGCTCCATCCAGATGGCCGGGGTGGGCCTGCTCGACGGCAGCCAGGGAACTCTCGTCGAGCCGTGAGTCGTACACATAGGGATAGTCCGCTCCGTCCACGGCCGCGAAGTAATTCACGAGTGCCGCGGCCTCCGATGAGTGGAAGTTGAACTTCGGCATCCGGAGCACCGCCGACGGCCGGATCGGATGCGGATTGAGCAGGAACTTGTGTAGCCAGCCGGACTGCACCTTCCTTCCTTCACCGACCAGCGGGGGCGGCAGCCAACCCCAGGCGTCGTCGGGCTTGACGTTGGGATTGATCTGCTTCTCGTCGGCGATCACAACCGGGAAGAGCAGCCGGGCCAGATCGCCGCCGCGTGCGGGATACTGCTTTCCGGCCTTGATCGCGTCGGCTGGCAGGCTGACATTTTGACTGCCCACGAGCCGCGGCTCGCCGTCAACCAACGCGTCGTGCCAGAGCATGACAGGCTGATGCGGCGCCGCCTCGGTATCGCCCTCCTCGATCGGGATGCCATCCTCGTCCACCAACTGCGGCCTACCAGTGACGGGGTCAAGCGTTGGCATGCCGTAAAGCGTGGCGTGGCGACGTCCCTGGCGATCGGTTACGAGCGACTTGGCGACATCCTGCTCCGTGAAGTGAGGCGACAGGAATGGATAGTCGGCGACGGCGGGAGCCTCGCCAAGCGACCCCGGCTTGTAGTGAACATCCCAGCGATCCATCTGCAGCGTGTGGCAGCCACCGCAATTATACTGCTCGGCCACCTTGAGCCCGGCGATCCGGGCCTCTTCGCGGGGCGAGGGCTGGTAGATGAACTGCGGCGCAGGCGGTTCAGCGACCAGGCCGAGCACGAACGTCATCACCGCCTCGCGCTGCTCGTCATTGAACGGGAACTTCGGCATCCGGTAGCGTTCGTTGTAGCTCTTGTTCTCGACCTTTTTGTAGTCGTAGCTCCGCGGTGCGCGGAGCTTCTGCCAGAGAAAGCCCTCACGCTCATGCGCCAAGAGTTTCTCGAGGAAAAAGCCGGTCGAGGGGTCTACTGATTCCGGAGAGAGGTGCGACTCGGCGGTGGTGGTGTAGGCCAGGTCGGGCGCCAGGGGCTCGTCCTGCTGAACCGCATGCGGAGACGAAGCGTCGGCGTGGCCACCGCCAGCCCCAGGGTGAGGGGGTGCGTGAGCGGCCGGACCGTGCCCTGCGGCGTGACTCTCTGCGGAGCCGTGCCCATGCCCATGCTTGTCGGCGAGTTGATGCATCACGAAGTGCGAGACCTGCTCGAAGGCGATCTTCGATGAATCCTTGCGGCCCCAGTCTGCGAGGGCTGCGCCTGCTGCCTTCGAATCTTCGAAACCCGGGATGTCGTGGCAGGAAGCACAGGCGAGTTTCGCGATCGTCTTCTTGCCGACGTAGTGAAGCAGCGTGGCCTCCCGATCAGCAGAGGACATGCCCAGCAGCATCTGTTCGTCGCCCTGAATCTTGGCCTGATCAGCACCGAGGCCGTTGGCGAGCACCTCCTGCGCGCGGGCGGTCGGGAAGCGGTCCTTGAGATACATCAGGGCCAGTTCGTCGAGGGCCTTCCGTTCTTCACCGGTCAGCGAATCGGCTGCCGGGATCTCCGTGGCCTTCCAGTC
>JBBAVO010000045.1:13514-16260 GCA_040397635.1 Pirellulales bacterium
GGGAAGTCGGCGTGCTGATGGCAGGCCAGGCAGCCACGCACCTGCACCACCTTCTTGCCCCGCTCGATATCGGGGGCAGCGGTGATCCCGGCGTATGCCTTCACATACTCAAATGGTTGGCTCGAACGCTCCATGTAGGAGATCATCGAGCGGATTTCGAGCGGCTCGTATCGCATCGATTCCTCGAGCCCCTTGCCCTCGAGATGCTCCCAGAGACCGAAGAACCGCGGCATCTTCGTGGAGGGACGGAAGTCCTGCGGGTTTCGCAGCCAGGCGTAGAGCCAGTCGAAGCCGACCTTGCTGGCAACATGCCGCAGCGATGGGCCAACCTTGGGCAGCGTGCCCGGAGTCTCTGGATCCTTGAGAAGCGAGGCGAGTTGATGGCTGCGGGCCGACAACTTGGCATCGGCCCCCGCGGCTGCGTCGCGTTCGATCATGTCGCGGAGCCGTTCTCGCGACTGACGGCCGTCCGGACTCGACCGCACGTCCTCCACCCAGCGCGAGGCGGTGGAGCCGAGTGAGGCCAGACCGGCGTCGGAGGAGAGGGCTTCGGCGACCTCATGGTAGTTGGGGGCCAGCCGCATGTCGGGGCCGATTCGCTTGTCCGGGCCCGACCAGCCGTTGATTTCATGGCAGCCGTAGCAGCCGTACTGGCGGACGAGGTGATAGCCCTCGACAAGCTTCGGAGCGGGCGGTTCGGGGAACCGCTCGCTCGGCTCGAGATCGACAACCTGATGGTGGCACTTCAGGCAGCTCGACTCCTCGAACCGCTGCGGCAGCATCGGGTAGATCCAGTGGTGGTTGCTAGCCCAGCCGTGCTCATCGTGCCATTCATGCCCCTGCTTCGGCGTGTTGGGCGTGTGAGACGACCACATGAAGCTGGTCGCACTCCCCTGTCCCTGATGGCAGACCGTGCAGCCGAACGTCTGCATCGGATGCGGACTGGTCGAGCCCACGAAGAGATCGAGTTTGGGATGCGTCGAGTAGGGCTGCGGCACGCCTCGATTCACTGTGATTTCGAGAGGTTTGCCCCACTGCGGCGTTTCCAGGAAGCCGCTCGCAGCCACCTTCCGGGCGAGGGTCTTCCCGCCGTTGATGTCCACGATCACGTCGCCAGCCATAAGCCCTGCGGTCGCGGCCGGCGACTCTGGCAGCACCACGCTGACCATCGGATCCTCGGCATGAAACAGTCCCTGCGGGGCGAGGTGAAACCCATAGGCATCCTCAAGCTGCTGATTGCCGTCGCCTTCCACCGAAAGCTTCTCGGGTGCGCTGGCCGGCGTGGAGAGGGAGAGGGTAACGGTCTCCGTCTGCCGATAGGCCGGGTCGGTGGGCGAGCCGGGAACAGACTTGTCCATGCCCTTGTGGCAGGTGATGCAGCGGTCGAACCGCGCAACGTCGCGGAAGTTGTTGTTCAGCGTCAGATGCGGCAGCCAGATTTGGTCGATCCGCAACGGTCCGTTGAAGGCGTCGAGTACCGGCAGTTCGAGGAGCGTCTTCCCGGCATTGGGCGCCCTGTCCTTCACCGCCTTCGAGAGTTGGTTGAGCTTAGATCGATGGTCGGCAAGCGTCTTGGCAGCGGCATCCTCGCCGGCAGTCAGCTTTTTGAGCGTGGCTTCGAGCGACTTCCGATGGGTGTTGGCGGTCTGAAAGTCGAGCGTGGCGGTCGCGACTTCCGCACGCTTCGAATCGGCAAGGGCCAACAGCGCGGCCAACTTGTCCTGCGACGCCTCTTCGGACACACCAAGTTCGTAGTCGGCGCGATTCTTGTCGAGTTCGGCCTTCCGGAGTTTGAGGGCGCCGGCCAGCAGATCTTCGCGGAACTTTGCCCGCTGGGCGATGTCGCGCAGCCGCGCGAGCAGATCGCCACGAAGCACCAGCCTCTCCGAGGCGTCGGCCTGCGACTTCAATTGATCGAGATCGAGTGCGGCTCGATCCGCGGCCTGGGCGTCGGCCGGGACAGTGCGAACCTGCGTGAGGAACGCCTCAGCGAGGGCCGGATCGAGATCGGCCCTGCGGGCCTCGGCCAATGCCGCCTCGAGTTGCTCCGACTTCTGTTCAAACGAACGAGAGTCCTGCTCGTCCACGCGGGCCGCCGCCGACCAGGTCTCCAGGGCCCGGAACTCCCGCTGGTACTTCTTCCACGGTCGATTGTGGTCCGAGACCAGCATCAGGACCGTGGCAAGCAGAAGCAGGATCGCCGTCACGCCAAACACGACGTGCAGCACCTTGAGATTCCACCAAGTTTGTTCTGTTGCAGGCATCTGTTTTGGTGCGACGCAGTCGCGGGAATTGGGTGCGACGGAGTCGCAGGGAGTTCAGTAGGAGTTTGTCGGGACATCACGCCGGGCGCGAAAGACAACGCCCGACGCTAAAAATTCAGCGAGAACTCGGGAATGCTGACGATGTATCGCAGGTTGAGAGTCCAACGCAGGATCATCTTCAGGGGCAGCGTGAGCATCAAAAGCATCAGGTTGGCCATGATCATGTAGCGCACGAAGCCCATCTTGGCGAAGAACTTTCGGAACACCGTCACGGCCAGAAGCGGAGGCAACAGCACAAGGTAGGCCCCCAGCAGAGCCAGGCCCGGCGCCTCGCGCAACAGAATGGTGCCCACCTGCGTGAGAAGGCCGGCACCCTGCGGCGCCCGCGGCAGCGGTCGGTCGAGCAGGTTGACCCAGAACATCTGCGGCAGGTCCACGTTGTTGAGCACCTCGACCTTGTAGGGCGTCCAATACTCGAACGG
>JBBAVO010000046.1:0-3855 GCA_040397635.1 Pirellulales bacterium
CTCCGGCCGCTGCTTGCCGTTCCGGCTTCCACACCTGCTCCATGAAGGCTCGGGGAGCACCATGACGATCGCCTTTCATAGATCAGCTTGCATCGGGCCGAGGCGCAGAATCTCTGCCCGACAGATCGCCGGCTGCGGTGACCATTTGAGCTGCCGCCTCGGCGACGGTGGACCATGACCGCTCGGAACGGCACCCGCGCCGCCTCGCTGGTGGCATTCAGTGCGCTGATCACGATCGCGGCCTACCTCCCGAGCATGCAGGGCCCGTTTGTCTGGGACGATCTTGGCGAGATCGCGGAAAACCCGGCGATGCGGACGCTCTTCCCGCCCTGGCGGCCGATGTTCGAAGGGGGCGAACTGCCGCATCGGCCCATCCCGTACCTGACGTTCGCCATGAACTACGCCTTGGGCAGTCTGCTCGGTGATCCTCTCGGCACGCTCCCCTTCCACGCCGTCAACGTGCTTGTGCATCTGGCGAATGGGGCGATCCTCTCCTGGATCGTGCTCCACATCCTCACGAGGCAGCCGTCGACCAGCGGCACTCAAGCGACGTCGGCAGGCTTTCTGTCCTGGCTGGCCGCTACGCTCTGGCTCGTGCATCCGCTCCAGTCGCAGGCAGTGAGCTACATCTACCAGCGCATCGAACTCCTGGCGGCGCTGGCGGCGCTGGCAACCATCGCGGCTTTTTTGAAGGCGGCAGCGACAGGCCGGCCGTTCCCGTGGATGATCACGGCCGTCATCGCCTGCAGCCTGGGAATGGCCTGTAAGGAGTGGGGTCTCGTCGTGCCACTGGTCGTGCTGCTCGCCGACCGGACGTTACTCGCGGGGTCGTGGCGAGAGGTGCTCGCCCTTCGCGGCAGCTGGCACGCCGCTCTCTTCGCGACCATCCCGATTCTCTTCGTCGTCGTCGCCTCGCAGCGGTCACGGTATCCGGAGACCAGTTTCTCGGCGTGGCAGGCGGCGGTCTACGCTTTCAACCAGCCGGCAATCATCCTCTGGTATCTTTCCCGATTGATCATGCCGTGGGGGCAATCGCTCGACCACGGCGGCGTGGTGCGACAGGAGATCTTCGGTCGTGACGCCTGGCTCCTCCTGCCCCTGATCGGCCTGCTGACCGCCGTCGGGTGGGCGATCTGGTCGTTGCCGCGTCGACCGATCACGGCCTTCATGATCCTTGCTTTCCTGCTTCTGCTTGCCCCCACCTCAAGCATCCTTCCGGTACAGGACGTTTGCGTCGAGCACCGGATGTACCTGGCCGCAGCGATTCCGATCGTGGCGGCTGTCACCCTTGCTGCCAGCCATGTGCGGCCACTGATCCCTGCCGGTATTCTGCTCGCGATCGTCCTGGCGGGCATCACGGCCTCACGCAACACCGTCTACCGCTCAGCAGTGGCGATCTGGCAAGACGCCGTGGCGAAGAACGGTGGCAGTTCGCGGTCACTGTCCCGACTTGGCGCGGAGCTTTCAAAGCTCGACCGGCATGCCGAGGCGGTTGCTGCCGGCGAGGCTGCGGTCGCTCGCAATCCGAACAACCCAGTCCCCTACGCGGCTTTGGCGGCGGCACTCATCAACGCCGATCGGCTGGAGGAGGCGGCCGGTATCTGCACGGCCGGTCTGGCGACCGCACCACCCCACGAACCGCGGAGCTTCGCCGATCCAGTGCTCGACCGCCTCGCGCTCTATCACGGGATCGCCCTCGACCGCCTCGGCGACCCTGGCGGTGAGACACTGCTGCGGGAGGCAGTGGCCCGCCGGCCTGAATCGCTCGTGGCGCGAGAGCATCTCGCCAGGGCCCTCCTCCATTCAGACCCCCGCGAGTCCGCTGTCCTCTGGGCAGCCCTCGTATCGCAGTCCCCGGAAGACGCCCATCTGCTCTTCAACCTCGGTTCTGCACTCGCCCGATTTGATCCGACACAGGCAGTCGGCATCCTCAGCCGGGCCGTGGCGCTGGATCCGCACAACCCAGACGCATTCAACAACCTCGGCAACGTCCTGCTCATGCTTGACCGCCGTGACGGGGCGGCACGGGCCTATAGACAGTGCCTGGAACTCATGCCCGACCACCCGCAGGCAGCCGCGAATCTGCGGGCCCTTGGCGAGGCTGGCAATCGATCGAGAATGAACCCATGATGGATTCGCCGCCCCAGAGCCGTTCGTGGAGCGCCGCCGCCGCCCTGTGTGCCGTGGTTGCGATTGGGCTCGCCGTCGTCTGGCTTTGGTCATGCCTCTGTATCTTTCCGTTGCGAAGCTGGAACGACATCCGTCTCGCTCCCACATTTGCCCTGAACCTTGGGCTCCCGCTCTATCCAGGTGCTGACGGACCGGCAAGCACCTGGATGTACGGCCCACTGCCCGTCTGGCTCAACTGGCCTGCGACATGGGCCACGACCCCAGGCTGGGCGCTGGTCATCGCCGGCGGTGTCAACATCCTTGTGACGCTCCTCCCAACACTCGCGGTCGCCTTGCTCTGGCCAACCGCGCCGCTCGGCCCGGTCAGCCTCGCGGGCCGTGTCGTGGCGGCGGCACTGGCGATCGCGGCCATGCCCTGGGCCACATGGCAATACATCCAGGCCGACAACTATGCGATCGGCTGCGGACTCGTCGCCAATCTCGTGCTCGTCCGCGGCCGCGGAGAGCCTGCCCGCTTTGCCGCTGCGGCCCTGGCCACGGCCGCGCTCGCCTGCAAGCAGACGTCACTGGCGATTCCACTCGCGCAGGTTGTCTGGCTCTGGCTCACCGCAGGCCGAACGGCCGCAGCGGCGCACTTCGGCCGGCTCGCACTGACAGGTCTCGCCTGGCTGGCGGTCATCCTTCTGGCCTGCGACCCCGGAAAACTCTGGTACACGGCCGTCCTCACGCCGGCCGGATTGCCCTGGACAGATCATCCCGGCCAACGGTTCATGCTTATGCTGCCCCACTTCCTCGTGCATGCGCTCGTGCCACTCTCCCTCTGGCTCTGGCTGCGAGGTGGCGAGAAGGGCAGTCGGACTTCTCTCTCCCTGCCACTGATCGCCTGGCTCATCGCCTGGCCGCTCGGTCTGGCGTCGGTGTTCAAGACCGGCGGTACGAACAACTGCCTGCAGGGATTTCCGCTCTTGCTTCCGGCCGGCTGCGTCGTGTTCGTTGCCGCACTCGAGCGTCGGCTCGGCCGGCCACAGGCGGTGGTTATGGTCGCGGTCGCCAGCCTGGCGTTCCTGTCGGGCCGGCTCGCCACCCGCGAGATTGCCATCTGGTGGCCATCGGCTGAGGTCTACGACGAGGCGATCGAGCTTTCGCGACGGCTCCCGCGCGTGCTCTGGTTTCCATGGAACCCGCTGGTCACGGTCTATTCCGAAGGACGGCTCTACCCGGTCGAGGACGGTCTCTACGTCAAGCAGGTGACCGGTCGACCGGAGCCACGTGAGCAGACGCTCGCCCAGTTGCCAGCGGATTTCGCAGGCATCGTCCTCGCGGGTACCGGCAGCCAATGGGGGCTCGCGTCGTCGCTGCTGCCGCGTCCGGTCGAGACGATCGAACTGCACTACTGGGTCATCACCCGCAGGGCGAGCAGATCACCGACAGGTGC
Source organism: Pirellulales bacterium (assembly GCA_040397635.1). Taxonomy (GTDB): domain Bacteria; phylum Planctomycetota; class Planctomycetia; order Pirellulales; family UBA1268; genus CAMCQY01. The sequence continues at coordinate 3,566 of JBBAVO010000046.1, forward strand.
TCCCTGACTCGTGACGCAGGAAACCAGCAACCGCGCTACCGCGCGGGATCGTGCAGGTCGGCCGGCACATCCGCCGGTCGCTGCCGCGGCTCAATCACGCCGGCATCCCGCCGCACGATCGCGATCAAGCTCACGCCGCTGGACAATCGGCGATCGGGCTGGTGGGTGGCCGCGATCAGGCGTGAAGCCTCGCCGGCAAACGTCTCCTCCAGCAGCCCGTTGAGCCAGCGGGGCGGCATGGCAAAATCGGTCCCGGCCGCACCGGCCGTCTGCCCGCGGTATCGGTTCAC
>JBBAVO010000046.1:3955-16239 GCA_040397635.1 Pirellulales bacterium
GCCCGAAGGCGTCGGGAGCAAAACCACAGGTGAACTGCACGGCAGGAAACCTTGCCTGGGCCAGGTGAATGCCCTCGGCAGAGGGATCGATCCCGTGGCATTGATAGGCGTCGGCAAGCGAGGCGATGTTGGCGCCGGTACCGCAGCCGACATCGACGATACGCCGGCCAGTACCCGGTGGAGCAATCTCGGCAAGCAGCCTGCGAAGGATTCTCCGTCGGCCCCGAAACCACCAGTGGCGGTCTTCGATGTCGGCGTGAAGCTGGAACTGGTCGGTCTGCATCGGTGTTACTTTCCGTCGCTTTTGCGCCGGGCCTCGATCGCTGCCTCACGCACGCGGTGGGCGTCGCCCACACGGGGATCGAGTGCGATCGCACGATCGGAGGCCTCGACAGCCTCGGCCGCCCGGCCCAGATCGAGCAGAATACCAGCCCGTGTCAGCTGCGACATCGGCGCCTGCGGCACGATTGCGAGGCTGCGGTCCACCGCCTCGAGCGCCCGCTCAGTCGCTCCGGCCTGCCAGAGTTCCAGGGCGAGCGTCTGCCAGCCTCGTGGGTTGCCCGGTGCCTTCGTCACCACATCGGCCCACATCACCAGTCGCGACTGATAGGCGTGACAGCGTGACCAGGTCGCAACCGCAAGCGCCAGAGAAACCACGGTGATAATCGTCGTCCCGACCCACTGCCGCCAGGGCCGGGCGACGTGCCTCCCGATCAGTCCGCTCCCAAGCGCGGCGACGCCCACAGATACGACCGCCAGCGGGAGATACATCCGATGCTCGACCATCAGGTCATTCACAGGCAGAACACTCGACGTCGGCGCGAGGAGCGCGAGAAAGAGCAGGATGGCCAAAGCCACTCCAGGGCGAACGCCCACTCCCCAGACGGCAAGTCCGACGGCCGCGACCATCGATACCAGGCCCGGGGCGAGAACCGCCGGATCCTTGATCGGCAGCCGATACCAATCGAGACAGAGTGGCGCAGGCCAGATCGACCGGGCGAGGTAGGAGCCGATGACGAGCGGCTGATTGGCGGCGTAGAGCAGTGGACCGGCGAGCGTCTGCTCGAAGTCGGTGTAGCGATCACGCTGCATGATCACGAGACCAACGGCGATCAGCGGCGTGGCGAAGAGTGCGGTGTAGTACCACGGCCGACCTCGGATCGCGTCGGCGAGCGACCGCCACGGGGCGTCTGGCAGCCAGCGGACCGCGAGCCAGTCGACGAGTAACACGGCGATCGGTGCCGCGGCCACATGCTCCTTGCAGAGCATGCCGAGGCTGCTTGCCGCCACCGATGCCACGAGCCACCATCCTGGATGCAGCGCCGTGATCGCCCGCAGGAAGCAGGCCAGCGTCGCGAGCATGGCGAGTGCCGCGAGCGACTCGATCCGCTGGTAGACATATGCCACCGCCTGCGTGCCCAGCGGATGGACCAGCCAGAGCGTCGTGGCGGCAGCCGCGATAACCACTGCTTGGTGGGCACCGGCCCCCAGTCGCCGTACCACCTCCCGCACAACCGACCAGAGGAGCCATCCATTGGCCAGATGGATCGCGAGGTTCACCGCATGGTAGCCCCGCGGATCGAGCCCATGGACGGCATAATTGAAAGCGAATGTGTAGTAGGGCAGCGGCCGGTGGGGCATCGGCGTGCCCTCGAACATTGGCACCCACGGAGGCCAGAGCCTGCGGATCGCTGGGTTTTCGGCGATCTCGGTGATGTCATCATAGACAAACGCCCCCTGCCAAGCCGGCGTATAGGCGGCGACCGTGGCGAGGGCGAGAACCGCAGCCACCGCAATGGCGAGCCCCGGCCTCACGTCGCTGCCGCGACGATACGGGCGGTCCGCGCCTTCCGTCGGGCGTTCTCCGCCAGTCTCGCCGCCTCCGCCTGCTCGATCTCCTCGCCGCTGCGGACCAGCCGGGCAGAATTGAAAATCACGATCAGGCCGCTGGCGATATGGAGGAACGCTGCCGTCACCGGCGACACGTAGCCCGCTCCGGCCAGCGACATGAAGACGACGATGAAGAGGCCGCCGATGATCATGTTCTGCCGGATGACCGAGATCGTCCGCCGCGACAGCTCGATCAGGAAGGGCACGCGATTCAAGTTGGAGTTCATCAGGGCGATCGAGGCCGAGTGGATCGCCACGTCGCTACCGGCGGCTCCCATCGCGATCGAGATATCGCCAGCTGCGAGGGCGGGCGCGTCGTTCACGCCGTCACCGATCACGGCCACGCGGTGCCCCTTCGCCTTCAGTTCGTCCACCATCTCGAGCTTCTCGTGCGGCAGCACTTCCGCTTTGTACTCGCTGAAATGCATCTGGTCGGCGACCCGCTTGGCCACGCTGCGTCGGTCACCAGTGAGGATGACGAGCCGCTTGAGACCGAGATCGCGCAGCCTGTCGACCGCCTCGGCCGCCTCCGGGCGGGCGTTGTCCTCGAGGCCGATCCAGCCGGCGAGTTCGCCGTTGCGAACGACATAGAGCACGCTCAGGCCCTCGGCATCGCCAGAGGCCTGAATCTCGTCCATCGCCGCCACGCTCTTGCCGCTGACGCCATTGGTGGGATCCGATAGCCATGTCGCCCGGCCGACCATCACCCGCTCGCCGCCGATCTCCACCTTCACGCCCTTCCCCGCCACCTCCTCGAACTGCGTGGGACGGGGCAGTTTGAGCTTCGCCTTGCGGGCCATTTCGGTGACGGCCCGGGCCACCGGGTGGCGGCTGTCCTGCTCGGCGCAGGCCGCCAGCCGCAGGAGTTCACCAGGCTCGACACCTTCGTGCGGTGCGAGACGTGTCACCTGCAGGATGCCGGTGGTGAGCGTGCCGGTCTTGTCGAACACGATCGCTGTCAGATTCCGGGCGGCTTCCAGCGTCACCACGCTCTTGATGAGCACGCCGAGCCGGGCGGCGGCCGAGAGGCCCGCCACCATCGCCGTCGGCGTCGCCAGAATCAGGGCGCTGGGGCAGGCGATCACGAGCATGGCGATCGCCCGGTCGAAGGCGGTGTCCGGATCACTTCGCATCGCAAAAAAGAGCACCACGCCCACGAGCATCAGCACGGTCGGCGTGTACCAGGCCGCATATTGATCGACCAGCCGCATGATCGGCGTCTTCGTCTTCTCCGCCTGCAAGATCAAGTCCTTGACGCGTCCAAGGAGCGTATCGGCACCGGCTTTCGTGACCTCGACGTCGATCACACCGGTCATGTTGATTGTGCCGCCAAACACCTCATCGCCGGCGATCTTATCGACCGGGAGCGATTCACCGGTGATGCTCGCCTGATTGACGGTGCTCATGCCGGTGGCGATGCGGCCGTCGGCCGGGATGTTGTCGCCAGGACGCACGCGAACCAAGTCACCGGGCCTGAGCACCTTTGCCTCGACCATCTCCTCACCGCCCCCTTCGCGTAGCCTGGCGGCCTTGGTCGGCGAGAGCTTGATCAGCGATTCGATGCTCGCCGCAGCGCCGATCGCCGTTCGCTTCTCGATCAGACCCGAAACGATCATGAAGAAGGCGATCGCAGCACTCTCCTGATACTTGCCCGTGGCGGCAGCGCCGATCACGGCGAGTGCGACCAGCGCATTCATCCCCGCTTCGCCCTTGAGGAGGTCCTGCAAGGCGGCATAGACCAGCGGTGCCCCGAGCATGAGCATCGCCAGCGCCGCGGGCACCGCGGGATAGAACTCATTCTTCCAGAGCAACTGGGCGATCACCGAGCAGATCAGCAGCGTACCGCCGACGAGCGTGGCCCCGATCTGCCACTTGAACAGCGTACTCCCCTTGGGGGCGGCACCGGCAGGCTCATGTCCTTCCGAGCCGATCTCGCTGGCCATGCCGGAGATGTCGGAGTGGGATTCTGTGGTGCGAGGGGCGGGTGGGGTGATCGTGGCCATGGGTCTGGGCTCCTCCGGGTGGGGAAACTGATTCTACTTTCCCGGTGGGACATCTGCCGCACTGTCCGGTTTTTCCGCATCGTCCACTCGTTTCGCGTCGCGAATCTTCGTCAGCCGTTCGCGGATCGTTTCGGCCTCCTGGCTCCGTTCGGTGGCCTCGAGCAGAGTGGCGAGTCGTTCCAGCGGTTGGGCCAACGACGGGGCCGTCTCCCCGTCGACCTTTTCACGGATCTCGACCAACGACCGCAGGGCTTTTTCCGCCGCTTCGTTGTTCTTCCGGGCCGCCTCGAACGTGGCGATCGATTCGAGTGATTCCTGGGTCTTGGGGTGGGCCGGCCCCAGCTTCTTCATTCGGATCATCAGGGCGGTATTGTAAAACTCCCGCGCTTCCTCGTATTCCGTCTGGACATCGCGAACGCGGGCCAACGCATCGAACGAGACAGCCGTCGTCGGATGGTCGATGCCAAGCTTGGCCTGTCGGATCGCAAGTGCCTCGAATGCCATCCGATCGGCATCGTCGATCCTTCCTTCCTCCCGGGCGATCGTGGCGGCTCCGTTCAAAGCGTTGGCGAGTTCGAGGCTGTCGCCTGGCAGGAGGCGGCTGCGAACGGCGATGGCTTGCGCGTAGAGTTTCTTAGCCCTGCTGCGGTCTATCTCAGTGCGGTCTATCTCAGTGCGGTCTATCTCTGTGCGGTCAATCTCCGCAGCGGATGGGGCGGTTCCGCTGGTCTGGATTCCCGCCGTGCCCGTCTGCATCAGGTTGGAAGCGAGGTTGGCCATCGACTCGATGGTCTGGAGGTGGGCGACACCGAGGGCCTGTCGGCGGGTCGTGTAGGCTCGCTCATGGAAGGGACGTGCGGCGGCATGGTCGCCCGCCGAGTCGAGCATGTAGGCGAGGTTATTGACCGCAAGGGCCGTGTCGAGGCTATCAGGCCCGGTGGTTTCCTCCATGATCTCGAGGACCTTCTCGAAGAGCGGCTTCGCCTCGGCGTAGTCGCCCGCCTTGGTAAGCGTGAGGGCGAGATTGCCGGCCGCCTGAGCCGCCTCCTTGCTCGTACCGCCAAAGATCTGCTGAAGGATCGGAATCGCCCGTTCATAGGCTTTGACCGCCTCGGCGTACTTGGCCTGATCCGTATAGACAAGCGCCAGCATGTTGAGGGAGTCGGCCACCGCGAAATGCTGCGGACCGTAGAGCGTGGGGCCCAGTTCGACGGCGGCCAGGGCGGCGCGTTCCGCCTGCGGCAGTCGACCTCGTTCCCGGAGGGCGATCGTCGCATCGCGCAGCTCAATGAAGTTGGTCTTCGTGGGGCCTGTCGGGGCGGCTGGCTGCCTGTTGGCGCGAAGCACGACCGCCGCGATCAGTGCCGCGGCAGCCATCGCACCCAAGGCCCACCAGTTGGTCTGCCTGCCCACAGCCTTCGGTAACGCCTGACTCCCGACCGGCGGCGGAACGGCCTGCGTGAACGAATCGGATGCGCCGACGGCGGGCTGGTGTTGCGTCGCGGGATCGTGCATGGAGTGTGCCGCCAGGGGTGCTCAGATCAGGAAATGGTCGCCGCCACCGCATCAGCATAAGACTGCCTGCGGCAAAGCAAAGCCCCCGCGCCGCGCTCACACAACCCTCACGGAGCGGCAACGCGGTGACCATCCCGAGGCCTGCAAAATCGCGTCACGCCTCCAGCCTCACTCCGTGGTTCGGGCTCCCCTGCCTCCGCTCTGGGGCTGCCGCCGATCGAGTTCTTCCAGAGCGAGCCGAGCCATTTTGAACCGTGGTTCCAATTCGAGCGCGTGGACGAGCATCGCTCGTCCGTCACCCAGCCGTCCGACTTCGATCAACGCGAGGCCGAGGTTGAACCACGTGACCGGATACGTGCCATGCATCCGGGCTGCCCGTTCCAGGAATGGAATCGCCGCCATCGGATCGTTGCCCTCGTTGAGGAGCGCCGTACCGAGGCCGTGGTAGGGAAACCAGGCCTGCGGCTGGGCGGCGATCGCGGTGCGCCAGAGCGATTCCTCGGAACGATACGTCGGGGCATGGAGTGCCGTTACCGTTCCCAGCGCCAGCACGATGGCACCGGCCAACGCTCCTGCCGCCTGCCGCCCAGTCCCTGGCCACCCGAAGTGCCTTGCAGCGCCATGGAGTGCACCAGCCACGATTGCCGCCGCCGCCAACAGTGGCAGGTGCAGATACCGGTCGGCCACGAGTGAGTAGCGGAAGTAACCCTGGGGGAAAATCATCAACACCGGCAGCAGCATGACGATGAAGACAATTCCCGCCAGCAACAGCGGACGTCCGATCTGCGGCCGCTGCCACCAGAGGAACCCCATGGCCGCCACCGCGGCGACCACCATGAGCAGCGGCCACCAGGAGCCGGGGTCACCCGCTTGCAGGCTCGGCAAAGGGTATGCGGCAGCCAGCCGCAGCGGCCAGACCACGTCGCACAGGTAGAAACAGATCGCCCAGCCCGATTTCAGCAGCCTTTCGACCGGCGTGCCCAAATCGATCGGCGTCGTGACCACGCGGGTGGCCATGAACCGCGCAGCCCCCAGTGCTGCCACCAGAGAAACACCGGCGAATGGCAGGATGCGACCAGCCACTGTCCTTGCCCACGCTCGCACGTCGGTGCCGGGTGCCACCCGCCAACCCTCCAATGCAACGAGCAGCGCAGGCAGCATGACGGCATCGGTCTTCGAGAGACATGCCAGGCCGTGGGCCAGTACCGCCAGCGGCCCACAGGCAGCCGACCGCCGGTAGAGGCCTGCCGCCAACGCGAAGAAGATGGTCGCCACTGTCGACTTGTGCTGCGAGATCCAGCAGACGGCATCGCAATTGGTCGGGTGACAGGCCCAGATCGTCGCCAGCAGCCATGGCCACGGCAGCCGCCATTGGGCTGCCGCCCACCAGACGAGCAGGCCGCCTGCCGCGTGGAGCAGGATATTCGCCACCCGGTAGCCGACAGCATGATCGCCGAAGAGGCCATATTCGACCCAGAGGATCGTCTGCGGCACCGGGTAGTAGTCCATCAGGTACTCACCGGCCCAGATCCGCGCGAGGCCATGCGATCGGTCGGCGAGCGTGGGATTGTCGAACACGTAGTGCGGGTCATCCCAGAGCCGACGGTCGGAGACGGACCCTGCAAACGGAATCGTCGCCAGGCAGACGAGCACGAAGCCGGCCAGCCAGATGCTGATGAATGCCGCTCGTGGAGCATCCGAACGCCTGGGCATCATCGGCGGCGGCTCCAGCACCATGCGGCCACCCAGCAGGCGATGCATGCCGCCGAGGTGATCGCGCCGATCCGCAGGCTCGCCGGCTCATACGTCATCACGACGCGACCCGCCCCCGTCGGCACCACGATCCCGCGCATCCAGCCATTGACCGGGATCACGTTGAGCGATCGGGCCAGATCGCCCTCGCTTCGCGCCGTCCAGCCGGGATACCAGGGCTCGGCGATGACCAGCAGGCTCGCAGACTTCGCGGCAACGTCGATGACGATCCGCTCCGGGGCATACTCGACGACGGCCGCCGATCCGGTCCCGTCGCCGTCTGGTGGCCCCGCCAGTGTCTCGGGCAGCCCTGCGACAAACCGTTCCTCCACGAGCGTCTGCTTTGTCACATCGTGTCCCAGCCACATTGCCCGCGCAGCCTGCCTCCATGCTTCCACCAGACGCACACTCCCGCAGAGCCAGGCCCGGCCTGAGGAGCCGGTCGGAGGAGGAGTGTCGGCCCGCTCCAGTACCAGCCGCCCGCCGCCGGTTTCAAACACCCAGGCTCGCAGATCCATTCCCTGATAGCGGACCGCCTGACGATCGAGGCGGGGCAGGATCGGCACGGTGTTGAACTCCGTCGGTACTGGCTCACCGATTTCGGTGAAAAGCTGCCACCAGACGCGGTCGAGCGCAAGCGCGCCATAGCCCATCGGGCTGCCATATCCCCACTCCATGCCGGCATTGGGCCGCAGCACCGAGATACCGCCGGCGACACGCGGCGGCGGGAACCGGTCGGCCAGCTCGCCCGATGCAATGAACGAGCGTGCCACGACCGACTCCAGCGGATATTCGTCCGGCTGCCGCCACGGGCCATGCTCCGTCGCATGCAGATGCTTGAAGCCGTGGAGCACAACCGCATACTCGATCCCAGCGGTCGCCACCGCCGCCAGCACGAGCCACCGAAAGAGCCAGTGCCGGCGGCCCACCGCGAAGCAGGCCGCGACGAAGCTGGCCGCGACGGCACCAGCCACGGCCGCGGCGACCGGTCCGCCCGTCAATGGCTCACCCTCGTGCCATGCAAACCAGCCGCGGGCCAGGACCGATGCACAGCCGACTACGGCCGCTGCGGCGGCAGCAGGTATGCGAAGCGAGCCGCGCGGAGGCCGCGACAGGGCGGCGGCCGCCAGAGCGGTGATCGCCAGCGCCCCGCCGATAAAGAGCCTGCCAGGAAACCGCAGCGCCGACGTTCCCGGCACCGCGGCATAAAAGAGCGTGAACAGTGGTGTGTTCGGCCCCACCGCAAACACGATCGACAGGGCGGCGAGCAGCACCAGCGGACGCAGCGACGGGCGGCGGATGGCCGCAACGGCACCGCCGGTGGCAGCCGACAGCAGGCCGATGCCGAGAAACAGATTCTGCTCCCAGTTCACCCGCCACGAGGGGCACGGTGCCGCCAGCAGCGTGGGCAGGTGCTCCGGCTCGACCGCAAACGACCCCGCAAAGGCGATCGAGGGCGTTGCCCGGTTGCTCTCGCGGGCCAACTCGGCCGTGGGAAGCACTTGTGCCGCGGTGAGGCCCGCCGCAAACACGAAGGCCAGACCGACGGCGATCGTGTCGCGCACGGACGCCGCCGCAGCGGGTCGCCCCGGTCCCGCCAGCTGCCGGCCACCCACGAGCGTGGCAGCAGCGACCATGCTGATCCAGACCGACTGCGGATGTCCGGCCAGAATCTGCAGCGCCACGACGGCTGCCAGCAGGAGCCACGCCGTCCGCGACGGCCGCCGCGCAAGCGAGGTTGCAAACACGAGTATCCACGGCAGCCAGGCGATCGCCTCGATGAACTGCAGTTGCCCGATGAGGAGCCGCGCCTGCACCGGCGCCACGAGGGTAAACGCCACTCCAGCCGCCGCTGCAGCCAGTCGCCCTGCGCCGCTCTGCCTGGCGAACGTAGCCGCACCGACGGCGGCCAGAGCCAGGTGCGCCGCGACGAGCAGACCCACGCCCCAGGCCTGCGGCACCGCAAGATAGAGAAGGTTTGGCGGGTAGAGCGTGGCTGTCTCGATGTCGGCCAGGAACGGTCGCCCCAGTTCCACGTGGGGATTCCAGAGGGGCAGTCGGCCGGCGGCAAGGCTGCGGGCATGATACGCCCTATAGAAGGCGTGCATCTGCACATAGTCGATCCCACGTTCGAGGCCGGGGGGCACGATATCCACGAGCCAGGCGGCGGCGGCAGCGACGAGAGCAACGAAGAGTGGCAGACGGCTCGAACGGTTCATGCTGCTAGGATGGCGTTTTCCGTAGAGACTTGCATCTCATGCTCCAGAAAATTGTCGGCCCGACCATATCAGCCTGTCTTGACTCGCTCTGGTGGATTCCCGCCACGGTGCTAGTGGCCGTGGCCTGCTTCGCCTGCACCTGCACACCAGTCCTGCTCGACGCCCGCCCGATCGACCTGCCGATCGCCTATCGTGAAAAGGCCCGCGATCCCTTTGCCGACACGGCCCGGCTACCGCTTCGCGACCCGACCAACTTTGCAGAATTCGGTCCCTGGTCGCACGGAGCGAAGCTCACCCCGCGGATCGTGCCCTCGATCTTGTTGGCGGCTGCGACCCGCGCCGGACTGCACCCTTATATGCCCGCCACGATCGGGGGCCTGCTGCTGCTCGGTAGCCTCATCGTGGCCACCGCACGGGTGACGGGCGACAAGATTGTCGGGTCCTCTGTGGGCCTCGCTGCGGCGGGGCTGTATGCCTCGGCAACCTCGTTTGCGGTGCCATTTGAGCCCAAGCCGTTCGATGGCGTCGCCCTCGGGGCGGTCGGGCTGACGGTGCTCGCCGCGGCCCGAGGCTGGCCGCTGGCCGTTGCGGCGACGCTGTGTGTGGCCTGCTTCTGCGACGAGCGGGCCGCTGTCTCGGCGATTGGTATCGCCTGTCTGGTGGCTTTCACCGACACCCCGCTGGCAGACCGCCGCCGCTGCCTCGCGGCGCTCGCTGTTGGCATCGCCGCCTATGCCGTTGTGCGAGCCGGTCTGGGAGCGTGGCTGGGCTGGTCGCGGTCCGACACCTCGCTGCTCGCTCTTGGGGTTGTGCGGACCACGTTGCCTCTGGCTGGGAAGGCCGTCTGGGTCGCCTTCGAGGCCATGGTCGTGCCGATCGCACTGCTTGCCTGGGTGTTGGGACGTCGTCGCCAGTGGGGTCTGCTCGCCCTCTGGAGCACGGGCATCGCCGTATCGCTCGCCTCCTGCCTGGCTGTGCTCGATACGTCGCGGGCGGCCGCCTTTCTCGTCTTCTTCCTGCCTGCGGCATGTGCGGGTCTCACGCGGGCCGGCCTCGATCCCAGGGTGGTCCGTCTGACAGTCGCCGCCTCGGCCCTGGGCTGTCTGCTGCTGCCGACGCTTGATGTGATCGCCGGAGTTCACACGATTCCGGTTCGCTCGTGGCTGCAACGCGACCCGCGAAGGGACGCAGTCGCCCTCATCAACCGTGGCGACCGACTGTGTGAGGAAGGCAAACTTGTCGAAGCCGAGGAGACACTCGAGCAAGCGATGCATCTCGATCCGTTCAATACCAAGGCATTGGAACGACTGGGGATCGTGTACGCGGCCGGTGGACGCCATGAGCAGGCGCTGGAGTCATTCCTGAAAGCTAGCCGGCTTGCCCCGAACGACCCGGAGCCTCACTACAATCGTGGAATTCTTCTCGCCAAGGTCGGCCGAATTGATGAGGCAATTGCCGCATTCGATGACGCCCTGTCCCGAGACAACACGTTCCGACAAGCCTACTTCAACAGGGGTGTGCTCCAACTCCGTCGCGGAGCAGAACGGTCCGCCCGCGACGACTTTCGCCGATGCGTTGATCTCGGTGGGAATCTGCCTGCACAGCTCCAGCCGCTGCTTGCCGACCCAACTCCCCCCTAACCGATAACACCCATCTGAGCAAAAAAAACCGGGGCCGCCCAAAGGCGGCCCCGGCACACTATCCGTCGTACGAACCGTCAGGATCACTCAGCCGAGCCGCCGCCGGCGGTCAGCACCGCACGCATGCGGCCGAGGTAGATCTCGTCGCGAACCTCGTCATAGGCCGAGTCGTCGAGGACGAAGCTGCCCGTGTTCGCCAAGCCGCCAGCCTTGTAGGCACCGATCCAGCCGTCACCCTTGCTGCCGCCGTACCCACCGGCGTCGTTGACGCGGCGGCACGAGCCGTCGGCAAACAGGATGTTGGCAAAGCCGCCGGCGGTGATGCCGGCCGGATTCGCCGAATTGATGACCTTCTTCGCCTTGCAGTTCGGCACGATGTCGTTGATCTCGTGGACCTGCGCGTTGACCGCCTGGCTGTAGCTCGTCTTGGAACGATCGGTCACCGTCACGCTGGCCGCCGGGCCGTCGCAGAACGATTCGACCGAGAAGTCGCCGACCTTGCAGAACTTCTTCCGACCGGTCGGGTCGATGAAGCTGTTGATCGTCTCAGCGGCGTTGACGCCAGTTGCATTGATCTGGGAGTCACTACCGTCGCCCACGCGGGCCGCACCCATGAGGCCGATCTTGTCAGCCGAGGTGAGGAGCGTCGGATCGGCGAGAATCGCCGAGTTCAGCGGGCCGTCGCCGTCGAGCGGGCACTTGTCCGGGTCAGCACCAGCGTTGACATTGAACAGCCCGGCACCGCTGGTGCTCGAGATGTTGTTGTCGCCGCGGCTGAAGTGCCAGGTGGTGGCGAAGTTGGTGTTGAAACCATCATCCCACAGGTTCTGGGTGCTGCCGAAGTAGGTAGCGCCGGTGATCTGCGAACTGCCGGCGACCAGCGTGCCGCTGGCGTCGAAGTTCTTGACCGACAGCCACCGAACGGCGTTGAACTTGCCCGAGACAACCGAGCCGGCCATGTCGCAGAACTTCTCGTTGATCTTCATGCGGGCCACCGGGTCGAGCGACTTGGTGGGGTTCGCATACTTGCCGTTCACGAGGTCGGCCACCCAGCCGATCTTGGTGGCGTCGCCGTCTCGATAGTGGTCATAGGCACCGGACGAAAGACGGCCCTGGGAGTCAGTCGTGGAGAAATCGGCGAAGCCCCGGCCGAAGCCCTGGAGAATGGCGCTCTGGGCACCAGCCTTGGCGGTTGCCTGGACGGCGGACAGGTTGGGGAGCAGCAGGCCGAGCAGGATACCGATGATCGCGATCGTCACCAGCAG
>JBBAVO010000047.1:0-16045 GCA_040397635.1 Pirellulales bacterium
GCCGGCGGCGGTGAGGGTTTCCAGGTCAGCCTTGGGCGTGAGCAGGTCGAGTGTGGCACCCTGATCGATCCATTTCTGGATCGTTGCGATCACGTCGTCGGCCAACGGTGGCTTGCCGAGTGGCATCCGCTGCCCCTCGATCCCTGCCCCCTTGAGCTTCTTGATCAGCAGGCTTTCCGCACCTTTGCCCGACACGAGCGGGCTGCCGCCGCGACCACCGCGGAGCAGCCGTTCGAGCGTGACCATGCTCAGGTTCGCCTCCGGTTGCATGGCGTCGTGGCAGCCCGCACACTGTTCGAGCAACACCGGGGCGACATCCGCCGCAAACGATACATCACCAGCCTTGAGCTTCACGGCCACGATCGGCTTGCTAGGCGCAACAGCGGGAGGCGGGGCGGTGGCCTGCCGCGCGAGGCCGTCGATCGGGGCCGTGGGATCAGGACCGTCGAACGGGGCTCCGGCATCGATCCACTTCATCAACACGCCCACGTCCTCCGGCGACACTTTGCCACCCCCGCGAGGCATGTCGCCGCTGAGAATCACCTCCACGAGCCGGCTCGACTCGCCAACGCCCGGCTGCACCATGCCCGACTTCATCAGCCCCGCGTACGACACCATCTGAAAGCCACCCTTGCGGCCGGCAATGTGGCAGCCGCCACAGTGGCGAGAGAGGATCGGTGCCACCTGCGAGGTGAACGTCAACGCGGGCTTGGCGGCTGGCCGGGCCGCGGCGACAGGTTTGGCAGCCCCGGCAGCCGGCGCCGCGGTATCCATGGCCTTGGCGGCTAGCTTTCCGGCCGCCGGCTTGGGAGATGAAGCCTTGGGAGCGGAAGCCTTCGCGGTTCCCGTCTTGAGGGGAGCCAGAGAGATGCCGCTCACATCCGCGCCCTCCAGCTCGAGATCATTCCGCAGCGATCGGCAGCGTTCCCAGAGGCTGCGGAGGCCGGCCGTCGCCGCCGTGCCCTCGGCCGCTAATACTTCGATCGCCTGCGACGCCTCGGCCACACGGGCCGCCGCCTTTCCGGGCTTGCCCTCCTCGAGCAGTTTTTTCCCAGCATCGAGAGTCTCCCGAATCTCCTTCAGAGAGTTGACCGCGGCGCCGGAGGCTGGCTCCGCTGCGGCAGCCGGACCGACCCCCAGTACCGCCAAGAGGCAGATCACCGCCAGGGACATGAGGGCGTCCATCGCTCTCGCTCGCGAAGTGACTATGGTTGCAATCGATACGGTCAACATACGACTCTCTCGCCTGGTTTTTATCGGTCGCCCGCAGCAGTCCACCAGCATCCCAGCCCAAAGGCCGCAGCCGCGATGACAGGGACGAGGATCACATAAGCATAGATCGCCCGGCGGGAAAGCGTGATGCTGTTGAGGGAATCCTGGGAGCGCTGAGCCCCGTCGGCTTCACCGGCAGAAGGGAGTTCGAACGCATCGTCGGCGAATATTCCCCCGGCCGCCGCCACTCGAGGCACCTGCAACGACGCCAGTGACCGCTCGACCGCGGCGTCTTCAAACGCTGTCGGTTCGTGCTCATGCGCCGCCGCGGGCACGACGACGCGGGTGCCACACTTTGGGCAGGGAAGGGTGTTGCCTGCCCAGCGTTTGGGGACATGGAGCCGAGCCCGGCAGCCTGTGCAGCGAAACCCGATCGGCATGGATGCCTACCCAATCCGTTGGCCGCACCGCGGCACGTTGCGTGGTCGCGTTTCTTGCTCTTGCTACTGGTCTGCGAGGGGGCTGTCTGACCGATCCGGCCGCTCCGGCCTGCTGGTGCCCGCCTCCAGTGTCATGATCCCACTGGCCGTGGCGGTGGCCGCCAGTGCCAGGAACCAGGCCGCGCCGATGACGAGCCCGACCCGGCCGCAGGCAGCGGCGCCGGATTCGTCGCCCAGGGAAGACAGCAGGGCCCCGAGCCCCAGCACGACAGCGATCACCATCGGCAGCAGGAGCGTCAACAACACCCCCCATGCGAGTAGCCGACGTATGAGTTCCCGCATGAACGTGCTCGCTTGTGAGTCGGTGACCAACACTTCCAGCCCAGACCGCTGGACCGCAGTCTGCCGCCGGAGCGGAGTGGCACCGGAGCGGAGGGTGCCGCAGCAAAAGGTGTCCCCCGGCATTGTCGGCCAGGCACGTTGATGCAGTCAAGCAAAGCCGCTCACTGGGCCCAACGGCCAGCGAGCGGTAAACTGCGACGTGTTGACAGGATGTCATCCCGTTCGAAAGGCTCTGCATGGATTGGACGCGGCCCGCGGTGTTGTTCGGTCTTGCGAGCCTGCTCGTCGTGGCGCCGGCATGGTGTCCGGATCGGTCTCCGGCTTTGTCGCCCGCATGGTCCGACGAGGTCGAACTGGCCGACGGCCGCGTGCTGCAGGGGCGATTCGTGCTCCTGCCGGGTGTTGCGATCGCCCCCGAGGCCGAGGGCGGCACGAAACCATCCGGCGGCACGTCGATCCTGATGTGCGACGATGAATTGACCCGCACCATGGTCTCGAAGCGGCGGGTGGTGAGAACAGCGCCGGGCCAGGGCGGCGGCGGCGCCGAAAGAATCCGCATTCCGCAACGCATTCCCGAGAACGGCCGCCGCGTGGTCGGTGTCGGTCAGATTCTGGGGGCCACGCCATTCGACGAATACGGCCGCCGCATCCTCTCGCTCAACACCGCAGGCGGCCGGCTCGACATCGTGCAGGGGATCACGCAGATTGCCGCCCGCTGGACGAGCGTCGAGGGGATTCTCACGGAGCGACCCAATCTGCTCGACATGCGGATCGCGACCTCTTCGATCCCTCGGGAGGCGCTCAAGCAGGTGATCGACCAGCATCTCGACCGCACCAACCCCGATGATCGGCTGCGGGTTGTGCGGCTGTTCTTGCAGGCGGAGCGGTACGACGACGCCAAGCAGGAGCTCGACGAGGTCCTGCGGGATTTTCCCGATCTCGCCGAATTGGCCCGGCAGCGAAAAGACCTGGCCTCGCTGGCGGCCGCGAAACTGCTCGACGAGGTGCTCCTCCGCGGCCGCGTCGGTCAGGATCGGCTGGCGCTCGACCTGCTGGAGCAATTCCCTGCCGACGACGCCGGGGGCGAGACGGTTGAAGCGGTTCGTGAAGCCCGCGATCGCTATCGCGAGCGGCAGGAGTCGGCCCGCGGAGTCATCGAAGCACTGCGCAGCCGTCTGGCACAACTCCGGGAGGAGGGGGATCGCCGCGAATCCTCGGAAATCGTCGATGAGATCGAGCAGGGGCTTACCTTTGCGTCGCTCGACCGGCTGGCGACGTTTGAACGGCTGGGCACCGACTCCGACACTCCGGCTGAAGCCGCTCTGGCGATGGCGATCAACGGCTGGCTACAGGGGGCGGCGAGTGCCGACCGCAACCTCAAGCTCGCATTGTCGGCCGTGCGAGTGCGATCGCTTGTCGGCGACTACCTCCGCGCGACGAACAAAACGCAACGCGACCAGATCCACGCGGGACTTGAGCAGGAGGAGGCCTTCGACGCCCCGACCGTCGCGGCGATCGCCCGCCAGATGCGGCCTCCCTTCACCCCACCAGCGGAGATCGCTCCAGGGCTGCACGAACTGGAGGTGCCGGGCTTGGAAGGGGAGGGGAGCTTTCGCTGTCTCGTGCAGCTGCCCCCTGAATATGATCCGCTCCGAAAATATCCGGCGGTCGTCTCGCTGCATGCAGCCTTGTCCACCCCGCAGAACCAGATCGACTGGTGGGCCGGCATGCCGGGCCCGGATGGCCAGCGTCGCGGCCAGGCGGCACGCAGCGGCACGATCGTGATCGCTCCCGGGTGGACCCGGGAGCAGCAGACTTCCTACGACTATTCAGCGCGGGAACACGCCGCCGTGCTCACGGCCCTCCGGGAGTCGCTGCGGCGGTTTGCGATCGACACCGATCGCGTCTTTCTCTCCGGCCACTCGATGGGAGGTGACGCCGCCTGGGACATCGCGCTGGCCCATCCCGATCTCTGGGCCGGACTGGTGGCGATCTCTCCTGCGGCTGGAAAGTATGTCAATCACTACTGGCACAATGCCCGTACGCTGCCCATCTATATCGTGGGCGGTGAGCTCGATGCCGCCAGTTTCGGCCGCAACACGATGGACCTTGACCGCTACTTGGCCAAGGGCTTCGACACGACCTACGTGGAGTATCGCGGCCGTGGCCACGAACACTTCTCCGAAGAGATCATGCGGATCTTCGACTGGATGGGGCGGCGGCAGCGGACGTTTTTTCCACCCACGATCGACGGCGTCTCGATGCGGCCCTGGGACCGCTTCTTCTGGTGGGTGGAGATGGAACGGCCTCCGTCCCGCACGATGGTGCTGCCCTCGCAGTGGCCGCCGCCCCCGGGCATCCGGCCATTTTCGATCGAGGCCAAGACGATGCCGGCCAACAGTGTGCCGGCGAGCATGCTCTCGGTGCACTGCGGCGCCGACCGCGTGCGGATCTGGCTCTCGCCGGAGCTGGTCGATTTCTCGCGACCGCTCACCGTCACGCTCGATGGCCGGAAGCTGTGGAAAGACGCTGTCGTTCCGGACAAGCGGCTGTTGCTCGAAGACCTGCGACTGCGGGCCGATCGCCAGCATCCGTTCTGGGCGGTGATCGACTGGGAGAAGCGGCCGCAGGCGGCCGATTGAGCGAGCCCTTCCATTTCAACACGAGCAGGCTTTCAATGATCAGCGGTCAAGCACCCATGAAGCCACACCCTTTCTCCACCGACGACGTCCGCATCGCCGACATCAAGGAACTCTCGCCACCGGCGCACCTGCTCCGCGAGTTTCCCTGCACAGACGCCATCGGTGAAGTCGTGTCGGCCACACGGGCGCGGCTTCATGCCATCCTCAGCGGACAGGATGACCGGCTCGTCGTCGTGATCGGGCCCTGCTCGATCCACGATCCCGACGCGGCGTTGGACTATGCCCGCAGGCTCAGGGACGAGCGGGAGCGGCTCGGGGCCGACCTTGAGATCGTGATGCGGGTCTACTTCGAGAAGCCGCGAACGACGGTCGGCTGGAAGGGGCTCATCAACGATCCCAATCTCGACGGCACGTTCCGGATCAACGAGGGGCTCCGCGTCGCCCGCGAACTGCTCGTGGAGATCAACTCACTCGGCCTGCCGGCCGGCTGCGAGTTTCTCGACATGATCACGCCGCAATACATCGCCGACCTCGTGAGCTGGGGGGCCATCGGAGCCCGCACCACCGAGAGCCAGGTGCACCGCGAACTGGCCTCGGGGCTCTCCTGCCCGGTCGGCTTCAAGAACGGTACCGACGGCAACGTGCGGGTCGCGGCGGAGGCAGTGCTCGCCGCCCACCAGCCACACCATTTTCTGTCGGTCACGAAGGGAGGCCACACGGCGATCGTTTCGACGAAGGGCAACGATGACTGCCACATCATCCTCCGTGGTGGCAAGACGCCCAACTACGACGCCGCCAGCGTCGCAGCCGCCTGCGAGGAGCTTCTTCGCAACCGCCTCGCGGCCCGGCTGATGATCGACGCGTCGCACGGCAATTCGTCGAAGCAGCACGAGCGGCAGCTGGCCGTCGCCGATGCCATCGCCGCCCAGCTCGAATCGGGTGAGGACCGGATCGTGGGAGTGATGGTGGAGAGCAACCTTACAGGCGGGCGGCAGGATCTCGTGCCGGGAAAGGATCTCGCCCGCGGTCAGTCGATCACCGACGCATGTCTCGGCTGGGAAGAGAGCGTGCAACTCCTCGACCGGCTTGCCGAAGCGGTCCGCACCCGCCGCGGGGCAATGCGGCCGCCTACTGCGGCGGGGTGACCGGCCGACGGGCCAACTCTGGCTCCTGCTGGCTCCGCGGCAGCGTCACACCCGTGATGTACCAGCCGTCGGGCAGGGATTGCATCCCCACACCCGCCGTGCCGAAATACCGTCGCACCAACTCGAAATCGGGAAGCGTGCTGCCGTCCAGCCGCTGCGTCCGCACGGTGCCGGGCTTGCCGTCGCCCAGGATGCCGTTGAGAACCTGCCCCGTCAGGCTCTTCGACTTGGGCATCGAGCCCTGACGCAGCATCTCATAGGCGGGCCGGATAGCCTCATCCTCCCGGGTAAACGACCGAGTGGCCGCCTTTCCCGGCAACAGTCTGTTCAGTTCCATGGCCACCTGACCGTAGTCGGCAGCCGAACCGAGCGACTCGATGTCGCCCTTCGTAGCCAGCACGCGTTCGAGGATGTCGCGGTGCGAGGCTATGAACAGGTGCCCGTGGGCCACGGTCACCACCGAGTGCGGCAGAAGTTTCTCCTCGCGGTCGCGGAGTTTCGTGCGGCGCCGCTGGGCGTCATCGTCATGATCGGCATGGGGCACGGCGCCGCCAGGCAATTCCACCTCGAGTTGCGGAATCGCCATCGACCGATCGATGAGTTCCCAGGCGACGTTGCCCTGCACATCGATCTTGGCCATGTCGGGGTCGATCGACATGCTTTTGGCCACAGTAGCGGCGACTCGTTCGGGATTGACAGCCTCGACAGCAATCACGATCCGCTCGCTGTCGGTGCCGATCGGCGTGGCATGGTCGGTGATGAGCGTCACGCGGCTGCCCAGACAGGCGACGAGATCCTTTTCCAGATCGATCTGCGGACCATCCGGATCCTCCTTCACTGAGGCGATCACGTCGTCATAAACACCCTTCTCGCCGACGACGTCGTCCACGAGCGACTCGACGGTGACGAAAGCATTGCGGATATCGAACTGCAGCGATGTCCAGCCCGAGACATTTCGCGGCACCCACGGCTGCGGGCCGATCGCCTCGACGTCAGGGAACTGCAGCATGCGAGCGGCAAGACCGAACCGATCAGCCGCGAACGGCTGCCGGCCAGGGAGCGGCGGAGCATAGACCATCGTGTGATGCCGCAGTGCATGGCCTCCCTCATCGAACACGACGACGCCGCCGGCGGCCTTCACGGCATCGAAGCCCTGCCGGCTGAGGATCGCCACATAATCGGGGCCCTTACGCTTTTCGCGGGGCGGGTTGGTGGCCTGATACGCCTTGGCAAACGGAAGCGGATCGACATACCAGCGCACCGCGGCAGCCGTCGCCGGCACCTGGTTCTGGCAACGGCCCATGACGGTGCCAAAGGCCGGCAGCCCCCCCACGCAGTCGCCGCGGCCCTGTCCGAGCGTGCTGATTACCTGCGTGACGAGCGAGGAGTCGTCGCCAACGATGAGCGTGCTGCCGGCAAGCGCGAATGCGACCCGCTGCTCGCCGGACCGCCCTGAGTTGTCAGAAGCGGGCAACTGGTAGATGGTCAGCGGACCGCCCCCATTGACGGCGACCTTCGTGCCCTTCTGCTCGACCATTCGCTGGTTCATTTTTTCAACGAGGCCGCGAGCCTCGGCATCGTGGCCAGTCACGTCCACCAGCACGACGGTCGCCAGCTTGCCTGTCGGCGACTCGACGGCGCCGAGCGCATACTCGCCACCGGCGACCTCCAGCAGATCGTCGAGCGTGAGGCCGAGCCGGCCGAGCCGACCGCTGTTGGAGCTTTCGAGCTGCTTGCGAACGCTCTCGATGAACGGCTTCATGCTCGGGTCTTTGAGCAGGAGCCCGTACTGCGTGCGATTGAAACGCTGGCGGAATTCGGGCCCATGGGAGATGCTCACCCAGCCTCTTGTCGTGGCGGGGAAGATCTTCTCACTCGGTGGAAAAGCGCCGTCGGCGGAGGCTACGCCAGCGGGCCCGATCAGGCCCGACAGGACCGAGCCAAGCGTGACAGCCACGGCAGCCGTGACCCGCGTGATGCGGTGGGAAGGGCGGATCGGGTGATGGCAGCGGGTTCCGTCCACAAAAACACTCCTTACGAGTTTGCACAGCCAGCGTTTGCAGGGCGCAGTGGCGCAATCAGCACAATCGGCACGACTCTTTTCTATCGTGCTTCTGGGGACGATTTCTCGACCCCATCCGCGAAGTTTCGCAGGATGGGCATGTTTCCAGCAATACAACGTCTGCCTCGAGGTCACCCGATCAACTGCCTCGAAGGCGTTGCAGCAGGGGCGATGCAAGGCTGGGGGGAATGGGCGAAGTCGGTCGCGTCGACTGGCGATCGGGGAGCACGTCATTCGGGATGATGGAGAGAATGCCCGCCACGAGGGCCGCCATGATGGCGAGCGCGGCGGCGAACGTCGTCTCTCGCGAGGCCCGCACGGTGGCGCCGATGAAGACGATAGCCGTGACCACTGCCGCGGCCACCGCCAGTCCGATGACGATGCCCAGCGGCAGCCTGGCAGCGGCCGGCGTCGGCAACGACAGGACCGCGCACACGAGCACTGGCCAGCCCAGCACCGCCGCCTGCGTGAGGGAGACGCCTCCGGCAAACCGCACGGGACCAACTCGCGGTGGCCAGAGGCCCGGCCGCCATGCTGCGCCGCTTCGACGTGCACGGGGCGTCGTGCGAAAGAGACGATCCCAGTCCCGCGCCCCAGCCATCCCATCCTGCAGCGTCGCCTGCGGCACGGCGAGACCGATAAACCACGCCGCCGTGAACAGGGCCCATGCCACTGCTCCCCGCTGGAACTGCACGAGTTGCTCCCAATGACCCTGCAGGCCAGCGTGATCGTGCCCGCCTCCAGAACCGGAATCGACCGCTGGCTCGAGCACGAGCCAGCCGGCCATGGCCACGAGCGACGCGACCATCGCCAGCCTGGTCATCGTCTGCCGCAGCGGGCCGTTGGCAGGAAGGGCATCTGCATGCAGCACGTCGGCACCGGCGACCTGCGCGACTCGAGGTGTGCCCGGCAAAAACGTCTCCCTCGCCGCTCGTTGCGACCGCGACCATGCCCAGCCCAGGCCGCCGAGGAGCAGCCACGCCACCCCACCGCCGGCGCCGCTTTCACCCAGCCACGATGCAAGCCCGCTTCCGGCGGCCGCACTTGCCGCGGCCAGCAAGAGCGCGAGGCTCGCTGCGTCGGCAGCCGTTGCGCCGCCGGCAAGCCTGCCGGCGACCGTCGTGACGGCGGCCAACAGAGCACCGGCCGTCGCCGCGGCGAGCATTCCTAAAGACTTCGAGCCAAACGTGGCGGGCCCACCGCCGCCAGCGAGCATGCCGAGCATCATGCCGACGAGCGGCCAGGCGGCTCGCTCGCATGCCCACGCGCACCCCCAGAGGAACTGCCGCCCGCGGGCCGCCGGGAGACAGACCGCCAGCGGGATATCTCCGATCGCCGCCACCGCCAACACGGCCGCTGACAGCATGGCGATGCCGCCGTCTGCTGCGGCGAGTGGAGAGCACCACCATCCCAGCCAGCACCCGATGGCCAGCGTGATCCACGACGCGGGCCGACGTCGGTCTATGCCGACGAAGACTCCCAGCACGGCCAGTCCTGCCCGCCAGGACGGTGACATCGACAAACGCACGTTGGAGCGGAACGCATGGGACATGAAACCACCACAATACACCCTTCACGAGCCGCCGCCGACAGGTGGCTCCGGCGGGACGAGCGACGGATCGAGGTACAATAGCGGAATTCATGCCACCTTTTTCATCCAAGAGCATCCCGTGGGCAATCGCAAGCGGCCCGACTGCGTTGCCCCCGGGCGCTCTGCACCTGTGGCTGGCTGACCGTGACGTGTGGAAGAATCATCCCTGGGACTCCGTGCTGTCGGCGGAGGAGCTCGCCCGCACCTCGCGCTACCGGCACGCAGTTGACCGCGAGCGTGCCCGTGCAGGCCGGGGACTGCTGCGAAGGTTGCTCGCCGGCTATCTCGGCACGTCGCCCGCGGCCTTGTCGATCGAAACAGGTGAGCTCGGCAAACCACGGCTGGCCGGCGATGCCGATGACACAGCGATCGCATTCAATGCGTCGGGCTCCGCACACATGGCGCTCTATGCGTTCACCCGCGGCACCGCGGTGGGCGTGGACGTCGAAGCATTCGCCACCGCGCCAGGCTCAACTGGAAAAACGCTGCTCACGCCGCGCACCGTGCAGTCGATGGCCATGCGGTTCGCGGCCGACGAGGCCGCCCTCATCCGCGGACTTCCCGAGGCGGAGGCCGCGGCCGCGTTCCTGCGGTTCTGGACCTGCAAGGAGGCCTGCCTCAAGTGCCGCGGCACCGGCCTCCAGACGCCGCTCGATGAGATTCGGATCGAGTTGCTCGACGACACGCGGGCGATCGGACGCCTGGGGAACGAACGCTTCGCGATCCGCACGTTCACCCCGGTCACCGGAGCGACCGCCGCAGTCGCGATGGCAGGCGACTTCATGCCCGAGCCACGTTGCTGGACGCTGGCTCGCCAATAGTCGTTCCGGGTCCCGTACGACCCTACCCCCGCGGCCGCACGTGCCCCTGCACCCGCGAGGGCAGGCCGAGAATCCGCAGGAAGCCCTCGGCGTCGGTCTGGTCGTAGGAGGAGCCGCCCCCCTCCATCGATGCGATCGCCGCGTCGTAGAGGCTCTGGCTGCTCTCGCGACTTTTCACCAGCATGTTGCCCTTGTAGAGGTTCAACTCAACGGTGCCCGTGACCGGCTTTTGTGCCTCGCGGATGAACGCCATCAGGGCGTCCATCTTCGCGACGTACCAGAAGCCGTAATAGACCATCTCCGCCACCTCCGGCGAGAGCCGGTCGCGGAGGTGGACGAGGTCGCGGTCGAGCGTCATCTGCTCGACGAGCCGATGGGCCTCGTAGAGCAGCGTCATGCCCGGCGCCTCATAGACGCCACGGCTCTTCATGCCGACGAGCCGGTTCTCCACGATGTCGGTCCGCCCGATGCCGTGGCGGCCGCCGATTTCGTTGAGCGCGAGCACCATCTCGTGGGATTTGAGGGCCCGGCCGTTCACCCGCACCGGCACGCCCGACTCGAAGTCGAGCCGCACGGTCTCGGGAGTGTCGGGAGCAGCCTGCGGCGACACCGTCATGCCGAAGTCCACGAGGCCGAAGCCGTCGGTGGTGAGTTCCTCGAGCAGTCCCGCCTCGTAGCTGGTGTGCAGGCAGTTCTCATCGGAGCTGTAGGGCTTCCCCTTCGACGCCTTCACGGGGATGTTCTTCTCCTCGCAGAACTCGATCAGCTCCTTGCGGCCGGGGAAGCGGGCCCGGAACTCCGCAATCCGCCACGGGGCGAGCACCTGGATCGTCGGGTCGAGCGCCTCGGCGGCGAGCTGGAACCGGCACTGGTCGTTGCCCTTGCCGGTGGCGCCGTGGGCGTAGACGGTGGCTCCTTCCGCGTGCGCGATCTCGACGCAGACCTTGCTGATCAGCGGCCGGGCGATCGAGGTGCCGAGCAGATACGTGCCCTCGTAGCGGGCCTGCCACTGCATGACGGGGAAGGCGAAGTCGCGGCAGAGTTCCTCGCGCACGTCCACGATCATCGCCTTGGACGCGCCGCAGGTCCGCGCCTTGGCGAGCGTCGCCTCGCGGTCTTCGCAGGGCTGCCCCAGATCGACGTAGACCGCGATCACTTCGTAGCCCTGCTCGATGAGCCAGCCGAGGATCACCGAGGTGTCGAGACCACCCGAATACGCCAGCACGCACTTCTTCTTCATCGTCTTCTCCTATTGACTCTTTTGATTGCTCACACTTCGTGGACGAGGGCCATATTGTGCCCGCCGGTGCCGAATCCGTGTCCTGCCACCAGCAGAATTCGGTCGCCATGCTGAAGCCGCCCCTCGCGGCGGCCCCAGCCGCTGACATGCTCGAGCAGTCGATTGATGTCGCCCCCCTCGGCAGCAGCCAGCGGCGTAACGCCCCAATAGAGCGACATCTGCCGCAGGGTGGCGGGATCGTCGCTGACGCCGACCGTCGGAACGGCCCCGCGGCGTTTCGAGCGGGCGATCGCGGTCACGCCGCTCTTGCTGGCCACCACCACGAGTTTGGCGTCGAGTTCGGCGGCGATGCGGCTGGCGCCATCGACCACGGCCTGCGTGATCGGGTGCAGGCCATCGACGAGAAACTCCGGCGCAGGCAGGAACTCGCCGGCCGAAACCGTCCCTCGGGCCCGGCCCAGCGCATCTTCCAGAAACTGCTTGCGGTCCTGCAGATACTGCTTCTCCGTGGCGCTGGCGATCCGCCGCATCATCTCCACCACGAGCCGCGGATGCTCGCCGATCGCCGTCTCGCCGGAGAGCATGCAGGCGTCGGCACCATCCAAGATCGCGTTAGCCACATCGGTCGTCTCAGCCCGCGTGGGCCGCCGGGAGTGCTGCATGCTGTCGAGCATCTGCGTGGCAACGATCACAGGCTTCTGATACCGCTGGCATGCGCGGATGATCTGCTTCTGCATCATCGGCATGCTGGCCACGTCGATCTCCACGCCGAGGTCGCCGCGGGCCACCATCACAGCATCGGCCGCCTCCACGATCGAATCGAGGTTGTCGATCGCCTCCCGCTTCTCGATCTTGGCGACGACGCGGGCCTTCGAGCCGCGGGTTCGCAGCAGTTCCCTGAGCAGCTTCACCTCCACGGCGCTTCGCACGAATGACAGGCTCACGAAGTCGGCCCCGGCGGCCGCGGCCCATTCGGCATGTTGCCAGTCGGCGGCGCTCATCGCGGCCACCGAAAGCTTCACGCCCGGCAGGTTGACGCCCTGGCGGCTGCGGATCAGGCCGCCCTGGACGACGCGGCAGCGGGCCTCATTGGGGGAACGCTCCTCCACCACGAGGCTGATCGTACCGTCGGCGAGCATCACCGCATCGCCCACGGCCAGTTCGTCGATCAGCCGTTCGTAGGTGGTCGTGAACTCATCGGGCTTCCCGCTCTCGGTGCCGCGGATGAATTTGAACACCGCTCCCTCGACGCACTCGACAGCACCGCCGGGGATCTCGCCGAGTCTGATCTTGGGACCGGCGAGGTCAACGAGCACACCGATCGGCCTGCCAGCCGCCTCCGCCACCCGCCGCACCCGGTCGAGCGTCTCCTGATGTTCCTCCATCGAACCATGGGCCATGTTGAGCCGGAACACGTCCACGCCGGCATCAACCAGGCCGCGGAGGCCGGACTCGTCGCGGCAGGCGGGGCCGATCGTGGCGACGATCTTGGTGCGGACGATCGCGGAGGGAGTCGGCGTGGCGAGCGACATGGCTGGCGTCCTCGAGGTGGGTGGGGAGGGGTGGGCCGGGCTGGGTGGCGCGGGGCCAGCAGGATACTGCACGCGGCCCGACTTGCGTTAGACTCCGCTCAATGACGACCCGAACGACGAACCCAACGTGGCATGACAGACGAGTGATCGTCGCGGGAGGCACGGCCGGCTTCGGCCTCGTGTTGGCACGGCATCTCGATGCCGCCGGTGCCCACGTGCTGATCGTGGGCCGATCGAGTGAGGGCGTGCGGCAGGGCCTCGCCGCCTGCGGGGACGGCAGTCGGGTGCGGGGAATCACGGCTGATCTGTCCCGGCCCGGCGAAGGGGGCCGCGTGGCTGGCGAATCGCTGAGGATTCTGGGCGGCATCGACGATCTTTTTTTCTGCGTGGGTCGGTCGGGCAGGGGAGCGATCCTGAAGACAGACGCGGAGCAACTCCGCGCGTATTTTGACGCCAACGTCTCGGCGGCCGTCGAGATCACGCAGGCCGTGGCCGACGACGTGGCGGCAGCCCGTGGCCACATGGTCTATATCGGCAGTCTCGCGGGCAAACTCGTCACGCCGTTCATGGGGCCCTATTGCGTGGCGAAGTCGGCACTGGCGGCCTACGTGGACGCGGTGCGACTGGAGATGGCTCCGCGTGGCGGCCACGTGCTGCTCGTCTCGCCGGGGCCGATCCGGCGTGACGACGACGACCCGCGAGCCGCCGACGCGGGTGACCGCTATGCCGCCGACGTCACGCGGGCCGGCCTGCCCGCCGACGCGCTTGGTCCCGGCGGCACCAGAGCCCTCAGGCAGCTCGACCCCGACCGGCTGGCGGAACAGGTGCTCACTGCCTGCATTCGCCGACGGAGCGAACTGGTCGTGCCGCGGAAGGCCAGCCTGCTGGCGGGCCTCATCGAATGGTTTCCAGAGTGGGGCCGCCGAATCCTGGCCCGGGCGGTCCGACGATGACACACGCCGACACGCCGTGGTCTTGCCCCGACCAGATCGACCACGTGCAGATCCTGCTCGACTCGTTCGCGCGGCTTCTCGGCCGCGACCTGATCCCCCGCGATGCTTCTCCGGCTGACCAGGCCCGGCGGCTCTTCGAATCGAGGTTCGTCGTGGTCTCGCACGGCACGGAGGCTGACCCAGTCCTCAATTACGGCAACGCCACGGCGCTCGCTCTCTGGGAGATGGACTGGGCCACGTTCGTGCAAACCCCCTCGCGGCTGACGGCCGAGCCGCTGCATCGCGACGAACGGGCCCGGCTCTTGGAGCGGACCCACCGCGACGGCTACGTCGATGACTACGCAGGCGTCCGCATCTCACAGTCCGGGCGGCGGTTTCAGATCGAGCAGGCGATCGTCTGGAATCTGGTCGATGGTGCGGGAATGCACCGCGGCCAGGCCGCGACCTTCGACAGGTGGACGCCGCTGCCGCCCGTCGGTACCTGACGCAGCCGATACCGCCGCACCGCAGGCGACAACCGGAATCGCTACCGATATACTCCCCGGCCGTTTGCCCACTCGGCGTCGTTCCGCTTTTCGTTTCTGACGGCATTTCTTTCTGGGAGAATCCTTTCGATGGCAGCCGCACACAGCACTGGTTCCGAGGCGTTTCCAGGCATCGCAAAGATTCGCTACGAGGGCCCCGCCACGAAGAACATGCTCGCGTTTCGTCACTACGATCCCGATGCCCTGGTCGAGGGAAAGACGATGCGTGACCACCTGCGGTTCGCCGTCTCCTATTGGCACACTTTCCGCGGCACGGGCAGCGACCCCTTCGGCGCGCCGACCATGATCCGCCCCTGGGAAAAGGGGGGCGACTCGCTCGAGGCAGCGCTGGCCCGCGTCGAGGTGGCGTTTGAGTTCATGGAGAAGCTCGGCGTCGGCTTCTATTGCTTCCACGACCGCGACGTGGCCCCAGAGGGCAAGACGCTCGCCGAGTCGCACAAGCATCTCGATGCCGTGGCCGCCGCGCTCAAAGCACACCAGGAAAAGACCGGCATCAAGCTCCTCTGGGGCACGGCCAACCTCTTCTCGAATCCGCGGTACGTGCATGGCGCCGCCACCAGCTGCAACGCCGAGGTCTTCGCCTACGCCGCAGCACAGGTGAAGAAGGCGATGGAGGTCACCCACTCGCTCGGCGGTGCGGGCTATACGTTCTGGGGCGGCCGCGAGGGCTACCAGTGCCTCTGGAACACCGACATGAAGCGGGAGGTGGACCACTTGGCCCGCTTCATGCACATGGCCGTCGACTACGCGAAGGAGATCGGCTTCACCGGCCAGTTCTACTTCGAGCCCAAGCCCCGCGAGCCCACCAAGCATCAGTACGACTTCGACTGCGCCACCTGCATCAACTTCCTGCGGGCCTACGGCCTGGAGAAGCACGTGAAGATGAACATCGAGACCAACCACGCCACGCTCGCCGGCCACGAGATGCAGCATGAGCTGGAGTATGCCGGCATGCAGGGCTACCTCGGCTCGATCGATGCCAACACCGGCGACACGCTGGTGGGCTGGGACACCGACCAGTTCCCGACCAACATCTACCTCACCACGCAGATCATGTATTCGATCCTCAAGTACGGCGGGCTGGCCCCCGGCGGCGTGAACTTCGACGCCAAGGTCCGCCGCGAGAGCTTCGAGCCCGTCGACCTGTTCCATGCCCACATCGGCGGCATGGACGCCTTCGCCCGCGGCCTGAAGATCGCCGCGGCGATGCGGGCCGACGGCGCCATCCAGAAGCTCGTCGATGAGCGGTATGCCAGCTGGTCGAGCCCGCTCGGCAAGCGGATCGAGGCGGGCAGCGAGAGCTTCGCGACGCTCGAGAAGGAGATGCTCGCCAAGGGCGAGGCTGCTGCCTGCACGAGTGGCCGTCAGGAACTCTTCGAGAACGTGATCAACACCTACATGTGATCGATCACGTGCCTGTGATCCAGCATCGTCTGGTCGGGCGTCGTCTGGTCGGGCGTCGTCCGGTCGGGCGTCGTCCGGTCGGGCGTCGTCTGGTCGTATTTGGTCCGACTCTTGGC
>JBBAVO010000048.1:0-15863 GCA_040397635.1 Pirellulales bacterium
GCCAAGGCGCTCGCAGCTGCGCAGCGCGAAATCGGGGTGGCCCACAAGGACGCCACCAATCCACACTTCCGATCCAAGTACGCCGACCTGCAAGCCATTGACGAGGCCTGTCGGCCGATCCTGTCGAAGCACGGGATCGCCATTTCGCAGGCGGCGGGGTACCTCGAGGGGTTCGCCTCGATCACGACCCGGCTCATGCATGCGGACGGGGAGTGGATTGAAGCGACGCTCCATGTGCCTGTTACTAAGCACGACGCCCAGGGCGTCGGCAGTGCTTTGACCTACGCCCGTCGTTTCGGCCTGTCTGCTTTGGCCGCCGTTCCGGCTGGCATCGACGACGACGGAGAAGCGGCGGTAGGGCGGGGGGCTCCACGCGGCGAAGTAGCCGTGCCCCCGCCCGCCACCGTCATTCCCTTCGAGCCGCCTGCTCGAGCAGCTGCGCCCGCACCGGCTGGCGACCTGCCCGAAGACCCGCCTGAGCTCTACCCGCTGGCGTTCTCTCCGCTCGAGCTGCGGCCCGTCTGGAAGGTCCGCGAACTGGGCACCGACGGCAAGACTGGTGGGCGCACGAAGGTCTATTACGCCGACGCCGTCGGCATCGTGACCAAACTGACCGAGGGCGCAGGCCCGAAGTCGCCGACGAGCGTGATCCTGTGGAACGACCCCAACCGGACCCGGTTCAGCACGTTCCGCCGGTGGACGATTTCAGAGGGCATGGGCAGCATCGTGCGGCTGAAGGGCGTCACGCGCACCGAGAAGAACGACGCCGTCTACTGGAACTTTGAGACCGTCGAGGCCTACAAGCCCGACCACGATGCGGGGGTGGACATTGACATCCCATTCTGAGCATTACACCTGGACGGGCAACTGGGAGTACCTGCGGCGGTGCTTCCCCAGCCTCGAGCGTGCACCCCAGCCGGTGCACGACGGTTTCCATGAACGGTTCTCGAAGCTGCGCCAAGACCTTGTCCGCGAGTCGATCCAGCGTGCCCGCCAGTCGCGCCAGGGCAACGCCCTGACCGTCGAGCAGCTCGGGACGATCTACGGGGCACTGGTGCCCCGGTACGACACCACGCAGCCCAGCATGGCCTGCCGGATCATCGCCCACTGGGTGATGTACCCGCGCAGGGCAGGGGCGGCGTTTGGCCCCTACGCCACGCTTGCCGAAGCCAAGGCGGTCCACCGTGACCGCCCTGGCACCGTCATCAAGGCGCAGTGGGTCAAGCCCGGCGACGGGGCGTGGTTCGAGGAGATCGACGAGGGGCGACCGCTTGACGCCGAGTCGATGCGCGAACTGCGGGTCATGATCGAGGCAGTCGACGCGCAGTGGCAGCACCCGAAAGACCGCACGGTCTACAGCCGTTTCATTGAGGAAGCATCGCGTCGGTTAGCTGCGCTCCCCTCCCCAGACCCCTCCCCTCAGGGGGCGACAGCGGCGGGAGCTAGCGGAGCGTCTAGCGGAGTCGCTGCGACTCGCTCGCTGTCGTACCCCCCCGAAGGGGGGTTTGTCAACCCCCCCCAAGGCATTAATCGTCACGGACTAGCGAGGCACGGGCTACCGCCCGGCCTGATGAACCAATTCAACAAGGCAGTCGAGCAGATGCACGCAGACGAGTCGCGTCTGGAGGACGCTCCCGCTGCGGCATGGGGGGAACAAGATGCAGCATGAACTGGAACAGACAGAGGAACAGAAGACTGTCAACAGCATCGTCCGCACGGTCGAGGCTCTCGTCGAGCTTCAGACCGTCTTGCGGAAGGCACTGGCCGCCTCAACCGAGCGTGAGCGCTTACTACAGGGTGAAAACGAGAGACTACGCGCCAAGTGCCTGCGATACGAGACGTCCAACCTCGAGCGCCGCCGGTACGAGGAGGAGGGCTGATGGGCCGAGCACAACGCGCCAAAGGCGCCCGCGGCGAACTCGAGGCGGCTGAGAAGCTGCGCCAGCATCTGGGCATCGCTGCCCAGCGGTCGGCGCGCAACGGCGTCGACGGTGCTAGCGACCTCGACACCTCGATGCCGTTCTGGAAGTGGGAGGTCAAGCGCTACGCCCGCCTGGGCGTCGAGTCGATCATGCAGCGGGCAGAACTCGACCAAGCGACCAGCGCGGTCAGGCTCGACCACACAGCGCTGCTCATGCGGGCAGACGACTGTGAATGGCTGATCGTCCTGCGCCTGCACGACGTTCCCCAGTTCCTGCGCGACCTCGAGGCGCAGCGCATGAGGGATCCGTGATGGGCCTACCACGCAAGTGGGATCCCATGGTGCCAGCCAAGCCCGAGCCGAAGGGCAAGGGCAGGGGTGCGAAGTGGCATCGGTTCAAAGAGCAACTGCGGCATGCTCGAGGGATCTACGCATGCGAACAGTGCGAGGCAGTGTGCGACTACCTCGAGGCGCACCATGTCGTGCGTGTGCACGATGACCCCTCGAGGGAGTTCGATGCACGCAATGTGCGCTTCCTCTGCGTCGATTGTCACAAGAACGCCCATAACGGGGTACCCCCCCCATAGGGGGGGTATACCCCCCAAACTGACCACCCGTCGTCGCCCGACAACCTATCAAACAACTTTCAGCAATCCTTGAAACATCGACACGCTGGGCGTACGCAACTGCTGCGTCCGGCGAGGTTTCCGCCGTCACGTCCGCGTCGCTGACTGCGTTTGCGCGACGGGCTGAGGCTGGCGGCTACGACGGGGCGGTGGTCGATGCATTCGCCGCCACGCTGCCGGCGGGGGTGATGCTGTACCCGTACTGGGTTCCGGTGCTCGCCGACGTCATCGCCCGCAGGGAGCCTGCCCGCGTCATCTCGTTCTCGGTTCCGCGCAGCCACGGGAAGACGCTCCTAGCCGCCCTGCTGGCCGGGTGGGTGCTGAGAGACCCCGACGCCGACAAACTCGTCGTGAGCGCTGCTACGGCCTTGGCGCAGGCCCGCCTGTCGGTCGAGTCGCTGGCGACGATCCACCACCCAGCGGACGGCAAGTCGTCGCCCTGGCGTGCCCGGCTGTCCAACACGCAGCCGGTGCTCCGGCATGGCAAGGGACGGTTCCTGCCGGTGGCCCGCGACCCGCGGCGAGCCGACGGCATCACGCCAGCGCTCGTCCTCGCCGACGAGGCGGCCCGGCTCGAGGGGGAGTACCTCAGCCGGTTGATGACTGCGGCGACCAAGACGCCCGAGGGGCGCCTGCTGATGACGACCACGGCTGACGACGACCTGAGCCTGCCCTGGGCGGGCTGGCGGATGGAGGCGGAGCAGCAGCTGCTCGGCGGCCGTCTGCGGGACGACTGGTGTGTTCACCACTGGGCGTCCGACGCCGGTGCCGACATCCATGACCCGCGGCAGTGGCGCAAGGCCAACCCGCAGCTGTGGATCGAGGGCGGGCACATCACCGAGGCGTCGATCCGGTCGGAACTGGCGTTCCTCGGCTCCAGGGCGTCGGGCGTCGAGGAGTTCCGCACCCAGCGCCTGAACTTGCCCGGCGGCAGCCTTGCGGCGGTCGGCATCGACCCGGTCGTGCTCGAGAAGGCCCGTTTCGACTGGGAACTGGACAGCGTGCGCGGGCGCCGGGCGTGGGTGTTCATCGACTTCAGTTTGGGCAGCGTCGTGGGCGCTCGAGCGGACCTGACAAGCGTGGGGGTCGTGGTCGACGGCGGGGAGTGGGGGCTGCTGCGCACCTGGTCGTTCACCTGCGGCGACCTCGAGTCAATGAAGCAGAACAGGCCATGGCTGCACGACATGGTGCAGCGGGGGGAGGTCCACTGGAACGATGGCCAGTTAGTCGACTTCCACGCCGTCGAGGCGCTGCTCGAGACGCTGGCCAAGACCTTGCAGCTGGAGGTCGTCGGCGTCGACGAAGTCGGCTGGACGCAGAACTGGGTGCGGTCGGTGCTCGTCGAGCGGCTCAACCTACCCGTCGAGGCTCGCAGCCAGGCGCTCAAGGAGCAGGCACCGGCATGGTCGACGTTCGTGGCGCTCCTGCGGCAGAAGGCGCTGCGCTACCACGACGACCCGGTGCTGCTGCACCAGCTGCGCCACGCCGAAACCAAGACCTACGACGGCGGCCTGACGAAGCTCTACAAGCGAGACGGTCAGAACATTGACGCGTTGGTTGCAGCGTGTAACGCGGCCCGCCTGTACGAGCTGCGTGGGCGGTCCAACCAGTGGGTGGCTGCTAGTGGCATCATGACCATCTGACCGCCACCTAGCGGACACTGCGGCTATTTCCAAAATGTGACAAGAAATGTCACATCCGCCTATTGACAGAAAAAGCGCGTACTCAAACTGGGTGAGGCGTGAGCCTGCTTTCACGCCTACGGCGCTACTTCATTGGCGGATTCGACGCCTCCATGCTCGTCGACTCCTCGAGCGTCGGCGACGTCGAGGCGCTGCCCGGCGTGCAGCGGGCTGTCGAGGGCGTGGCGAGCATGCTCGCTAGCGTCAGCATCTGCGTCTACGACTCGCAGGACCAAGAGGTCTACCCGGCCGCCCTGAACCTGCTGACTGGCCGTGCGACTGAAATGGTCAACGGCTGGGATCTGCGCCGCTGGCTGGTCACTGAGTCGATCAGCCAGGGCAACGCCTACGCCTACCTTGCACGCACCTACAGCGGCGAAGTAGCGGAGATCATCCCGCTCGACCGCGGCCGCGTCACGATCAATTGGGCCAGCGACCCGTACCAGTACCTGCTCGACGGGCAGGCGGTCGCCTCGGCTGACCTGATTCATGTGAAGTCGGGCTACAGCCGGTGGGCTTTCATCGGCGAAAGCCCGCTGGACAAGTGCCGCACGCAGCTTGAGCTGATCGCCAACCTCGATCAGTGGGCTGCCACCATGGCCGCGACGGGCACGACCCGTCGGCTGGCGTTCAAGTTCCCCACGCCGATCAGCGAGCAAGCCAAGCAGTCGATCCTGTTGGCGTGGAAGGCGAAGCACTCGAGGGCCAACGGCTCAGGCGAGCCGCTGATCATCGACGGCGGCGGCAGCATCGAGGGCGTCAGCGGTTCCGATGACCTGTCCGCGCTGACGAACGCCCGGACGGCAGCAATGGGCGAAATCGCCCGCGCACTGAACATCCCGCTGTCGTTCCTCGCTGCGACAGAAAGTGGCACACAGGTCACGCTCGACGCGCAGCGGGCGCTCGTCGACCAGACCCTGCGCCCCTGGGCGCGGCGCATCGAGGCCGAACTGATGGCGAAGCTGCTGCCCGGCTACCGGGTCGAGCACGACCTACAGGAACTGCTACGCGGCACGATGCGGGACACCGCCAAGGAATTGTCCAAGCTCGTCATGGGCGGAATCCTGACCCCTAACGACGCCCGGTGGTTCATCGGCATGCAGCCGGTCAAGGACCCCATGGCCGACGAACTCATGCAGCGCCTGGACACCGCAGCCGGCCAGGCTGAGGTTAACGGCGACCGCGAGGACGAAGAAAGCGAGTCGCCCGATGCAGATTGACCGTCGCAGCATCGAGTGCCGCGCCGAGGTCGACGGCAACACCGTCAGCGGTCTCGCCATCCCCTACGGCACCGACAGCCAGCCGCTGCCGTTCATCGAGACGATCGAACGCGGGGCCTTCGCCGAGGACATCGGCAAGCGCAACGTCGCCATGTTGGTTGAGCACGACGGTGGGCGTGTGCTCGCCGACACGCGCAGCGGCACGCTTGTGCTCGAGGAGGGCGAGCGCGGCGTGTCGTTCCGTGCGCAGCTGCCCGACACACGCGACGGGCAGGACATGCGCGTGCTCCTGCGCGACGGCATCTACCAGCACATGTCGTTCGGGTTTGTGGCGGACAAGGACGAGTGGCGGGGCAACCGCCGCAGCGTCCTGAGCGCCCGCCTGTACGAAATCAGTCTTGTTCACACGCCCGCCTATGAGGCGACCGCGGCCGCGGTACGGGCGTTCTCACACCACACTGGCCTCGTTGGCCGGTACTTGCGGCTGCGGCTAGGAGAACTGAAGAAATGAACCGTGATGCACTGCTTGAGAAGCGTGCGCAGCTCGTCGCTGCGTGCGAGGAACTGGCCACCACCAACAGCGTCGACTCCGTTTCGAAGTTCGACGCTGCCGAGGAGGAAATCCGCGGCATTGACGCGCAGCTCGAGGGCATGGCCGTGCGCGGCCGTCTCGACGCCATCAAGGCCAAGAGCAACGCGATCGTCGCACGTCCCGAGAACCGAAACGGCCCGATGCGTTTTGACATGCGCAAGTTCGCTGATCACATGTCGCGCCGCGACGGTACTCCGCTCGACATCGACATGCGGACGCTGAACATCACCACCTCCACCGCCGGAGGCAACTCGACCGTCACGCAGCAGACTGGCGAGTTCGTCAAGTTCCTCGACTGGGACAACCCGATTCGCACGCTTGCGACGACGCAATTGTTCCCGACCAACCTCGACATCCCAGTCATCGCAAACCGCACCACGGTCACTGCCGTCGGCGAATCGGGCGAGTACAGTGCGTCCGATCTGTCGATGACCAAGAAGTCGTTCGTCGCGTACAAGGCGGCTGCCTACACCGACGTCACTGAGGAACTGCTCAACGATTCCGTCGTCGATGTCGCTGCCCAGGTCGTTGATGACCACGCACGCGCCCACGCGAAGTACCGTTCCCAAAAGCACGCAGTAGGTACTGGCAGTGCCCAGGAGCAGGGCATCTTCGGCGAAGCCCGGTGGCAGACCAACATCTACACCGCAGGCAATACCACGGTGCAGTCGTGGAACGAAGTGATCCAGCTGTACGGAGCCATCCGACCCGGCTACCTGGCCAACGCGTCATGGGTGATGAATCCGCAGACCTGGGTGCAGCTGCTCGACGATCGTGATGGTGCTGGAGGGTCCGTCGGCAAGTACATCTACGACGGCATGACTGGCAATTTCCTCAAGGACGGCGGCGTGGGCATGATCTTTGGCAAGCCCGTCTACCTGACGGAGTTCGCTCCGACCTTCGGCGGCGCAACTGACAAGACCGTCATCTTCTTTGGTGACCTGAAGCGCGCCTACCGCATTGTGGATCGCACCAACGTGACCTTCCGCGTCAACCCGTACATCCGCTCGATCAACGGCGAGGTGCGTTACGAGTCCGTCATGCGCAGCGATGCGCAGATTGTGGACTCATACGCTGGCGGCGTGATCACCTGCGGCACGGCCTGACATCAGCCAGTGACCCCGGGCGGGTAGGGGGGAAACCTCCTACCCGCCTTTCCCATGCCAGCACTCACGACCAACGACGTCAAGACGCATCTGCGCGTGTTCCACACGCAGGATGACACGTACATAGGCACGATCCTGCTTCCAGCGGCCCGCGAAACCGTCGAGCGGACTACCGGCCTGTCGGTGCAGGCGCTCGAGCGCACCTACACCGTGTCCGAGGAGGGCGACGTCTGGATCGTGCTGCCGATTCAGCCGGTCAACACGGCTGGCACGTTGCAGATGGTCTACACCGATGAGGACGCCGTGGTGCAGACCGTCACGCCGGAAAAGCACTGGGATGGTGAGCGGCTAGCCGTCCTCGTCGACGAGGAATACACGCGGCCCGTGGCCATCAACTGGACAACGCTGGTCGGCGATCACTACATCAACATGCTTGTCCTTCAGCTGTGCGCCCGCCTGTACGCGGACCGCGGCGACAGCACCGGCGCCATCGAGGGAAAGGCCCAACAGATGCTGCTCGCCATGCTCAAGGAAAGGGCGATCGCATGACGCCGCGTGGCATGTTCCGCCACGAAATGGCGGTGCAGAACTACACCACGACCGTGGATTCTTACGGTCAGGGGACCAAGACGTGGTCGACGGCGGCGACCGTGCTGGGTTACATCGAAAGCGCGGACGGGCGTAGCGTCGACGCGGTCGACGTCACGCAGGGGCAGACCGCCTACCGCATCGTCATCCCGTGGATCGACTCGGTCACGATCAAAAGCCGCATCCTGCTGCGCGAAACTGGTAAGACCGACCGGACGCTGGAACTGACGGGCGTCGTCGATCCCGACCTGCGGCGCATGGAACTGCACATTGAGGCGCTCGAGGTGACGGCATGAGCTTCCGCCGCGGCCAGACGTTCAACGAGCCGGAGCACCTTCGCAACTACGAGCGCTTCATGCGGCGGCAGGTCAACGCAGCCGAGACTGTCGGGGTCTACCGCGCCGGTGCCAGCGCCAGGGCGTCAGAGCAGTTCCTGCGGGCCGAACGGGTGTTCTACGAGCTGCCAGACCGGGTCAGCCGCAACTTGTACAAGCAGCTGCTGCGGCGCAGCCTCAAGCGCCTCGCCACGACGTACAAGGCAAATTGGAGTGGACATGGTGCCACGCACCGCTCCTACGGCAGCCAGCCAAGCCTCCGCAAGGCGGCTAGCGCCGTCATCCAATCGATGGGCGATACCCGTGGGCTGAAGACGACCGCACGGGCGGGCATGCGTTACAAGCGCAAGCCTCGAAGCTACATCGCTCCAATCGTGGACGCCAAGCCGGGCTGGGGCATCAGGAAACTGACGGCGGCGCAGTTCCCAACCAGGGTGCTGCAAGAAGACCTCGCGACGGTCATTGAACAGCAATTCGACGACCTTGTCCGCAAGGCGCGGCTGAAGGCGAGGAAGTCGTGAGCATTGAGACCGCTGTACGCCGACGCCTGAGCGACGATGCCGCCGTCACCGCGCTGGTCAGCAATCGCATCAGCCCGGAATGGCGCCGCGAGGGAACGGCGCTGCCTGCCATCGTCTACAGCGTCGACAGCCGCACACCGGTGCGCACGCTAACCGGGACAACGTCACTGGCTGAGTTCTCAATAGCAGTCGACTGCATTGCCACGACCCTGTCAGGCGCTCGAGCGCTGGCGGCGGTTGTGTCGGACGTTCTCAACGACAACACAAGCTACGGCGTAGTCGATGGCACGCAGATTCGTTGGTCCGGGACTGACGGCGAGGACGTCGAGCGCATGGAGGATCAGGACGGTGGCGACGACGGCCCGCGTGTGGTTCGTCAGACCTACCGCATTTGGGCAACAGGAGGCTAAGCATGGCAGTTATCAGCAATGGCACAACGATCAGCTTCAGCGGCACCGCCGTCGATGCCACCGATATCAGCATTACCGCCTCAAGCACGGCGGTCGATGCGACACCGTTGAACAGCGCGCTGTCGGTGGCAATTCAGGGTAGGCCGGTGGTCACCGGCTCGGCGACGATCCACATGGACAACGCGACGGCGCTGCTCTTGGCGCAGAAGTTCGCAGGTGCCACGCCTACTACGTCCTCAATTTCGGTCGCCATCGCTGCGAATGGCGGCGCCACGGGCGGCGTCGATTTCAGCGGCTCGGCGATCATTACCGGCTACAACCCGTCCTGGTCGAACGACGCAGTGCAGTCTGCATCGGTGTCGTGGCAGTTCACGGGCCAAATCACTGTGGGGCAAGCTTGATGTGGCGCGTCTTCACTGACGAGGCGCTCGCCGGGCACCCGGCGCTGCTCGAGGTCCGGCCGCTGACGGTTGGCGAGTGGCGCAAACTCGAGCAGCTCGACGAGGACGCCAAGCAGACGTTCGTGCTCGAGAACTGCACTCGGATCGATGGTGTGCCCGGCGGCAACAGCCTGGACGTTCACGTTGCCACGGCGCTGATGAAGGGGGTGATGGCAAACCCTTGGAGTGGACCGCAGAGGACCGCATAGAGCACCTCCTCGCGGTCGTGGCGTACCGGCTGACTGGGCAGCCGGAACGGATTGTGGAACCTTGGCGCAAGCCGCGCCAGGCTGACTGGATGGCGACCCTAAAAAAGGTGGCGGTATGGCGAAGCTCGGACTCTCAATCGGAATCGACGCCGACGTAACTGGCCTGCGCAAGGCAGGTCAGCAGGTCACTGGCGAACTTGAGAAGCTGCGCGGAGTGACCAACCGCATCGGCAGTTCGGTCAGCGCGGCTATGGCCATGCCGATGATTGGTTTCATCAGCAACGTCATGCAGGCGCACGCTGAGGCCCGCAAGGTCCGCGACGAACTGATGTTTCCGTTTTCGCACAAGATGCACGAGGCGCAAATCAGCGCCGACCTGCGCAAGATGCAGGTGGGCCAACGCATGGTGGCGGCTGGCATGGACGAACCTGCTGCCCGCTCAATGAGGCTCAAGGCAGAGGAGGAAATTATGACCGGGCTGATGGCGCAAGGGCCATCAACCTCGGCGGGACGTTCGCTGACGTCGTTTGTAACCGAGCCAGGCAAATTCATGGCAAACATCGTCCGGGCCGTCGAGGGCAACATCCAAGCGCAGGGCGCTCGATTCTCAGAGTTGATGTCTGGCAACATTGCAGGCGCGTATGGCTTTGGAGAAATGTCGCAAGCCAACCAAGCCGCCTACAACCTCGGCGAGACAAGGAACCAAGCCGGGCTGGCAATGGCGAGCCAAGACATCGGGTCGTTTGAGGGCACGCGCATGCAGCTCGAACGGCAGACCTACGCGCTGCTCGAGATCGAGCGAAACACAAGGGGGACGCGCTAATGGCATGGGTCATCACCAAACTGCATTCCGAGCAGTTCCTGTCTATTGGTGTGGAACCAGCGGAGTGCACGCTGGTCACCCAGTTTTTGATAGCTCAAAACACTCCCAGCTACAACGGGACTGGGGAAGATGTTTGGAATGTTTGGAAGTCGATTCAGGCTGAGAACGTACCGTTTAACGCCATTTACGGAATTGGCAAGAGACTGTCGACGTCGGCAGTGGACGCTGGTCTAGCTCAGATGATTGTCACTGATTTGCGAGTGACGCCAGCACCAAATAGGCCGAACACCTATTTGGTTACGCAAACCGCAAAAGCTCCGATTCTGGGCGAGTCGCCATACGCTGGACTCAAGATTTCTACGCAAACGCAAAACAGGACAGTGGCTCAGTACATTCGTCCTAGTAGCGCCTCATTCCCAGCTGATTTCGATGTCACATGGCCGTCCGCTACGTTGATTGCTGGCGGAACAGTTACCAACGTGATGGGTAACCCGATCCAATACCAAATTAGTCAGGACGTCGTGAGGATCGAGTACCTCGAGCATGAGGCGGCAACGATTCGATATACCAACTATCCAGCGAACCCAGCGCAGTACGTCAATCGGCGCAATAGTCAGCAATGGCTAGGCTTCTCTTCGGGCGCATTGTTGTTCAGCGCATACGAACAGCGCTACGTTTCCGACCAGGTGAAAATGAACGTGCTTACGTTCATCAATGATCCCTGGGGGCATTTGGAACAAGTCTCCCTGCGCAACCCGGTTGATGGTTCGGTTTGGAACGACTCAACGCAATCCCTTGGCGGATCAACTATCAAGGTGACTAATCGCGCTGTTTGGTTCCAACCTTACGAGTTGAAAGGTGCATTCCATCAGGCTGGAAATGTGCTGCCCACTGAGATCCTGAATCAACTGACCACCGTCGAACCGGCCTGGGTATGACCTCATTTCTCGGATCCAATCTTCTCGGCCCTATGGGGGTTTCTGCTCAGACGCAAAACCTCATCACGACTGCCGCTGATTTCGTAACGCGGAACAGAGATGGTTTGCAGCGCCTGCTGATGCAGGCAGAGGTGAAAACGACCTGGCACCTGTTCAGGGTTTACGGTGTTTCGACTCCTGCCATTTCTGCGAATCGATGGCTGTACATTTTGCGAAAAGCGCAGCCAACCACAGCCGCAGCGCCCGGTATTGAGGACGCCGGGCTTACTGAACTAACGGAAGTCAGCGGTTACAACCTAGCGGAGTTCGGAAATACAGCGTTTTTCGCAGCCGGTGGTGTTAATGTTGTCCGAGCTTCTGCTAGTGGATACACGGTTCAGCCTGTGCCCTTGGATACGTTGGTGCACGGTTTCGTGACCTACAAGACTGACGGCACCTCAATCGTTCTGTTTGAACGCATGAACGCGCTCGATGGCGAGTGCCCATCGAACATCCTAATCACAATTGATGGGGGCACGTTCTAATGCCGGACCAAATACGCTTTAAGCGCTCGAGCACCCCAGGAGCGGTCCCAACCGTTGCGCAACTGGTGGTAGGTGAACCGTCAATCAACACGGCGGACGGCGCTTTGTACTTCGAGCTTGACGGCGGCACGATTGCCAAGATTGACGGTCGCAAGGCCAAGGTCGATGTATTCACGTCGAGCGGCACATGGACGAAGCCAACAGAAGCGGCATACGTCGATATGTGGGTGATCAGTGGGGGTGGTGGCGGCGGAAGTGGGCGGCGCGGATCTGCCGCTACCCATCGATCGGGAGGAGGCGGTGGTGGTGGATGTGCGATCAACGTGCAGAACTTTCCCGCGTCGGCTCTGCCGAGCACGCTCTATGTGACGGTTGGTGCAGGAGGCACGGGCGGGGCTGGCGTGCTAGTCGATGACACAAACGGCAACAACGGAACAGCAGGCGGGGAGTCGCGAGTGGGCACGACGATCGGCGCAGGCGATATCGCCGTGACTGGTGTCGGAAACTCCGGAAGCGGCGGCCAAACGACCAGCGGCGCGGCTGGTGGAGCAACTACAGCGGGCATTTATGACGGCGGCGCGGGAGGCCAAGGTAATCACGTTGCTGGCAGCAACTCGGCTGGATTCACGAAGGGCGCGAGCGGCGGCGGAGGGGGCGGCGGAATCACCAGCGGCAACGCGGCTTCAGCCGGTGGCAACGGATCGCGTACAGCGCATTTCAACGGCAGCGGCCCGGGAGGTGCTGCCGGTGCGAACGGATCGAACGGTGCTAGCAACGGTGTTGTCGGGACTGGCGGTGGCGGCGGGGGAGGTCACGCAACTACGCCGGGCAACGGTGGCAACGGCGGCAACTATGGCGGTGGTGGCGGCGGCGGCGGCGCGAGCCTGAACGGCACGACGAGCGGGGCTGGGGGCAATGGCGCACCCGGCTATGTCATCATTACGACCTATTTTTAGGAGGCGAGCGATGCGATGGGCAATCGTGATCGGCGGCGTGGTGGACAATGTCGTGCTATGGGATGGCTCGGCATCGTGGGCACCGCCAGCGGGCTCCGATGCCGTGGCACTCGCCGATGGTCAGGCGTGCGGCATCGGGTGGACGTACGACGGCACGACCTTCGCGGAGCCTGAGGAGCCGTGAGAGCTGCGCTACTGGTTGCGGTTGTACTGACCG
The DNA here is from genome assembly GCA_040397635.1 of Pirellulales bacterium. Classification (GTDB taxonomy): domain Bacteria; phylum Planctomycetota; class Planctomycetia; order Pirellulales; family UBA1268; genus CAMCQY01. Next base: position 13,109 of record JBBAVO010000048.1, read on the forward strand.
GCTGCGCAGGCCCGTCCGAGCGCATCGCGTCCAACACGACCGAGGTGCGACGGTTGGCACACTCAAGCGGTCAGCGGTTCGAGCGCATCGCGGTCGAGGCCGACGCGCCGCAGCCGAGTCTGCCAGTCATCAAGACCGAAGCCGTAGCCGGTCAGGGCGAGCAAGCACGTATTATCGACGCCGTGGACCTGATCTACATGGCGTTGACAGGCGTGGAGGACCAAGTGCCCTGGTGGGTGGCCCCCGTTGTCTGGGTTTGCATCGCCCTGGCCGTGCTCGGCATCGTGTTCCTCATTTGGCACACGGGGGTCGGCAGGTTCATCAAGTGCTGGTTGGGCATCGTGACGCCGACCGAACGCAAGGCGGCCGAACTGACGGCTAGCCTCATCGACCTGACCCCGGACCAAGCGCTGGCGGCCGTCGCAGAGCTGCGCCGGGCCGATCCAACCTTCGACGCGGCATTCCGGCGTGCCGCGCCGATCCGCACACCTAGCCGGAAAAGGAAGCGCAAACCATGATGCTCGCCTCGCTCTCATCGTTTTTGGGTTCGGTCTGGTTCGGCCTGATGCTGGGCCTCCTCGGCGTCGGCGTCGGCGTGTGGCTCGCAAAGAAGCAGAAGGTCTGAATGCTCACGCGGTCGTGCTGCTGCGGTAGAGGCGGTGGCGGTGGAGAAGCCTGTACATGTCTCCCCGGCGATTACACGCCCCCCAACCCTTCGCAGCCGTTTTCATACACGGTGGATTTCCCTGGCTATACCGGCAAGGTGCGGATCAACACTGCCGTGACAAACGTCAACGTGCGTTTGGGTGGATTGCCAGGCGTAGGTAACTCCGGCGTGCCGGGGGTCGATTTCGGCGGCCTGTATTGCATCAACACAGAAGAGGGTGGCTGCTTCCCAATTGATGCGGACTGCATCGGCTGCGGCAACTTTTTCAGCTACTGCGGCAACGCAATCGACCCAGTTTCTAATGAGCCAACGCTTAGTGGTAGCAACAACTTAGTGATTGAGGAGCACGCGGTCGAGCTGACTTCTTTTCCCTGCGGAACCGAACTCGATGAGTACAGCGCGGTGCGGGTCAATTTTGTACTCACACCAGTCCCATCAAACTGCGACGAACATAATTCGCGCGTTTGCGTTTCGGGCAATTGTGTTCCAGGCGGCGCATGCGAAACTGGATGCCAGTGCACGCCGACGGCATGGGATGAGCCGGAAGGTGAATGTGTCACGCCAACGTTTTGGGTGAAGGGCAATGAGTGCAATTGCTGGCCCTGGCTGATTAATGCCGTTGCAGTTCAACCGGGTTTGATAGTAAGCGATCCAAACCCAACAGTCGCAACCATGACTGCAAACTGGAACGGCTTGCTAGGTTCACAATTCACTTTTACGACAACCAACAACGATGTGCGCATTGAGGGGTACAGGCACAGGGTCGCCACCTATGCAGGATGCACCGACGGAGACGTTTGCACGAATCGTCCACTAACAGATGCTGCTCGCGCCTACACAGAATGTGATACGCCCACAGACTGTTGCTGCCAAAGTGAACTGACTGTTCGGGTGCGTGTGGCGCAGACCTATACACCGCTGGGCCTGACGAGCTATTCAACTGTCGGAGCAATTGCCGCGGCGCAACAGGTGCAAAACATCTTCTTTGCGGTTTATCGTTCCTGCGACGATGAAAAACTGTACGACAACGCACTGCTTGGCAGACCGACGAGGGGGTTCAAATTGCACACAGTGCGGTGCAGTTCTCTCGCGTTCATTTTGCCTCCGTTCCTGTATCGACCTGAGTGGTCGATTCTCAATGGGTACGTTCCTGCGCAGGCTTGTGAGTTGACGCTGCTGTATCCGGTTCTGTATGGGTCTACCGGACAGTGGAAAGCAGCAACTTACGAAGCCTTGAATGAAGTCGACTGCGCATGTTTTCGTTCTGGCACGACCTTCGAGGTATCGAGAGATATCGGCTTGCAGTTCGGCTTTCCGCCGACGCTAATTCTCAATAGGGTGACACCGTGAACGTCCATTGGCGAAAAGGCGACGGTAGCCGGTTAATCAAGGGCGCTGTCGGTGTGGCCAAGGCGGCTTTGGGAGTACAAGCTGCTTCGGTCGAGGTGGTGCAGGAACGATGGGCTACATGCCTGGCGTGCGAGGAACACGACTGCGGCCGGTGCAAGGTTTGTGGCTGCTTCACTGGTGCCAAGGTGCGACTGGCTAGCGAGTCGTGCCCCCAGGGCAAGTGGGTCGGCGTTACGACGTCGGCACCTACAAGGTGCTGCGGAAACCGCGGAAACTTGGATAATCCGAGCGCGGACCTGTAGACAAAACCGAAGATCGTCGATATCTAGTAATAACCAACGTCCACACCGTTGGTAACTAGGGTCACGTGCAACGTCTCGAAGCCTCGGTTTCAGGCTAGAAATGCGTCCGGTAATATGTGTTAAGTTACGCGATAACAAGGGGTTACGTTAGTTATCGCAAAACGCGGACGTAGAAAAGGGACGTTGAATTTGACTCCTGCGGGCGGTTTTACGGGCCGTCCGCACCCTCTCCGTTGTGTGGTTTGGAGTCACTGACATGGAACGTCCTGAACCGTCTGAACTGGCCGACGATGGCCTGCCGCTGTCCGACATCGACCCGCGAACTGGCTGGATGTACGGGGAGGTGGGGGCATGAACACCAGCCCAACCATCGGCGCAATCGCCAAGGCGCTCGCAGCTGCGCAGCGCGAAATCGGGGTGGCCCACAAGGACGCCA
>JBBAVO010000049.1:0-15829 GCA_040397635.1 Pirellulales bacterium
AGAGCAGGGGACTCATAATCCCTTGGTCGTGTGTTCGAATCACACCGGGCCTAGTTGTTTTTGATGATTTGTGGGTGGGTGGTGCCACTGCTGGGTAGAATATTTAGCATCGGTTCTGCATGGTGCCATGATCTGGAGTCTCCCCCCTATGGCAACGGTCTCATACCCGCACATCGACATTTCTCCCGCCGGTCCGCCGTTTGTCGAAGGCACCCGCACGAAAGTCATAGAGATCGCTCTCGACCGTCTTGCCCACCACTGGGATGCGGAGGAAATCCAGCGACAGCACCCCCATCTGACACTGAGTCAGATCTATGCGGCCCTCACGTATTACCACGACCACCAAGAACCCTTCGATGCCGACATTCGTGAGCAACTGAGCGACGTGGACAGGCTTGCGGCCCAGCAGGGTTCATCTACGATTCGAGCGAAACTCCAGGGGACTCATTGCCACGCGGATCTCGCTCGATGACATGCGGAATCGGGTGGAGTTTCTCCCGCTGTGATTCTCGCGGGCAACACCTCCATCCCAAAGAAGCGGTGGGCGGGTCGTGAGGCATGACTCGCCAGCCAGTCCCGAGGTATACTGCGGGTACGATGACTACAACCCACTCGCGGATCACGATCGAGCCAGGAAAGTGCGGCGGGAAGCCCTGCATTCGGGGCATGCGCATCCGCGTATGTGACGTCCTCGAACTCCTCGCCAACGGGGCCTCAATCGAGGAAATCCTGGTGGACTATCCCTGTCTCGAGCGGGACGACATCCTCGCCGCCATCGCCTACGCCGCCCAGCAGACGAACCATGTCGTCGTTGAGGTCGCATGAGGTTTCTGGTTGACAACCAGTTGCCTCCTTCCTTGGCCCGTTGGCTCCGCGACCGTGGACATGACGCAGAACACGTTTTCGAGAGCGGACTTCACCTGCTTGACGACCGTGCTCTGTGGGCGCGGGCGCTCGCCCATGACCGAATCGTCGTCAGCAAGGACGAGGACTTTCTCTACCTGACCAACCAGCCAGGTGACGCAGGGCGGTTCCTGTGGGTACGGCTGGGCAACTGCCGAAACGAAGCCCTGATTGCGGCATTCTCGTCGTCCTTCGACACGATCGTCGCCGCCTTCGACTCCGGGCAATCTGTTGTCGAACTGATCTGAACGCGGACTGCGATGCCAGCCTCGCCGGCGGCCGCGCGCTCGACAGGATCGCCCATCATTGGGATGCCGAGGAGATTCAACGTCAGCATCCGCACCTGGGCGGGGAAGCCAGGTCACCGGTGATCCGGCCCTACCGAACCATGCAGGGCTTCTTGTGGTCGAACGTCCAGCCAGGAATCAGGAACTGCATGGCGACGGCGTCGTCGCGTGAGCCGGTGGGGAGTGTGCGGTAGCGCTGGTGGGCAGCTTCAAGCTGGGCCGGATCGATTTCGATGCCGAGGCCCGGCCTCGCCGGGACAGTGATCCTGCCGCCCCTGATCTGCAGCGGCTCCTTGGTGAGCCGCTGCCCTTCCTGCCAGATCCAATGGGTGTCCATGGCGGTCACATCTCCCGGCGCAGCGGCACCGACGTGCGTGAACATGGCGAGCGAGATGTCGAAATGGTTGTTGGAGTGCGAACCCCAGGTGAGTCCGTGTTCTTTGCAGACCTGCGCGACTCTGACCGAACCCCGCATCGTCCAGAAGTGCGGGTCGGCGAGCGGGATATCCACAGCCTCGAGTTTCAGGGCGTGCCCGAACTGCCGCCAGTCGGTGGCGACCATGTTCGTGGCCGTACGGAGTCCAGTGGCTTGTTTGAACTCGGCCATGATTTCACGCCCGGAGAAGCCATCCTCTGCGCCGCAGGGATCCTCGGCGTAGGCAAGCACGCCGTGGAGGTTCTGGCAGACCTCGATGGCGTCCTTGAGACGCCAGGCGCCGTTTGGATCGAGGGTGATGCGAGCCTGCGGAAAGCGGGCGGCAAGCGCACGCACGGCCTCGATTTCGTGGGCCGCACGGAACACGCCCCCCTTGAGCTTGAAATCCTGGAAGCCATATCGATCCTGGACGGCCTCGGCCTGACGGACGATGCTCTCCGGCGTCAGGGCTTCTTCATTCCGGAGACGATGCCAGGCATGCGGTGAGTCGGCTTCGTCGCGGTATCCGAGCGTCGTCCGGTGTCGGTCGCCGATGAAAAACAGGTAGCCGAGCATCTCGACCTCGGACCGCTGTTGGCCCGTGCCGAGCAGAGCTGCCACGGGCTTGCCCAGATGCTGGCCGAGAAGGTCGAGGACCGCAGACTCAAGAGCCGTGACCGCATGAATCGTCACCCGGAGGTCAAACGTCTGCAGTCCACGACCGCCGGCATCCCGATCGGAGAAGGCCTCGCCGACGGCCGCGAGCAGCTCTTCGTAGCGACCGATCTCCTGTCCGATGAAAAAGGGCGCCGCGTCCTCGATCGTCTGCCGGATCTTCTCACCGCCAGGCACCTCACCGAGACCGGTATGACCGGAGCTGTCTGTGATCAGGACGATCGTGCGGGTGAAGAACGGCCCGTGTGCCCCGCTCAGGTTGAGCAGCATGCTGTCATGACCGGCGACCGGCACAACGCGAATCGTTTCGATGATGGGGGTCATTTTCAAGAAAGACGTCCGTGCGATGTTTTGGGTGTGGTGCGCGCAAAGAAGACCAGGCCTGCCGCAAGGACACTCGTCACGGCGAGACCATACAGCCCGCCTTGGATCGACCCGGTCTGCTGCTTGAGCACGCCAAAGGTGTAGGGGGCGACAAAGCCGCCCAGATTGCCAATCGAGTTGATCAGCGCGATCGCCACGGCGGAGACGCGGGCGTCGAAGTAGCCCTGCGGGATCGGCCAGAAGAGCGACGCGGCCGACTTGAATCCAAGAGCGGCGAAACAGATCGCGATGAACGCGAAGAGCGGACCGCCGACGGTGGCAAGCAGCATGCCCACGCCGGCGATCAGCAGGGCTCCGGCGACCCAGGCCTGTTGATGTTTCCAGCGGGCCGCTCCCGCCGCGGCGAGATACATCCCGACGATGGAAATGATCCATGGCAGCGAATTCAGGCAGCCGACCTGCATGTCGCTGAGCGTTCCCATCGACCGAATAATCGTGGGAAGCCAGAAGGTCGCGGCGTAGATGGTCAACTGGATGGCGAAATAGATCAGGCAGAAGAGCGCGAGCTGCACGGCACTCTTGAGGATTTCGCTGAGTTCAGGCCGCTGCCTGACGGCGTGTGCTTCCGACTGGAGCGTGTCCGTCAGGGCGAGTCGCTCCTGATCGGAAAGCCAACGAGCATCGCCGGGGGTCGAATCGAGCCAGACCCAGGTGAAGATGGCCAGAGCGATCGAGACAGCGCCTTCGACGACGATCATGAACTGCCAGCCTTTGAGTCCGGAGGGCTCGAACTGCAGGAGATAGCCGGAGAGCGGCCCGGAGATGATCGACGCGATCGCCGAACCACTCAGAAACAGCGCGATGGCCTTGCCGCGTTCGGACGAAGGCAGCCAGCGGGTGAAAAAGTAGATCACGCCAGGGAAGAAACCGGCCTCGGCGGCGCCGAGGAAGAAGCGGAGCCAGTAAAACTCCTGCGCCGTGTGCACGAAGGCCATGCAGGTAGCAAAGGCCCCCCAGAGCAGGGCGATGATCGCCAGCCAGCGTCGCGCCCCGAGCCACTGGAGCATCATGTTCGAGGGCACCTCGAACAGGGCGTAGCCGATGAAGAACAGGCCGGCGCCGAAGCCAAACGCCTCGTCGTTCAGGCCGAGGTCAAGCGTCAGGTGTTCCTTGATGAAACTGACGTTCACCCGGTCCACGTAGTTCACGATAAACATCACGATGAACAACGGCAGGATCCGCCACTTCACCTTCGAGACGGCGGTGCGCAGGCAGTCGTTCGGTGGTTCGTTCGTGGAGGGCACGGTTTCTGCTCAGGGAAGGCTGGGGAACCGGGGCGCGGAGGCGGACGAAACTCACGTCACACCCGCTGCGGCGATCAGCGACGCGAGCTGCTCCACCTCGGCGGGCTTGAGGTCGGTCAACGGCGGGCGGACCGGGCCCGCGTCGTGGCCAACGATCGTGGCGCCAGCCTTGATGATGCTCACGGCATAGCCGGCGGCTTTGTTGCGAATGTCGAGGTAGGGAAGGAAGAAGGTGTCGAGCAGGCGGTTCTGCGTGGCGACGTCGTCCTTCGCGACCGCGTGGTAGAAGTCCATCGCGGTCTGGGGAATGAAATTGAAGACAGCCGACGAATAGACCGGCACGCCCATGGCCTTGTACGCGGCGGCATAGACCTCCGCGGTCGGCAGTCCGCCGAGGTAGCTGAAGCGGTCACCCATGCGGCGGCGGATCGAGACCATGAGCTCGATGTCGCCGAGACCGTCCTTGTAGCCGATGAGGTTGGGATTGCTGTCGGCCAGCTTCTCGAGATGGTGCGGCTGCAGGCGGCAGACGTTTCGGTTGTAGACCACGACCCCAAGCCGAATCGACTTGCAGACCTGGTCGACGTGCGCTGCGACGCCGTCCTGATTCGTCTCGGTCAGGTAATGCGGCAGCAGCAGGATCCCCTTGGCGCCGAGACGCTCGGCCTCCTGGGCGTACTGAATCGCCACGCGGGTCGGACCGCCGGCGCCGGCAAGGATCGGGACGAGGCCGTCGCATGTGTCGACGGCGGTCTTGATGACCGAGGAATATTCCCCTGGTTCGAGCGAGAAGAATTCCCCCGTGCCGCCCGCGGCGAACAGCGCCGAGGCACCATACGGGGCCAGCCATCGCAGGCGATCGGCATACCCGCTGGGGTTGAAGTCACCGCTGGCGGTGAAGTCGGTGATCGGAAACGAGAGCAGGCCCGCCGAGAGGATTGTCTGGAGTTCGCGAGGAGACATGAGGCGTTGATGCAGGAGCCCATGGGCCCGTGCGGTGAGGAGGTGTTACACGGAGCCGGACTGGCGGACGCCGTTCACGAGCCGCGAGATCCCCAGCGGGTTTGCCCCTTGCAGTTCGGCAGGGAGGGCGGCATCGGGGAAGTTCTGGTAGCAGACGAGTCGTGTGAAGCGGTAGATGGCGTTGGAGCCGACGGAGGTGGTGCGACCATCCGAGAGCGACGGGTAGGGACCGCCGTGCACGATGGCGTGCGACACTTCCACGCCGGTGGGAAAGCCGTTCACGACGACCCGACCGGCGATGGCCTCCAGCTGAGCGATCAGGGCGGTGTTCGCGGCGAGCTCGGCATCGGTCGCATGAATGGTTGCCGTCAGGCTGCCATGGAGGGCCGCGACGACCTGCTCGCGCTCGCGTGCGTTTTCACACCAGACGATGAGCGAAGATGGTCCAAAGATCTCCTCCTGGAGACCCGCGTCCGCAACGAATGCCTTCGCGTCGGCCGCAAAGAGCGTCGGCGTGGCACGGTTGGGCTGGCCGCTCGATGGGCCGCGAGCCAGAACGGTCACGCCGGCGTGCCCGGTCCGAGCGGCGACTCCCTGGGTATACGCCTGATGGATGCCGGCGGTGAGCATCGTGCCCTCCGCTGCTTCGGTGAAGAGCTGGCTGAATCGCTCAACAAATGCCTTCGCGGCTGCCGTGCGTTCGAGGATGACGATACCCGGCTGTGTGCAGAACTGACCGACACCCAGGGTGCAGGAGCCAACTAAGCCCATGGCAATGGCATCGGCCCGCGAGGCGATCGCCCCCTCCAGGAGCACCACCGGATTGACGCTGCTCATTTCCGCGTAGACGGGAATCGGCACCGGCCGCGCGGCGGCGGTATCCATCAGGGCCCGCCCTCCCGCGCGGGATCCCGTGAAGCCGATGGCACGAATGGCGGGATGCTTGGCGAGTTGCTGCCCGATGACGCGGCCACTCCCCATCAGCATGGAGAATGTCCCTTCGGGCAATCCACTGGCGCGAACGGCATCTGCCACCAGCCCCCCCATGATCTCGGCCGTGCCGGTGTGGGCGTGGTGGGCCATGACGATGACCGGACAGCCTGCGGCGAAGGCCGAGGCGGTGTCGCCGCCAGCGACGGAGTAGGCAAACGGAAAGTTGCTGGCGCAGAACACGGCGACCGGCCCGAGCGGACGGAGCATCGAACGATGGTCGGGCTTGGGCAGCGGCTTGCGGTCTGGGTTGGCTGTCTCGATGCGGGCATCGAGCCAGTCGCCCGTTTCGACCAGATCGGCGAAGAGGCGGAGTTGGCTGATCGTGCGGCCGATCTCGCCCTGGCAGCGGGCTTCAGGAAGCGCGGTTTCCTGCGTGGCGCGAGCGACGAGATCGGGCGTGGCGGCTTCGATGCGGCTGGCAATCGCGCGCAGGAATGCAGCCTTCTGCTTGCCGGCCAGCGCCGCCAGCACGGGGGCGGCGGCCAGGGCAAGGCCGCAGGCCTGTTCGACATCGGCGGAGGAGGCCTGAAAGAAGTCGGTCGGAAGCTCGGTCGCGGTGGCGGGATTGACGCACCGCTGGGAGGGGCCGGTCGACTGGCTGCGGGCAAAACCGATGAACGACTGGCCGGAAAGGGACTGCATCATGAAAGCGATTCGGGAGAAGAATTCTGGATGGTTGAACGCGAGTCAACAGAGTCGATGGCCTATCTTAGATCAAAACGATCGAGGTTCATCACCTTGGTCCAGGCCGCGACGAAGTCGTTGACGAACTTCTCTTCGCCGTCCTGCGAGGCGTAGACCTCGGCAATCGCCCGCAACTGCGAGTTTGAGCCGAATACGAGGTCGACTCGACTTCCCCGCCAGCGGACCTTGCCCGTTATGCGGTCGAGGCCTTCGTAGACCTGTTCGTCGTCGGCCGACTTCCTCCACTGCGTGCCCATGTCGAGCAGGTTCACGAAGAAGTCGTTGGTCAGCATCCCGGGCCGCGTGGTGAAGACTCCCAGTCGGGACTCCCCCAGATTCGTCTCAAGTGCCCGCATGCCACCCACCAAAACGGTGAGTTCGGGGGCGGTCAGGGTCAGGAGTTGGGCCCGATCGACGAGCAGTTCCTCGGCCGATCGATCCTGCCCCGGCTTGAGAAAGTTACGGAAGCCATCGGCTTTCGGCTCGAGCACGGCGACCGACTGCACATCGGTCATCTCCTGAGAGGCATCGGTGCGGCCGGGAGTGAAGGGCACGACCACGTCACGGCCAGCCTTCTTGGCGGCCGCCTCGATGCCAGCGCAGCCACCGAGCACGATCAGGTCGGCAAGCGAGACTTTCTTCCTGCCACCTGGCTGTGCGGCGTTGAAATCCTGGTTGAAATCCTGGCGGACCTTCTCGAGCTTCGCCAGGATCGCGGCGAGTTGAGCGGGCTCGTTGACCGCCCAGTCTTTCTGCGGTGCAAGCCGGATCCGGCTGCCATTGGCGCCGCCCCGCTTGTCCGATCCGCGGAAGGTCGATGCCGATGCCCAGGCGGTCGAGACCAGATCAGACACCGACAGGCCCGAGGCGAGCATCGTCCGCTTGAGCGTGGCGGCGTCTTCGGCGGTGATCAGGTCGTGATCGACGGCGGGAACTGGATCCTGCCAGAGCTGCGGCGGCGGCACTTCCGGGCCGAGCAGCCGCGCATGGGGGCCCATGTCGCGATGCACCAGCTTGTACCAGGCCCGCGCGAAGGAATCCGCAAGCGCCTTTGGATCGTCACGGAACCGCTGGGAGATCTTCGCGTAGGCCGGGTCGACCTTCAGTGCCATGTCGGTGGTGAACATCATCGGCGGATGCGACTTCGCTGGGTCGTGGGCGTCGGGCACGGTGCCTTTGGCCGCCGGATCCTTGGGCGTCCACTGCCAGGCACCGGCGGGGCTCTTCACCAGCTCCCATTCGTAGCCGAGCAGATGATCGAAGTAGTCGTTCGACCACTGGGTCGGCGTGGTGGACCAGGCGCCTTCGAGGCCGCTGGTGATGGTGTCGTCGGCGTTTCCCTTGCCAAATCTGTTTTTCCAGCCGAGACCCTGTTCTTCCAGGCCGGCCGCCTCCGGTTCGGGGCCGACATTGCCCACCGGGCTCGCGGCGCCGTGGGACTTGCCGAAGGTGTGCCCGCCGGCGATGAGGGCCACCGTCTCTTCGTCGTTCATGGCCATCCGGGCAAACGTCTCGCGGATGTCGCGGGCCGCGGCCAGCGGATCGGGCTTGCCGTTGGGCCCTTCGGGATTGACGTAGATCAGGCCCATCTGAACCGCGGCGAGGGGCTTCTCCAACTGGCGGTCGCCCGTATACCGCTTGTCACCAAGCCACTCGCTCTCGGGACCCCAGTCGATGTCGTTCTGCGGTTCCCAGACATCCTCGCGTCCGCCGCCGAAGCCGAAGGTCTCGAGCCCCATCGATTCGAGTGCCACGTTGCCCGTCAGCACCATCAGGTCGGCCCAGGAGAGTGCCCGGCCATACTTCTGCTTGATCGGCCAGAGCAGGCGACGGGCCTTGTCGAGGTTGGCGTTGTCGGGCCAGCTGTTGAGCGGGGCAAACCGCTGCGTGCCGTAGCCCGCACCTCCCCGGCCATCGCCCACGCGATAGGTGCCGGCGCTGTGCCATGCCATACGGATGAAGAAGGGACCGTAGTGGCCGTAGTCGGCAGGCCACCAGGGCTGGGAGGTCGTCATCAGCGTGGCGATGTCTTTTTTGACGGCCGCGAGGTCGAGGGCCTGAAAGGCTTTGGCGTAGTCAAAATCCCGATCCATCGGACTGCTCTTCGCAGAGTTCTGATGAAGGATCTGGAGGTCGAGTTGGTTCGGCCACCAGTCGCGATTCGTGTAGACATGGGCGGCTGCCTGGCCGGCAGCGGCCGTTTTCGCACCGCCGTGGCCCGTCACCGGGCAGACCTCGGCCGGGTTGGCTGGAGTGTCTTCGCCGCCAGCGATGCCACACAGGCCTACGAGAACCAGGCAACCGAGAGCCAGACAACCCAGGGTCAGGGATGCTTGCCGGGCGGCTGTCGGCCGCGTGCTCCGGGAGGCCATCGTGGCGGACATAGACATGCTCGTGCTCGCGAGTGCCAACATCGGAATTCTCCTTATGCTTGTTGCACGGTCGTGGATTCAATTCATGGCAGCTGGCGTAGTATCTACAGACCGGTGGTGGAAATCGCCCCCAGCATTATAGGAGGCCGTGGATGCGTGAGGCCGGAGAGCGTGATCGCTGTCTGTTCGACGAGTGACGTCACGAGGCCCGTTTCGTCACGAGAGAGCGGCCGCGGTGGATCGAAGGCGAGCAGCAGCACGCCCAGCGACTCACCGCCATGACGGATGGGGAAGCACGTGACCACCGCTCCGGGCAACGTAGCCGTGCCCAAGCCGGCGTTGCGGCCGGATTTATGCGTCCAAGAGACGACGCCAGCCAGCGCGTTGCGGTCCATAAGCGTGCCGCGGTGGGATGCCAGACGCAGGCCATGCTCCGGATCGGCCAGGTGCACTTCGACGACGTTCGCGTCGGTGACAGCGGCCACCGATCCGGTCAGCGCCGACGCTGCGGCCTCGCTATCCGCCGCGACAGCGAGGCTGCGTGAGTGATCCAGCAATCGGGCTGTTCGCCGCTCGCGTTCGACGGCCATCGCTGTCTGGACCTTGAGCCGCACCATCAGTTCTGCCACGAGCAGCCCCACCGACAACAGGATCGCCAGCGACACGATGTCGGTCGTGCTGGCGATGACCAGGGTGTAGTACGGAGGCAAGAAGAAGAAATTGATGAGCAACGTCGCGAAGACGACGGCGATAATGCCGGAACGTCGGCCAAACCAGATCGAAGATGTCACCACGATCAGGAGCGATACCACGCAGAGGACATTAGTGTCGAAGAAGGGCCAGAGCCAGCAGCCTGCCGCCGTCATCGCCGCGAGCGTCCCTGTGGCATAGGCGAGGCCGGAGAGCAGTCGGGATGCCTGATTGTCGCTCCCTACGAACTCCGCCGGTGGTTCGCCGTCGTCGCCGCAGACCACGAGCACGTCGATACTCTCGCTGTGCCGCACGAGCCTGTCGACGACGTTTTCGCGGAAGAAGCCGAATCGGTCGTGATGCCTGGGCTTGCCGATCAGGATGCGGGTCACCCCCGTCCGCTCGGCCTCGTGGAGCAGCGCATCGGCGATACTCGTGCCGGCCACTCGCACCACGTGGGCCCCGAGCGATTCAGCGACCCGCAGGTTGGCCTCCAACTGCTCAAGTGACTTGGGGGAAGGTGGCGACTTCGCTGGCAGCTCCACCGAGGCTGCCACCCATTCAGCACGGAGGACCGCCGCGACGCGATGGCCCTTGCGGAGTAGGCGGGCTGACGTGGGGCTCGGCCCCACCGCCACGAGGATCCGTTCCGTGATGCCGCGGGCCTTGGTGTCGCCACCAGCCCGGCGGGCCGACTCCACGTCGAGATCCACCCGCTGGGCCATCCGGCGGAGGGCGAGCTCGCGGAGTTCGAGCAGGTTCGATCGCTTGAAGAAACGCTCGGTCGCGCGGGCCGCGACATCGGGCAGATAGATCTTTCCCGCCTTGAGGCGATCCAGCAACTCTTCCGGCGGCAGGTCGACGAGTTCGATCTCATCGGCACGGTCGAGGACTTCGTCGGGCACGGTTTCCTTGACGCGGACGCCCGTGGCCTGCTCCACCAGATCGACGAGGCTCTCGACATGCTGCACGTTAAGCGTGGTGTGCACGTCGATGCCGGCATCTACGACCGCGAAGATGTCCTGCCATCGCTTGGGATGGAGCAGGCCGGGGGCGTTCGTGTGGGCCATTTCATCGACGAGCAACACCTTCGGTCTGCGGGCAATCGCGCGCTCGAGGTCGAACTCACGGAGCGTGTGGCCGCGGTAGGCAACCGACAGCCGAGGCAACACCTCGAGTCCCTCCACGAGCGCGGCGGTCTCGGAGCGGCCGTGGGTCTCGATGATGCCAACGACCACATCGGTACCGTCGGCCACGAGGCGACGGGCCGATTCGAGCATGGCGTACGTTTTGCCGACGCCGGGCGAGAACCCGAAAAACACCTTGAGCCGGCCACGAGCCGCAGCCTTTTCTTCCGCCTTGATGCCCGCAAGGAGCGCATCGGGATCAGGGCGTGACGGATCGGACGGCATCGTGGCTGTTTTCGTTTCGGGAGGGTGATTCCGCGGCGCGGGCCATCGACTCGAGTGAGAGATTCAACTGCAGCACGTTCACTCGCGGCCGACCGAGCACGCCGAACAGGGCCGGCTCGACGTGCTCGCCCACGAACCGCCGTACAGTCTCCTCGTCGAGGCTCCGCGCGGCGGCGACTCTCGGCACCTGCAACAGGGCAGCGGCCGGTGACACGTGTGGATCCAGGCCGCTGCCGCTGGCGGTGACGAGGTCGATCGGGACGGGACCTTTGTGGGCCGGGTTTTCCTGGATGAGGGCGGTCGCACGCTCACGGACCGCCGCGGCGAGAGCGGGATTCGTTGGCCCGAGGTTTGAGCCGCCTGACGCCGTCGGGTCGTATGGAGCGTTGCCGGCGGCGCTGGGGCGTCCATGAAACCACTGCGGTCCGGTGAACGACTGACCGATGAGGGCGGATCCCCGCACGGCGCCCGAAGCATCCCGCACCGGGCTCCCCGCCGCCTGTCGCGGAAGGAGGATCTGGATCAACGCGGTCATGCCGAGTGGATAGAGAATGCCCGTGACCATTGCGAGGGCCAGGAGCACGGTGCAGGCCGGACGCACCTGCGCGATAAGCGTGGCGGTGAGCCGCGGGCCGGCAGGGTTCTTCGTCGAAGCAGGCATCAGTTCACTCCGCAAGCGGCGAGCAACATGTCGAGCAGTTTGATGCAGGGAAACGGGAGCAAAAGCCCGCCGAGTCCCCAGACGAGGAGATTCTGCTGCAGGAGCACCGCTGCTGGCAGCGGTCGGTATTTCACCCCCTTCAGCGCCATCGGCACGAGCCCGACAATCACGAGCGCGTTGAAGGCCACCGCGGCGAGCACGGCCGTCGTCGGCGAGTGCAGTCGCATGACGTCGAGCGCCTTGAGCTGCGGGTAGATGCTGCCAAACGCCGCGGGCACGATCGCGAAATACTTGGAGACGTCGTTGGCGAGGCTGAAGGTCGTCAGGCTGCCCCGCGTCATAAGCAACTGCTTGCCAACGGCGACGATCTCCAAGAGCTTCGTGGGGTTGCTGTCGAGATCGACCATGTTCCCGGCTTCCTTGGCCGCCTGCGTGCCGGAATTCATGGCCACGGCGACGTCGGCCTGGGCCAGGGCCGGGGCGTCGTTGGTGCCGTCGCCAGTCATGGCGACCAGATGCCCCTCCTGCTGATAGCGGCGGATCATTGCCAGCTTCGCCTCGGGCGTGGCCTCCGCGAGGAAGTCGTCGACGCCCGCCTCGGCAGCGATCGCGGCGGCGGTGAGCGGATTGTCGCCGGTGATCATGACGGTGCGAATTCCCATCGCGCGAAGCTCCTGAAAGCGTTCGGCGATGCCCCCCTTCACGACGTCCTTCAGTTCGATCACGCCCAGCACGCTCGCGCCGTCGGCGACGACCAGCGGCGTGGCGCCCGCCTTGGCTACCGTATCGCAGATTCGCTGCACTTCCGCGGGCACCGTTCCGCCCGCCGTCGTGACGTATTTCATGATCGCGTCGCGGGCGCCTTTGCGGATCATCCGGCCGTCGAGGTCGACGCCACTCATCCTCGTCTGCGCGGTGAAGGGGACGAACTCCGCGCCCAACGCCTCCACGTCGCGGCTGCGGATGCCGTGCCTCTCCTTGGCCAGCACGACGATCGATCGGCCTTCCGGCGTTTCGTCGGCGAGGCTCGCCAACTGGGCGGCATCGGCGAGATCCCGCTCACTCACACCTGCCGCAGGCAGGAAGTTGGCCGCCTGACGGTTGCCGAACGTGATGGTGCCGGTCTTGTCGAGCAGGAGCACGTCCACGTCGCCGGCGGCCTCCACCGCGCGGCCGCTGGTTGCCAAGACATTGGCGCGGACCATGCGGTCGATGCCGGCGATGCCGATCGCTGGCAGCAGCCCGCCGATCGTGGTAGGGGCGAGGCAGACGAAGAGCGCCGCGAGCACCGCCAGGCCGAGCGGTTCGCCGCGGCCCGCGGCACCGACCGCATACACCGAGAAGGGAAGCAGCGTGGCGGTGACCACGAGAAAGACGAGCGTCAGGCCTGCCAGGAGGATGTCGAGGGCGATCTCGTTGGGCGTCTTCTGTCGCTTCGCTCCCTCCACCATCGAGATCATCTTGTCGAGAAAACTCTCTCCGGGGTTGGCCGTGATCCTCACCAACAGCCAGTCGGAAAGCACGCGCGTGCCGCCGGTGACCGTGTTGCGGTCGCCGCCGCTCTCACGGATCACAGGCGCGCTCTCGCCGGTGATCGCACTTTCGTCCACGGTGGCAACGCCGTCGACCACCTCGCCGTCGCCCGGCACGATGTCGCCCGCCTCGATCAGCACGTGGTCGCCGCTGCGAAGCTGCGTGGAAGGCGTCTGTTCGACGGCCGCCTCCCGGCTCGGCGCGGCCAGCCGTTTGGCGAGCGTGTCGCTGCGGGTGCGACGCAAAGCATCGGCCTGTGCCCGGCCGCGGCCCTCGGCCATCGCCTCGGCGAAATTCGCGAAGAGCACCGTGGCCCAGAGTCCGACCGCGACGGCGGCGATGAAGGCGGGGTGTTCCTGCCCGGGCTGGCCGGCGAGCCGCGCCACGGCCAGTGCCGACGTGAGCACGGCGCCGACTTCGATCGTGAACATCACGGGGGAAAGGATCATTCGGCGCGGATCGAGCTTCACGAAGGCGTCGCCGGTCGCGCGGAGAATCGCCGCGGGATCGCCGAGAATGCCGGCCTTGGTGTCGTGGCTCATGGCTCGCCTCCCGCCGCCACGGCTGGCGGCTGCAACGCCTCGGCCAGGGGCCCCAACGCGAGTGCGGGCACGAACGAGAGGGCGCCCACGAGCACCACGGCGCCCGCCACAAGCACGACGAACAGCGGCGTGTGAGTGGGCAGTGTGCCGGGGCTTTCGGCCACCGTCCGCTTGGCGGCGAGCGATCCGCCGATCGCCACGAGCGGCAGCATCGTGAGCAGGCGGCTGGCGAGCATCGCGGCGGCCAGCGCGAGCGTCCAGAAGCCGCTGGTGGCCGTCAGGCCGCCAAATGCGGAGCCGTTATTGTTGGCGGCGCTGGAAAAGGCGTAGAGCAGTTCCGAGAACCCGTGCGGCCCGGGGTTCATCGCTCCCGCCGCCTCCTTCGGCAGCACACAGGCCGCGGCGGTGCCGAGCAGTGTGGTGATCGGTGGCACGAGGAGCACGATCATCCCCATCTTCATTTCGCGGGCCTCGATCTTCTTGCCGAGATACTCGGGGCTGCGGCCCACCATCAGGCCGGCGATGAAGACCGCCACGAGGGTGTAGGCGATGAGCCCAGCCAGCCCCGTGCCGACGCCTCCGAAGACGACTTCGCCGAGTTGGATCATCCACATTGCGACGAGGCCACCCAGCGGCGAGAAACTGTCGTGCATGGCGTTCACGGCACCGCAGCTCGTAGCCGTCGTGCCCACCGCAAAGACCGCCGATGACGCCGGTCCAAACCGCACCTCCTTGCCCTCCATCGACCCGCCTTCATGCTCTGCCGAAGACGCCTGATCCACCGTCGGCGCGACGGCAGCCAGCAGGGAATTAGGCTGTGTTTCGCAGCGGACGATGATCACGAGAAAGGGCAGGAACAGAAGCATCATCGCCGACAGCAGGGCCAGCCCCTGCCGACGGTCGCCCACCCAGCGGCCAAAGGCGAGGCAGCTGGCGACCGGGATCATGAGCATCGCCACGATCTCGAGCAGGTTGGTCAGGGGCGTCGGGTTTTCAAATGGGTGGGCTCCGTTGGCGTTGAAATAGCCGCCACCATTCGTGCCCAACTGTTTGATGGCCACCTGCGAGGCGACCGGCCCCGTGACGATCCGCTGCGCTGTCGGCGCGCCGCCGGCCGGGGTGATCGACTGGTCGAGCGGCGAGACTTCAAGCGCGGTGGCAAAGGTCTGTACGACGCCCTGACTGGCGAGCACCAGTCCGAGGATCACGGCCAGCGGGAGAAGCAGCCCGAGCGTGGCCCGCACGATGTCCTGCCAGAAATTGCCGATGGTGGTGCTGTCACGCCGCACGAGACCGCGGGTGAGCGCGGCGAGCACGCACAGACCGCTGGCGGCCGACACGAAGTTCTGCACGGTCAGGCCGAGCGTCTGGGAGAGCGGCGAGAGCGTGGATTCTCCACCGTACGACTGCCAGTTTGTGTTGGTGGTGAAGCTCGCGGCCGTGTTGATGGCGATCAGCCACGGCACGGCCGGCAGATGGTCGGGATTCCAGGGCAGGAGCTGTTGCAGTCGCAGGATGGCCAGGAGCAGGCCAACGCCGGCGGCGTGAAAGACAAGGATGGCAGCGGCGTAGGACCCCGCCGTCATCTCGTGCGCGGGCCAGACGCCGGCCAGTCGGAGCACCGGTCGTTCGAGTCGCTCAAGCCATCCCTCGCACCTGCCCGCATCACCGTCAGTCGCGTCGATGCGGAAGATGTCCGCCAGCCAAGGTGCCACGGCGACCGCCGCGAGCACCGTGGCGATGAGAATGCAAGCCACCTCGATCCACGCCTGCAGCAGCATCACCCAAACCTCTCAGGAGCGAGCATTGCCACGACGAGATACACCGCCAGCAGGACGGCGACGACGGTGGCAATGACGAGGGTCGGGGACATGGGATAATCATTATAGAGGACGGAGGCAGTCTCGTGGCCGACGAGAGCCATATGATACACCCGTCCCCACGAGCCCCATGCGCAAGAGAGGAAACGGTGCCGTGAACATCCAAGAATTCCGTGCGGTATTGGAGGCGAACCCGGGCGTGAAGATGCACTTCATGCTCCCCGACCAGTCGTTCGTCCCGGCCCATTACC
>JBBAVO010000050.1:0-15617 GCA_040397635.1 Pirellulales bacterium
CGCTGCCGCTGTCGGCTGTGTCGCGGCTGCTCGAACGCCGCTATCGGTATGAGGCATGAATTCGAGCCATCATGAAAGTCGGCCATCATGAATCTTGAGATCAGCGGCCTCGTGCAGCGATTCGGCACGACCACCGTGCTCGACCGCTTGGAACTGGGCACCGGCGACGTGCGGTCACTCGTGCTCGTCGGGCCTTCAGGCGGCGGCAAGTCGACGCTCCTGAGAATCTTGGCGGGGCTCGACGTGCCGGTGGCCGGGAGCGTGGTCTTCGATGGCGTGGCCCTGCCGCGGGATGAACCGTCGCTGCGTACCTATCGGCGGACGGTCGGTACGGTCTTTCAGGCCTACAATCTGTTTCCGCATCTCACGGCCATGGACAACCTGCTCCTGCCGCTCGTGCAGGTGCACGGCCTGTCTGAACCCGAGGCGAGGGCTCGCGTGCGGGAGCCGTTGGAGCGGTTTGGCCTCGCCAATCATGCCCACAAGCGTCCGGCCGAACTCTCCGGCGGACAGAAGCAGCGGATCGCCATCCTGCGGGCGCTCGTCGTGCAGCCGAGGCGGCTGTTTCTCGACGAGCCCACCTCCGCGCTCGATCCGGAGATGACGGCCGAGGTGCTGGAAATGATCGGGGAACTGAAGGATCTCGGCACGCAGTTCGTGCTGGTGACCCACGAGATGGCATTTGCCCGCCGCGTCGCCGACCTGATGGCCTTCGTCGGCGACGGCCGGGTGCTCGCCCACGGTCCGCCGGGGGAGATCATCGACCACTGCGACGTGCCGCGTGTGCGCAGCTTTTTTGCGAGGATTCTTCCATCATGATGAACAATCGAATCGACAATCGGATCGACCATCACAAACCTGATCGAGACCCACCCATGAACGAACCCAACGACCCGATCGACACGTCGCGGCAGGCTTTCCTGGGCTCGCTGATCGCTGATGCGGTGGCGATGCCGGTGCACTGGTATTACGACCGGCAGGCGCTGGCCCGCGACTACGGCACGATCACGGGCTATCTCGCCCCGAAGAATCCGCATCCCGACAGCATCCTCTGGCGGTCGAGCTACACCGCCGCCAGTCCGAAGACCGACATCCTCCGCGAACAGGCTGCCTACTGGGGCAAGCGCGGCATTCACTATCACCAGTTTCTCGCCGCCGGAGAGAACACGCTCAACCAGGTGTTGGCGGTGGAACTCTTCGAGATGGTCCGCCGGGATCGCGACTACGATCCAGAACGCTGGCTCGACCGCTACATGGCCTTCATGCTCGCGGCCGGCAAGCATCGCGACACCTACGTCGAGGAATACCACCGCGACTTCTTCACGAACCTCGCCGCCGATCGCAAGCCGATGAACTGCGGCGTCAAGGACGTGCACATCGGTGGGCTCGTGGCCGTGCCCGCCCTCGTGGCGGCGCTTGGCCCCCGGCATCCCGAACTACGACGGATCGTGCGGCTCCACGTCAGCCTCACGCACAAGGACGACGAGGTGCTCGATGCCGCTGACGTGCTCACCCGGATGCTGATCCACGTCTGCCAGGGGGAAGACCTCCGTACCGCGATCCTCGACCATGCCAATGGGTGGATCTCGGCGGCCAAGGTCCGCGACTGGGACCGCCATCCCGACGACGTCGTCGTGGGAAGGGTCCTGAGCCCGGCCTGCTACATTCCCGACGCCTTCCCGGCGGCCCTCTTCCTGGCCTGGCGGTATGCCGGCGATTTCGCGGCGGGCGTCTGCGCCAATGCCCAGGTGGGTGGCGACAACTGCCATCGGGGCACGGTCGTGGGATCGCTCCTCGGCGCCAGTGCCCCGATTCCCAACCCGTTTCTGGAAGGCTTGCGGCTGGGTGCTAGAGTGTCGGGGTAGTTTTCCCGACCTCAACACGATCGCGTATGAATCCGACCGCGTCCGCCGCCATTTCCGCCGCCCACCGTGTCCGCTTCGCATCCCTCGCCACGCCGCTCGTGCCGACGAAAACGGTGCTGCTGACCGCCGATCCGGCTGCCGCCGATCCGGTGGCCGCCAAGCGGGCGGAGATACTGCGGTACTATCACCAGACCAGCGAACTTTACGATCGGCTCTTTGCCCTGATCCGCAACGATGCCTCGTATTACGAACGGCATGAGCCGCTCCGGCACCCGCTCATCTTCTACTTCGCCCACCCGGCGGTGTTTTTCGTCAACAAGCTGATCGCCGGCCGGTTCATCCCCGACCGGCTCGATGCCAAGCTGGAGGCGATGATGGCAGTCGGCGTGGACGAGATGTCGTGGGACGATCTCAACACAGCCCATTACGATTGGCCGAGCGTCGCAGCGGTTCGTGACTACCGGGCACTTGTGCGGGAACACGTTGACGCGTTCATCCAGTCGATGCCGCTGGAACTGCCGATCCGGCAGGATTCGCCCGCCTGGATCATCCTGATGGGGATCGAGCATGAGCGGATCCACCTGGAGACGTCGAGCGTGATCATGCGGCTGATGCCGCTTGACGATCTGCGGCAGGGAGGCGAACTCTCGGCCGAGGAGCGACAGCTCTGGTCGATCTGCAAACGCTCCGGCCCAGTGCCCGCCAACGACTGGCTGCCCGTCGCATCGCAGACGGTGCGGTTGGGCAAGTCGGCCGACGATCAGACATTCGGCTGGGACAATGAATACGGGGTGGAAGAGGTCGTCCTGGCCGATTTTCGGGCTGCCCGTCAGCTGGTCTCCAACGGTGAATTTCTCGCCTTTGTCGAGGACGGTGGCTATGCCCGAGAGGAGTGGTGGACGGAAGAGGGCCGCGGCTGGCTGCACTACACGCGGGCCGAACACCCCAGGTTCTGGCTGCGGCGTGGCTCGGAAACGGCCGCAGCCTTTTGGCAGCGGAACCTGCTCAACGAGATGCCTCTGCCGCTCGACTGGCCGGTCGAGGTGAACTGCCTGGAAGCGCAAGCGTATTGTGCGTGGCTCGCCTCCCGTACCGGCGAGAACGTCCAACTGCCGACAGAGGCTCACTGGTATGCGTTGCGGCACTCGCTCCCTGCCGCAATCTCCGCCGACCAGCCTGATTGGAGGCGGGCGCCTGGCAACATCAATCTGGAGCACGGGGCCTCGAGCATGCCGGTCGATGCCTATCCGCAGGGTGACTTCTACGACGTGATCGGCAACGTCTGGCAGTGGACCCGCACCCCGATCATGCCCCTCAAGGGCTTCGAGGTGCATCCGCTCTATGATGATTTTTCGGCGCCGACCTTCGACGGCCGCCACAACCTGATGAAGGGCGGTTCCTGGATCTCGACGGGAAACGAGACGCTCGCCAGCGCCAGGTATGCCTTCCGCCGGCATTTCTTCCAGCACGCTGGGTTTCGCACGATCATCGAAACGCCGGGCAGTGAAGCTGTCACCGATGGTTCGCGGCTCTATGAAACCGACCAGCTCGTGACCCAGTATCTGGAATTTCATTTCGGTCCCGAGGCGTTGGGAGTGCCCAACTTCCCGCGGGCCTGCGTGGAGGCTGTGATTCGGCACGTGCCCCAGGGGCGTCGCGGGAAGTGCCTCGACATCGGGTGCTCGGTGGGGCGATCGGCGTTTGAATTCGCCCGCTTTTTCGGCCATGTCGATGCAGTTGACTTCTCGGCCCGGTTCATCCAGTCGGGCGTGCGGCTGCAGCAGGGAAGTGACGTGATTTACGAGGTCCCGACCGAGGGCGAACTCACGATCTCGCGGACGATTTCGCTCGATCGGCTGGGTCTCGAACAGGCCGGCTCACGGGTGCTCTTCATGCAGGGCGACGCCTGCAATCTGAAGACCCTCTACGCCGGCTATGACCTTGTCTTTGCTGGCAACCTCATCGACCGTCTCTACGACCCGTCACTTTTTCTCGACGGCATCGCAACGCGGATCCTCCCCGGTGGGCTGCTCGTGATCACGTCGCCCTATACATGGCTGGAAGACTACACTCCCAAGGCCAAGTGGATCGGCGGCCGTCGTGAGCACGGTGAGCCTCTCTCCACGCTGGCCGGCCTCCAGCAAACGCTCGAGCCGCGGTTTGCCCTGCTGCATCGCGAGGACATCCCGTTTGTGATCCGGGAGACGGCGAGGAAGCATCAGCATTCCTTGGCGGAGATGACGGTCTGGCGTCGCGATTGAGCTGAGCACGGCGCGTTTGGTATCCTGTCGCGAAAGCTCCGGGACCCGTGAGCCATCGTGGGCTTCGCGTTGCCGGGCAGCCTTTCACGCGGCGGTTGCATCATGCCGACAGACGCCCCCTTCGATCCCTGCAGGCAGTGGCTTGGCGTCGATGCAGTGCATGTGGGAAATGCCCGCCTGATGCTGGGCGTGTCGCCTCAGGAGGCCGATCCGACGGTGGTCCTGCGGGCCGCGGAAGCCCGGCTGAATCTGCTGCGGGCCATTTCGCCCGGACCGTTTGAGATGGCCCGGGCTGGTCTCATCAAACGCGTGGAAGAGGCCCGGGAGAAGCTTCTCGCCGAGATTGCCGCCAGTCCCCAGCGGTCGAGGTCCGATTCCGCGGCCCCCTTCGCCATGCCTGCGCCCCCCTCGCAGCGGCCAGCCGCATTACCACCGACCTCGGCGCCACGTCCCGCTGCGATTCCCGCCATACCACCTGCCGTGCCGGCGGCTGTGCCCGCGGTGCCGCCTGCCGTGCCCGGTGGCGATTTTCGCGGCGACGGCGGTGGCGCCGAGACGATCGCAATCCGCACCACGGTGTATCGGAAGAAGACGCCAGTGGCGGGTATCGCCACCGCCTTGCTGACGCTCTCCGCATTGGCCGGTGGGCTTGTCTATTACGCGTATTATGTCAGGCCGAACGCGAAGAATTCGGTAGAGCGTCAGACGGCCGGTGTTGAGCCGGTCGAAGCCCAGAACAGTCCAGAGTCGGCAAAGGACCGTAGTCCGAAGCCGGGCACGCGCTCAGCGGATCTCACATCCGATGATGCGGTGTCAACCAGCAAGCCGCCGCCAGCCCGGAACAAACGTCGCCGGCCGTCGCGGCCGGAGCCGGAGCCAGACCCGCAGACCCAAGAAACGCCTCCGCAGCCCAAAGAGACGCCTCCGCTTGAGAAGGCGGCGATGCCTGCAGTGCCCCCGCCGCAGGCGGCGATGAAGAAGCCCCCTGACGCCATCTCAATGCCTGCGGATGCAATGGCTACGGGTGAGAAGCCCACGAAGAAGCAGCCGGCGGAAGGCATCTCCACCGAGCCGATGGCAGAGGAGAACGCCGAACTCGAGGCGACGCTCGCAGAGGCGCTCGAGGCGCTCCAGAGACAGGAATATGACACTGTCACCACGCTTCTGGCGGCAGCGTCCAAAAAAATCGGTGGCCGCGAGTCTGCCTCAGCGGCCAGTCAACGCCTCGAAAGTTGGCAGCAACTGGCGGTCTACTCCAAGGGCTTCATGGACTACCGCCAGCAGGCGCTGGCAGCGGTGAAGCCTGGCGAAGAATACGACGTCCAAAATCAGAAGGTCGACGTGGTGGAAGTGGACGCCGACACATTCAAGTATCGTTCACCCGGTGGCAACAAGACGGTTCCCCACGACAAGATCCCAGCCGGGATCATGCTGGCCATCGTGAGGCAGTGGTTCGACGAGAATCCAGCGAACGATCTCTATCTTGGCGCCTATCATCTCTCGAAGTCGGAGCCCGATCTGAAGCTGGCACGCGAGCATTGGGAAAAAGCGCAGGCGGCGGGCGCCGATGCCTCAGGCCTGATGCCGCTGCTCGATGATCCGGTCTTTGCGAAGTCCGAATAGGCACTCAATAGGCGCTGGCGGCCGCTGCTGCCCACGCACGCTCAGAGCATGGCGGTGAGCAGGCTGCGGAGTTCCGCCGGGGACAACTGCACCGGGTTACCTCGCATGCTCGTGCCGCCGGAGTTTTCGGCCAGCCAGTCGAGCTGATCGGCCGCGACCCCCACCTCCGACAGTCGGCGGGGCACACCAGCGATGCGGCAGAGCCGTTCGATCCGATCGACGAAGGAGTCTGCCGCCGCGGCATCGTTTCGCGATGCATCGGGAGCGACAGACCGCTCGAGTGTTGCGAAATCAGCCTCCGACGCACTGCGATTGATTCGCATCGCGGCTGGGAGCATGACGGCGCAGGCCACGCCGTGCGGCGTGCCGCAGGCGATCCCCAGGGCCGCCGCCACACCATGCGCCAGCCCGAGGCCCGAGTTGGTGAGCGCGATACCCGAGAGCAGGGCGGCGTGGCTGACCGCCGCCCGATCGGCTGCCCGGCTGGTGGCCTCGCGTTGCGGATCGTCGTCCGGGGCCGCATGCTCCAGCAGTCGCGGCAGCGCATGCAGGGCCCGCGGGAGTGATTCGAGCACCAGGCTCCGCGGCAGCGGCTTCGCGAACCGGCAGACGAACGATTCGATCAACTGCGTGATGCAGTCGAGTCCGGAGGCGGCGATGGTGGCTGGATCGCACGAAGCCGTCAGGTCAGGATCGACAACGGCCACCCGTGGCACCATCATCGGGCTTCGCATGCTCTTCTTGAATCGCCGGCGGGGGCAGGAGATCACCGCGTTGCGCGTCGCTTCGGCACCGGTGCCGGCGGTGGTGGGGACGGCGACCACGGGCAGCGGCCAGTGCCGGATCGTGAGACCGCGGCCGACGCCCTCCAGATGGTCAACGACAAGAGTGTCGAGAAGCGATTCCGGGTCGGGGTGGGAACAGATGTTTGCCGGCATGTTCGTCGCCATGGCGGCGATAGCCTTGGCTAGATCGATGGTCGCCCCGCCACCTACGGCCACCACCACCACGCCTTCGCGGTCCTCGCGGGCCAGCCCGGCCAACGCGGTGGCAACGTGCTGCACCGTCGGCTCGCCCTTGCTCGAGGCGACCATTCGGGCGTCGATTCCTACCGAGGCCAGGCTGGCGTCGATCCGCTGCCGCGCCCCGGAGGCGGCCAGGCTGCGGCCTCCACCCACGATCCACGCCCGTCGGCCCCAGAGCCCGACCACCTCGCCCAGTTCGTCGATCCGGCCGGCGCCAAACCGAATCAGCGGCGGCGCGGCGAAATCGTAGGCGGTGAGAGCTTCGTCCATGGACCGTGACATGCGGGTATCATAGCCTGCTCATCATCATGACCGATCCCCTTCCCATTTCCGTCTGCCCGCATCCGATCGTGGGCTCAATCCGGCCGCCCGGCTCCAAGAGCATCACCAATCGGGCGCTCGTCTGCGCGGCCCTGGCCCGGGGCGAGAGCCTGCTCACAGGCGTTCTCGACAGCCAGGACACGCGGGTGATGGCCGCCGGGTTGTCGGCCCTCGGGATCGGCGTGGCCACCGACTGGCCGCGGGGTGAGATCCGCATCTCCGGCGCCGGTGGCAGGGTGCCCGCTGCCGCGGCGACGATCGATTGCGCCGCCAGTGGCACGACGATTCGGTTTTTGTCGGCAGTCTGCGCGATCGGTCACGGCACCTACCGACTGGACGGCACACCGCGGATGCGCAAGCGGCCGATCGGCGACCTGCTGGAAGCGCTGCAGTCGCTGGGCGTCGAGGCCACCGCGGAGAGCCCGGGCGGATGTCCTCCAGTGGTGATTCGCTCGCGGGGCATGGAGGGCGGGGCGGCCATTGTCCGCGGCAGCACGTCGAGCCAGTTCGCCAGCGGTCTGGCCATGGTGGCGCCATGCACGTCGCAGGGCATGCAGATCGAATTCGCCGGCGCGCTCGTCTCGCTTCCCTATCTCGACATGACACGGCGGGTGATGGAAGCCTTCGGCGCGGACTGCGTGCCGGAGGGAGACCGTGGCTGGCGGATCACGGCATCGGGCTATCAGGGGCGTGGTTACGCGATCGAGCCCGACGCCTCGGCGGCCAGCTACTTTTTGGCGGCCGCTGCGATCACCGGCGGCAGTGTGCGGGTGGAGGGGCTTTCCCGCCGGAGCATGCAGGGCGACGTCGGCTTCGCCGATGCGCTCGGCCGCATGGGCTGCACGGTCGCGTGGGATGACGGGCCGGATGAGTCGATCACGGTCTCGGGCCGCGCGATCCGCGGCATCGACATCGACATGAACGCGATCAGCGACACGGTGCCAACGCTCGCGGTGGTGGCGCTGTTTGCAGATGGGCCGACCACGATCCGCAACGTCGCCCACATCCGCGACAAGGAGACCGATCGCATTGGCGACCTCGTCTGCGAATTGCGACGCCTTGGCGGCACGGTGAGGGAACAGGCCGACGGGTTGACCATCGTTCCGCCCGTGAACGATCGAGCCGATGCAGCAGGGCAGGGAACGGCCGGTCTCCATGGTGCGACCGTGAAGACCTACGACGACCACCGCATGGCGATGAGCCTGG
The DNA here is from genome assembly GCA_040397635.1 of Pirellulales bacterium. Lineage (GTDB taxonomy): Bacteria > Planctomycetota > Planctomycetia > Pirellulales > UBA1268 > CAMCQY01. The sequence continues at coordinate 8,302 of JBBAVO010000050.1, forward strand.
CCCTGGTTGGGCTGAGGGTGCCCGGTATCTTCGTTGCCGATCCGGCCTGCGTGGGGAAGACGTTCCCAGATTACTGGGATCGCCTTTCAGCCATCACTCCGCTTCCTGACCCGACGCGTCCACACCAGACGTAAGACCCAGCATCGCCGCCGCCCGTTCGATCAGTTCGTCCACGATGGCCGACTGCGGACGGTTCGCCGCGGGCCTTTCGGAAGGTCCGTAGCAGGCAGCGGAAGGTCCGTCGCAGGCAGCGGTGGCGGTGAACCCACCGCCGCAATGCTGGCAGTACACCAACCGGCCGAGCAGCATGACGCGAATCCGGAGATTACGTCCGCAGACCGGGCAGGCCTGGTGGTAGCAGACAGGATTGACGGCTTGTTGCATCAATGGCTCGGCATCACCCAACTGATGGTCGTGCTCGTAGTCGTGCTGGTGATCCATCGGATTTCCCCACGGCGGATTGATGGCTGCGACACGGTGACGGATGGTCTCGGAGGTGAACTATTCGCCCCCGACGGACTCAAAGTCTAAGCCCGTCAGCCTTGCCCGGCAATTCCCGAATTCATGAGAATTCTGCAAAAATCGACCTCCAGTTTGTGGATATCGTTTCTGAATATCGCGTGCCTGCTACAATGCCGAGGGGTTGAGACCGTCCCCGCGGGAGAGAACCGGCAACGTTTCCCGTCCCTTGTCGTTCTAAAGGGAGCGGATGGTTGTTTCTCGCATACTCCCGGACGTTTCCGCTCGTTCGCCACGCTGGGTCGCCTCATGCTGCACCGCCCTTGGCTGATTCCGTTGGTCATCATCTTCTGGTGTGTCAGTAGCGGCTGGCTGCTGGTCGAGAAGATTCTCCCAACACTTTCGCCAGGATCGCCGCCTGGTTATCAGGCCCTCTATCTGGCGGAGAACCGCCTCGTTCCGGTGGCCTGGACGGTGCTCTGGAACGATCAGCCGCTCGGCTGGGCCATGAGCCAGTCGAACCGCACGGAAGAGGGAGGGATGGAGGTGGAGAGTCTCCTCCATTTCGACCGGCTGCCGATCAACGAGGTGCTTCCGGCGTGGACGAAGATGTTTCTGAGGCAGTCGTTCGCTCCAGGAACATCATACTCCTTTGATGCGCGGGGGCACCTGTCGATCGACCGACAGGGAAACCTGAAGTCGTTCAGTTCGGTCGTGAATCTGCCTGCCACCGCCGATCGGGTATTTCTCGACGGCAGGATCAAAGACGGCGAGGTGACCGTGGACGTGCGGGCGCACGGCATGAACTACAGCGTCTCACGGCCTTTGCCGCGGCACATCACGATCGGCGATGAACTCTCGCCGCAGGCGACCCTGCCTGGCCTCTACCACAACCGGCAGTGGACCGTCCCGGTCTACAGCCCGCTGCGGCCCGGCCAGTCCCCGATCCAGATTCTCCACGCCAAGGTGACCGGCGAAGAGTCGATGTTTTGGAACGACACACTGGTGCGGTGCGATCTCGTGCACTACAGCGACGATCCGTCCACGTACCGCGAGCCGCGGTGCCGGTTGTGGGTCGATCGGAGCGGTCGGGTGCTCAGGCAGGAGTCGCTGATGCTCGGCTCCAAGCTGGTATTTTTGCGGCGGTCAGACGCGGACGCGGAAGACCTGATCGCCAGTGTTGGGCCGTTGCCCGAAGGCGGCCAACCGGCAGCCGTGGAGGAACATTCCGGCGCGGGCTCGGCTGAGAAGGCCGAACAGGAGACGCCATGATCGAGTTCGACCATGTGACCCGCACCTATGGGCCGAAGCCCGCCGTCACGGACCTGAGCCTGTCGATTCCGAGAGGCGAACTCTTCGCCCTTCTCGGCCCAAACGGCGCGGGCAAGACGACGACCATCAAGATGCTGGTCGGTCTGCTGCGGCCCTCGCGGGGTGCCGTCCGCATCTGCGGGTACGACCTGACGAAGGAGGCACGCAGCGCCCACCTGCACACCGGCTACGTGCCCGACGAGCCGACGCTCTACGACAAGCTCACGGGGCGCGAGTTCCTCTGGTTCATCGCCGACATGTTTGGCATGCCCCGGCACATGGCCACGCAGAAAATTGGCCGGGAGATCGAGCACTTCGAGCTTGCCGAGTTTTGCGACGACCTCACGGAGAGCTATTCGCTCGGCATGAAGCAGCGGCTGGTTTTTGCCGCCGCACTGCTGCACGACCCGGATGTCCTCGTGCTCGACGAGCCGATGGTGGGGCTCGATCCGCGGAGCGTCCGGATCGTCAAGGACCTCCTGAGAACCCGCACCCAGGAGGGCATGACTGTCTTCATGTCCACGCACACGCTCGCCATGGCCGAGGAGATGGCGGATCGGGTCGGCATCATGGTGCGGGGGCAGTTGCGGTTTCTCGGCACCATCGCCGAACTCCGCGACCACATGGCCCTGGAGACCACGAACCTCGAAAATCTGTACCTCGAACTCACGACCGCAGGGCCGGACGCGTCATGACGGGCACTTCATGGTGGGGCAGGAGCGGTCGCGGCCCGCAGAGTGAATCCTGCCGCCTCCTGTCGGTCGATGCCGAATCGAGGGTTTTTTCCCGGCTCCGCGGCACGATCGCGTGGGAGACGCTGCGGTCCATGCTGTCGGGAGCACGGCTGCGGCTGGCCTTGGTGGTCCTGCTGAGCGCGGTCTTCTGGGGCTCGCTCTATGCCCTGTTCTACGAGGGGTTCTCGTTTCTCGAATCGATTCACGCCGAGGTGATCTCGCTGCTGTTCAATGCGTTCTTCTCCTCGCTGATGATCATGCTCGTGTTCTCCACGGCGATCCTGCTGTACGGAAACATGTATTGCTCCACCGAGGCGAAACTCCTGCTCACGCTGCCGGCGCGGGCCGAGAACATCTTCGCCCATAAGTTCCACGAGGCGATGTGGTTTTCCAGCTGGGGTTTCATCCTGCTTGGCAGCCCGATGCTGGTGGCCTACGGAGTCGTGCGGGGGTCGCCGTGGACCTACTACCTCCTCCTGCTTCCCTTCATGGTGTCGTTCGTGGTGATTCCCGCGACGCTCGGGGCGATCTGCTGCATGGCGGCTGTTGCGTGGCTGGGGAGCTTGAGGATGCATGCGCTGGCGATCCTCGGCGTGGTCGTCTGTGCGGGGGCGGCGTGGCTGGGCTGGTCGATGTTTGGTTCGAGTCCCGCTGGCGGCGGGACCACCGAGTGGTTCGAACAGGTCTTGGCCCGACTGTCGATCGCCGAGCAGAAGTTTCTGCCGAGTTGGTGGCTCTCCAGCGGCCTGCTTGATGCGGCCCAGAACAGCACGCGGCCGGAGACCCGATTTGCGTCGCTGTTGGAGTCGGTGAAATTCCTGGCGGTACTGGTGTCGAATGGCATGCTGCTGCAGCTGTTGGCCCGCTGGCTGGCCCGGTCGTGCTACCGGCAGGGGTTCAGCCAACTGGTGGGCGAGATGCCCGCCCGGCGGCAGCGTCGGATCGCCTGGACCGATGAGTTTCTGTCGGCTGCTGGCACGGCCCGCGGACGGCCGCTCCGACTGCTGCTCGTGAAGGATCTTCGACTCTTCCGCCGCGACATCGCGCAGTGGTCGCAGTTCGTGATTTTCTTCGGGCTGTTGGGCCTCTATTTTTTCAACCTGCGGGTCTTCAACTACAACGTGGCATATGCGTCGATGATCAGCTTTCTGAACCTCGCCGTGGCGGGGCTCATCCTCTCGACGTTCACGACCCGATTCGTCTATCCGATGATCAGCCTGGAGGGCCGCCGGTTCTGGATCCTCGGACTCCTCCCGGTGCACCGTGACCAGATCCTCTGGTCAAAGTTCCTGTTTTCATTCTTTGGCGGGCTGCTGCCCTGTTGCGCACTGCTGTACCTCAGCGACTCCATGCTGGGGATTTCGCATTCGCTCATATGGGTTCATGAAATCTGCTGCGTGGTGCTCTGCATGGGGCTGTCGGGGATTGCCGTTGGCCTAGGTGCGCGGATGCCCGACCTGCGGGAATCCTCGCCGGCAAAGATTGCGGCCGGCTTCGGAGGCACGCTCTGCCTGGTGCTTAGTTCGCTGTTCATCATGGCGGTGGTGGTGATCGCGGCCACGCCCACGCACCTGGCCATGGCGACCCGCGCGTTCGGCGGCGGCGGCCCCCCCCCAACGGGAATTCTGGGCTGGGCGAGTGGTCCGCAGGGAACGGCCGCGAGCCTGCTGCTGGTCGGATTTCTGGGGGTGATCGCCACGTTTCTGCCGCTGGAACTGGGCCTGCGGGCCTTCCGCCGCCTCGAACCCTGAGTCTTGAACCGGGAGTTTTGCGCCGTACGTTTTGCGGCGGGAGCCAGACCGGGTCTGCGGCTCGTGGGCCCGGCGGTTATTGTTTCGGCGGTTCCGCGGTTCTCAAGGAGGAGCTTTCCGCATGATCAACCGAATTGCCCCAAAATCGTCTCGCCAGTCTGCCAACCCCCGCATCGGTGCGGTGCAGTATCTCAACACCAGGCCGTTGGTGTATGGCCTGGCAGCCCGCGGTATCGATGTGGCCTACGATCTGCCGAGTCGGCTGGCTGACCAGCTTTCGGCCGGGCTGCTCGACGTGGCCCTGATCCCGTCGATCGAACTTTTTCGCGGGGCAGACTACCGAGTTGTCTCCGACGCGTGCATCGGCTGCCGGGGACCGGTCATGAGCGTAAAGCTGTTCTTTCGCACCCAGCCTGGCCGGGTCGCGAGGTTGGCGGTGGACGAAGGATCGCGGACGAGCGCGACGCTGGCCCGCATCCTGCTCGCCGAACGGCACGGCGTCGTGCCGCAGATCGACGTGCTGCCCATCGGTGCGGGACTCGCCGACACTTCGGCCGATGCCGTGCTCCTGATCGGTGACCGGGCGATCGGCTCGCAGCCAGGGTCGTTTCAGCTGATCTGGGATCTCGGCGACGAGTGGTGCCGCTGGACAGGACTGCCGTTTGTGTTTGCCGTCTGGGCAGCCCGTCCCGGTATCGACGCTCGGAGCATCGCCCCCCTGCTGGCGGCGGCCCGCGATGCGGGGCGGGCCAATCTGGCCTCGATCGCCGCCGCTGAGGCGTCGTCGCACGGGCTCACCGTGCCGCAATGCCTGAGCTATCTCCGCGACAATCTTCACTACGAACTGGGCCCGCGGGAGCGGGCGGCGCTGGCTCGATTCTATCGGCATGCCGAAGCCATCGCGTTGGCCCCCGAAGGCTTCGACGTCGCGACCGCGCTGCCCGCCAGCGTGTGATTTCAGGGTATGATTTCGGTCGCAGGCAGCATCCAGCAGCATCTAGGGGTTTCATCAACGATCATGACCGCTTCGATCCGACGCATTCTGGACGACACCGTCGCGGGTCGCAGGCTGGAGTTTGCGGACGCGGTAACCCTGCTCGAGTCGCGTGACCTGGCCGCGATCGGCCGGGCTGCCGATGCGGTCACGCGGCGGCTCCACCCCGAGCCGTATCGCACGTACAACATCGACCGCAACATCAACTACACGAACGTCTGCACGGCGGTCTGCGACTTCTGCGCGTTCTACCGCGGTCCGAAGCATCCCGAGGGCTACGTGCTCGACCGGGAAACGCTGCTGGCAAAGATCGAGGAGATGGTGGCCGTCGGCGGCGATCAGATCCTCATGCAGGGTGGGCTGCATCCGACGCTCACGCTCGAGTGGTACGAAGAACTGCTGCACGACATCAAGGCGCGGTTTCCTCAGGTGAACGTCCACGGCTTCTCGCCGCCGGAGATTTACCACTTCACGAAGGTGTCGAAGCGTCCGCTGCGGGAGGTGCTCGAACGGCTGGCGCGGGCGGGCTTAGGCTCGTTGCCGGGGGGCGGCGGCGAGATTCTCGTCGACCGCGTGCGGTCCGCGATGACACGCGGGAAAGTGATGACAGACGATTGGCTGGAGGTGCATCGCCAGTGGCACCATCTCGGCGGCCGCAGCACGGCCACGATGATGTTCGGCCACATCGAAACCCTCCCAGAGCGAATCGAACACCTGGAGCGTCTGCGGCAGCTGCAGGACGAGACAGGCGGCCTGACCGCCTTCATCTGCTGGTCGTTCCAGCCCGACAACACGGAGATGGCCGACATTCCTCCGTCTGGGCCGTTTGAATACCTCAAGACGCAGGCCGTGGCCCGTCTCTATCTCGACAACGTGGCAAACATCCAGTCGAGCTGGGTGACGCAGGGCCGGGAGATCGGCCAACTCGCGCTGCTCTTCGGCGCCAACGACATGGGCAGCCTGATGCTCGAGGAAAACGTGGTCAGTGCGGCGGGCACCGTCCACCATCTCACGCTCGAGCAGATGCGATCGGCGATCTCGGAGCTGGGCTGGATCCCTCGGCGGCGGAACGTGTTCTACGAACTGTTTGAAGACGACGACGTCGTCACGCCGGTCGATCCTGCGCGGGCACAAGCCCGGGCCGTGCACCTGCCCGTAGCGGCAACGACGCCGTGAGCGGCGAGCACGTCTGCACAACGCCGATCACGCTTCGGGCCCGGCATGTGCTGCCAATTGCCGCGGATCCAATCGAGAATGGCTGGGTGCGGATTGAGCGTGGCAGGATCGCGGCAATTGGCCGTGGCCAGCCATCCGGACCGGTGCATGATCTCGGGGATGTGATCATCCTGCCGGGCCTTGTCAACGCACACACGCATCTGGAGTTTTCCGATCTCGACCGCCCGCTGCCTGCCGGCGGCGGCCTGCCGGCGTGGATCGAACGGGTCGTCGCGATGCGACGGTCGCGGGCCGCTTCAGGCAACGACGAAGCCGCAAGGCTTGCGGCTGCCGTTGCCAGTGGCCTCGAGCAGTCAGCGGCGGCTGGGGTGACGGCGATCGGTGAGATCGCGACGGCAGCGCATCCGGTGGCCGCCGCAGGCGGGCCACTTGTGCGGGTGTTTCGCGAGACGCTCGGGCTGTCGTCTGTCGCGATGCATGCGGCCCGGTCGTCGCTGCGTCGCGATCTGGATCGGATGAGCGCAGAGGGAACCTGCACCGGCATCTCCCCCCACGCGCCCTATTCCGTGGCGGAGCCGCTCGGCCGCGAGGTGGTCGGTGAGGCGGTGCGACGGCGGCTGCCGGTGATGATGCACTTGGCCGAAAGCCGCGACGAGGCGGAGCTGCTCGCGACCGACGGCGGTGCGTTCCGCATGCTGCTCGAGCAGCTGGGGGCCTGGCAGCCCGACTCGCCGCCGCGGTTCCTGCCACTGGCCGACTGGATCACGCTTCTGGCAAAAGCACCGCGGGGCGTCGTGGTGCACGGTACGTTTCTGCCGGAGGATCAAGCGGCGCTCTCGCGGCTCGCGCGGCATCGCGACCGGCTCTGCGTGGTCGTCTGCCCGCGGACCA
>JBBAVO010000051.1:0-12974 GCA_040397635.1 Pirellulales bacterium
GTGCTCCGCGGCCGCGAGACACTCTTCGGGCACCTCGTGTCCGAGACGATCCGCCGTTGAGCGGCCCTGCGGTGTCTTCAAGCCGGCGGCAAACGCCCGGCCCACGTGGCTCGCCTCAACCCGTTGCGGCGATTCGCCGTCCAGCTGGACAAGACTGGCTGGAACTCTGCGCCGAACTACTATTGCCAGAGAGGTCGCTGCCGCCAGACTGTCGAAAGTTCGTCGGGGCCAGCCACACCTCGGGCATCACCATCCCATGAGGCCGTCATGATCTCAGCACGCAAAGAGTCGAACAAGCTCGAGGAAGTCATCAAGCTCTGTCATGTCGCGATCGCGAAGCAGGCGGAGCAGAACGCCAAAGGTGGATTCGGTCTCGACGATTACACTGATGGTCGTACCGTGGGCGGAGCCAGCCTAGCCCGCAACATCCTGCGGCTTCTTGGCCGGGGGTAGGACCGAGTGCGGGAGGCGGATCTGCCGTTGGCGGGCGACACGATGTCCGTGATCTTCATCATCGTCGAACTGCTCTTCCTGGCGGTCACCCAGATTTTTGGTGGCCCGCCGTGGACGGTGATTGGAGCGATCGCCGTCGTCGCACAGACCCTCGGCGGTCTCCGCAGCGAGTCGCTGGCTTTCGTCATGCCCAGCCTCGCGTGGCTCGCCCTCTCCCATGCCACCGGGAATCGCGAACTCTTCTTTCCCTACACGATGTATCTGGCGAGCTGTGTCGCGCTGCGAGATTCGCAGCGGGCCACGCAGCGGCCGGGGTGGCTGGGGCCGCTCAGCGGGGCTGCGATCGTCACCGCGTTCATGGTCATCCGCATCCTGCAACAGGCCACCCTCCGCGTCCTCGCCGTGGAGTTCGTGGTCGCTGCCGCGATCCTCGCGCTCGTGGTCGTGGCCGGCTCATGGAGCCGACGCCGCGTCGCACACCCCGCCCCTGCTGCCCGCTACGCCTATCGAGCAGCGATCGTCGTAGCAGCCTCGCTGCTCGCCTACGCCAGCTTGGCCATTTGAGGAGCTGAATCGGCATGAAAAACGAGACCGAACGAGTGCGACCCGTGGCCACGAGTTTTTAACTTGTGGAATCAGTGCAGGGACACGGACAAGTTCAAAACTTGCCGCCACGGGGAGCAGGGACACGGACAAGTTAAAAACTTGCCGCCACGGGGAGCGGGGACACGGACAAGTTAAAAACTTGCCGCCACGGGAAGAGGGGACACGGACACGTTCAAAACTTGCCGCCACGGGGTGAGAAGCACGTATCGTGCCGCACTCTGCTGCATCCATGAACTTTTCCCACGTCCATATAGAATACTTCCCGTGGAAACCGAATTCGTCACCTGGCTGCTCGACCGCATTCCCGCCGACCCGCGGCTGGAGGTGCCCCCCGGCGATGATGCCGCCGTGCTGCGGCCGCCCGCCATGCGGAGGACGGTCGTCACCGTCGACATGCTCACCGAGGGCGTGGACTTCGTCCTCGGCGCCGACTGTCCGCCGCGGGCCGTAGGCCACAAGGCCGTCGCGGTGAGCCTGAGCGATCTGGCGGCGATGGGCTCGCGGCCCGAGGCAGTGTTTGTGGCCGTATGCCTGCCGCAGACCGGCGCCGACGCGATCGCCCACGGCTTGCTCGAAGGCATCCAGTCGATCACGGCCGAGCATGGCTGCACGCTGGCCGGCGGCGATACAAACTCCTGGGACGGCCCGCTGGTCGTGAGCGTGACGGCGATCGGCAGCGTGCCGCCGGGCCGGGCCTGGCGGCGCGACGGCGCGAGGCCGGGCGATCTCCTCGTCGTCACCGGAGCCTGTGGGGGCAGCCTGCTGGGCCGCCATCTCGCCGTGCAGCCGCGGTGCCGGGAGGCAATGTTTATTGAAAGCCGATTCGAGGTGCATGCGGCGATCGACGTCAGCGATGGCCTCTCGCTCGACCTCTCGCGGATGATGCAGGCGAGCGCGGCCGGCGCCGTCGTCCGGCTGGCCGCCGTGCCGATCCACGCCGACGCGCGGCGGATGAGCCTCATGCAGGGAGACAAAAAGACGCCGCTCGATCACGCCCTCTCCGACGGCGAGGATTTTGAACTCATTCTCGCCATGCCGCCCGACGCGGCGCATGCCCTCGTGGCGGCAGCGGGCCAGGCTCCGCTCGATCTGCCGATCACGATCATCGGTGAGGTGACAGCCGAACCGGGGCTCATCGCCGAGGATGCGCACGGCACACGCACCGCACTCGTACCACGGGGCTACGTCCATGCCTTCAATGGCTGACGGCAACGTGCCGCCGATGGTCACGACGGCGGTGACCGTGACGGTGCCAGACGAGGCTGCCCTCGCACCGCTCGCTCGCCGGCTCGTGGCGGCGTTGCCGTCACGAGCGTTCGTGGCCCTCGAGGGGGATCTCGGCGCGGGCAAGACGACGTTCGTGAAGGCCGTGGCGGCGGCCATGGGCATCGACCCGACTGAAGTGGTGAGCCCGACCTTCGGACTGATCCATGTTCACGACGTGCCAGCAATCGGTGGCCAGCCGAGCCCGGAGACACCAATGCGTGTCGTGCACGCCGATCTCTACCGGCTCGCCGGTGCCGGCGAACTTGCGGAGATCGGCTGGGAGGATGCGACCGCCGGGCGGTGCTGGGTGTTCGTCGAATGGCCCTCGCGTGCGGCCGACGCCCTGCCTGCCGACCGGCTCGACATCACAATCAGCATCGATTCCGAAACCGCTCGCACATTCCAGTTCACGCCGCGTGGCGGCTTTACGCTCGCCTCCGTGTGAGACAGAACGACGAGGAGGCCTCCGGTAATCCTCGAAACCGGCTATGCTTTTCCCGCGAACCCCCGCGCGAGGCTCCCATGCGACTCCACGCCCCCACCTCCCTGCTCTGCGTCGTCGATATCCAGGAACGCCTGCTGCCCGCCATTCCCACGGGGCCGCAGGTCGTCTCCATGGCCGGCCGGCTCGCCGACGCAGCGGCGCTCCTCGGCGTGCGCCGCGTGCTCACCGAGCAGTATCCGAAAGGGCTCGGGCCCACGCCTCCCGAACTCGCCGCCAAACTGCCCACGGCGCTGACGAAGATGGACTTCAGTTGCTGTGGCAGCGAGGCCTTCACGGCGACAATCGCGGCCGACATTGAGTCGGTCCTGCTCTGCGGCCTCGAGACCCACGTCTGCATTCAGCAGACTGCCCTCGACCTGCTCGCCCGCGGGCTGACGGTGTTCATTGCCGTCGATGCCGTCGGCTCCCGTCATCCGCTCGACCACGAGATCGCCCTACGACGATTGGAATCCTCCGGCGCGCTGCTCACCACCACCGAGGCCGCCCTCTTTGAATGGTGCCGCTCGGCCGAGCATCCGCAGTTCCAGGCCATCCGCAAACTCGTGCTCGCCGACCGGGCTCCAGACCGGGCTTGATCATGGCGTCGGAATCGACGGGATTGGCGCCGCAGTGGCGTCGCCCGTCTCCTTCGTGAGATCGAGCGGGCCGTTCTCCTCGGCCACCGCAGGATCGGCTTCGAGCGCTCGCAGCCTGGCGATCTTCGCAGCCGCCAGTGGTTCGCCCGGAGTCTCACGGCCCGGTGCCGAGCCAAACAGGATCGTCCGCGGTGGCGGACCAACGAGTTCCCACCGACGGAATCCAGGCCTTCCTACGGGCCGACATTCCGTCAGCCCGAGTTGCTTCCATTCGGGGCCTACGGCAAGCGCCAGGGCTGCACCCTCCTCCACGACAGCATCGCCCCAGGCGGAGCCCTCCGGGCCCTGCGGGCTCGACTCCACGCCCGAGATCCGCGGATACAGCGACGCGGATTCGGCCGTGAAATCGCCGCTTGGCAGCACCACGCCCTCGGCGTCAACGGCCAGCAGTCCGCCCTTCACGCCCACCATCGCCACCGGTTCACGGCAGAGCACCTCCACCGTGGCCGCCGCGGGATGCCGGGGGCTCACGTTCACGACCAGCTTCACCCAGGGATGCATTTCGAAGGCCCGCGCCAGCCGACGCGAGAGCTGCGGATCGTCCAGCGGCAGCCCTCCATCGAGGCTCGCGTTGCGGAGTGCCTCCGCCTTGAGGTCGCACCGCACCCATGGGGCCACGCCCTTCAGTTCGACCGCTTCGGGCATCAGGATCGCATCGGCATGCACGCGGGCCGAGTCGGACACCCGCGACCAGATCACCCAGCCGAGGACCGACGCGGCGGCGATCACAGCGACGGCACCGAGGCCCGCCCGATGCTCGGCCAGAAACGGCACAAGTCCACCGCTCTCCGGCTCTTCAATGGGTAACGGCCGGCCGCGGCGTGGAGGGGCAACCATGCAATCGCCCCCTTTCACCAGACTTCGATCTGCGGCGTCAGTTCCACACCCAGCCGCTCACGGACCTTGGCCCGCACCAGTTCGATCAACGCCCGCACGTCGTCGCTCGGGCAGTTGTGCGACGCGACCACATAGTTGGCATGGGCCGCGAAGACCGAGGCCTCGCCGACCCGCAGGTCGCGGCCACCGGCCTGCACCACGAGCGTCTCGGCGGAACTGCCGTGGGGATCCTTGAACATCATGGCCACCGTCCGTGTTCCGGACGGCTGCTCGGCCCGTGCCACGATCCACTGCTTCTGCATCCGCTTGGTGAGACGTTCCGGGTCTTCCTCGTCGAGTTCGAGCCGGCAGCCGATGACGATGCAATCATCGAGGTTGCTCCACCGCGACTCGAAGGCGAGCGTGTCACCCGTGCGGGTCTCGACCGTGCCGTCTGGCAGCATCACGGTCACCTCACGGACGCACTCGCCGATGTCACCACCATGTCCGCCGGCATTACCGATGAGCGCCCCGCCGACCGTGCCCGGAATTCCCACGAGCGTCTCCAGTCCGGAGAGCCCAGCCTGCACGGCCGCGGAGACAACGTGCACGAGCTTCGCGCCGGCGCCCGCGCGGAGCATCGGCCGCTCCACTGTGATGCCGCAGAATGCCGGTGCCGAAAGCCGCACGACCATGCCGGGGAAACCTGCCGACGGCACGAGGATGTTCGAGCCACCGCCGACCACGCGGAGTGGCACCCGCTCTTGATGGCACCGCGCCACGAGCCGCGCGAGAGCATCGACGTCCACCGGCTCGCAGAAATATCCCGCCTCGCCCCCGATCCCCAGCCAGGTGTGGTGCGAGAGCGGCTCGCGGCAGGATACCGCCAGCCCCAGGTCGTCGAACGGCGTGCCTTCAGGGTGGGCGGCCGAGGGCAGCGGATCGACTGCCGTTCCATTGTGTCGAGACTTCATGACAAGCACCTGAAGAAAGTCATTGGGCACGGGCTCCTGACCGGGCCCAGCGGTCGTATTGTGCCCCAAGCGACTCGGTGGCGTCCATCCGGCCGGGGCCGAGCCTCTCAGGCAGCACGCCGCTCCGACGCAAACGGCTGCGGAACGTGGGCCAGTTGCAGCCAGCCGTCAACCACCGCCGCCAGCGGGAGCGGGTCGCCGTCGGGATCGATGGGGTTCTGGCTGCGACTGCCCACGTCGCCGAGCACCAGCAGGCAATCCTGCTCGCCCAGCGAACACAGCAGCCGGTCGATCCTGGCATACGCCATCACGTCGGCGGCCTTTCCGACCTCGTCCATGAGCGTGCGGGAAACGACGAGACAGTCGTCTGCCCACCGCATCGTTCGGCGGTTGAAGGTGGCGGCCACCCGACCGTCTTCCACCTGCCCATCATCCTCATGCCCGCCGAACTCCCGTCTCTCCATGCCTGTCCCGCAGGCATCAGCCACGAGCCGCTCGGCGCAGGCTGTTTCAGCCAACACGACGAGCCGGCCGCGGGTCAGTCGCCGCAATCCGGAGAGGGTCGCCGCCAGTGCATGGCCACTGGTGGGATGATCGACGAAGGCGGCATGGTCCTGCCCCCGGTCGATTCGCTCGAGGCGGCCCGACACGCTGCCGCAGGCCTCGATGCCTCTGGCTATCCGCTCCAACGGCACGCGGTAGCGAAGCCCGATGGCAACCGCCAGCAGGCTGTCACGGACGAACGAGGCCACCGGCGTGGACACCGCCACCGGCATCGCATGGCCGCCCGCCTGCACGAGGAAGGTCTGGCCGAAGAGCGATCGCTCAACGGGAGTGGCGGTCACATCTGCTGGGCTGGTGAGTCCGGCAGTGATCACGCCGGCCTTCCCCGCGGTGACGGCCCGCCGTTCGATCAGACGACCGACGCGGTCGTCATCGGCGGTGGCGACGAGACAGCCTGCCGGTCCAAGGCAGTCGAGGATCCGCGATTTGACGGCGTGGTAGGCCGCGGGCGTGCCGTGCATGTCGAGATGGGCCAAGCCCAGGTTCGTGACCGCGACCGTGTCGCAGGCGACGCCCGCCAGACAGTGAGCCGCGAGCATGTGGCTCGACACTTCCACCACCGCATGCGTGCAGCCATCCTCGCGAAGCCGCCGCAGCCAGTCGGCGAGTACCTCCGGGCGGGAGAGATCGGCCGCCAGCGGCTCGGCGTCATCGGCAGCCAGGCAGCCGAGATCGGAAAGCACTCCCACCCGCAGTCCCGCCTCGGCGAGGACAGACGCCGTGAGCCAGGCCGTGGTCGTTTTGCCGCTGGTGCCGGTGATGGCAATCACCTTCAGAGTCCGGCCCGGATCACCGGCAAAGGCGTGCGTCATGCGTGCCATCGCCCAGCTGCTCTCAGACACGATGCACAACGGCGTGCCGAAAGTCGGGATGATGCGTTCCGCAACCACTCCGGCCACGCCTCGGGCCAGGGCCCGTTCCACGTCGTCGTGGCCGTCTCCCTCGGCAGTGAGCCGGGCGACGAACACATCCCCCGGTCGGCAGCTATCGGGATCATCGGAGCAGCCCGCCGCGATGATGTCGTCGCAAGCGAAAAAGGTGGCATCGGGCAGCACCTTCGACAGTTTGATGCCGCGACCGCCTGCCTTGACGCCACGGGTTCGCCGCCGACGCGGAGCGTCGCCCTCCCCGTCGTGATCGCGGAGCCTATCGTCACGCATGCCGGCCTCCTGCCTGGTGCCACAACGACCGCGCATGGGGCCCGGTCGCGTGGGCTTGTGAAAACAGTGCCACGTTCATCCTTGAACGTGATCGTGGCAAATTGTCCGTGGGGCTCCAGATGGGTCAAGGTCGGCTTCCTGCCGCCCAAAACACGCCCCCGCAGCCTTCCTAGCTTGCCGGCATGGCAGCCGGCGCGGGACGATGGGGAGGATGGCCATACCTCCACACCTTCCCGCGATCGGCAGCTGTTCGGACGAGACCGCTCGCCGGCGCCTGCTCTGGATCGGCTCTGTCGATGGAGTGGAACTCGGCATGGCCCGCTCCGGGCTCGCAGCAATCGCCGACGTGACCGACGCTGAGAGTCCGCAGGCCGCCGTCGCCGCTGCTGCCGTCATGGAGTGGCAGGCCACGCCGACGCTCGCGGTGCTGGCCGCCGACAGGCCGGGAAGGTTCACCGTCGCCGATGCGTTGATTCTCTCGCAGGCCTGGCCGCTGATGCCGATCGTTTCGGTGGTATCGAGCCTGGTTGACGGCCGACGACGCAGCGGACCACCACTGCCTGGCATCGATGAGGTGCCCTGGCACGATCTGCCCGGGCGGTGCGGCTGGTGGCTGGCGGCATTCGAGGCTGGCCTTCCGACCAGTCTCGGATTGCCCGCAACCGCCCGCCGCGAGGAACGGCTGCTCGAATCGATCGGCGGCATCGGCAGCCGCACCGGGAAAACCGCACGTGGGCTGCAGGTCTCGGGAGTGCTGGCTTCGACGGATGTCTCGGTGGCCGCCGCCCGGGCCGATGACCTAGAGGGCCTCTGCGACCTGCTCGCGATCGCAGGCCATCGCGTGGTCAACCGGCAGCTCGGCCGGCCGCGCGTCGATGAAGCGGCAGGTTCGCTTGTCTGGGATGTCGCGGACCTCGCGGCTGGTGAACGTGAGTGGCTGCGGCTGCTCGCGGCCAACAGGCCGGGTCTGTTCATCGTGCTGCTCGAGAGTTTTCCTCGCGGCGACACGGTGGCCGCGGCGATGCAGGCAGGGGCTGCCGCCGTCCTGGGCCGGCCGGTCTGCCTGGAGGCGCTCGTCGGCACGCTTCTCTCGCGGCAGCCGGTCTGACCGACGAAAACCGGGCCATGCCGGCCTTGGCGGGGATGACGGCCACCGCTAGCATCCCCGCCTTGAACAGTCACCGAGCACAGCCGACGCCGCGCCCGGCATCATCTCTGATGATGCCGCTTGTTGTCTGCGTGATTCTCTGCAGTGCAGCCGCCGGCTGTGCGCACCTGGCCGCAGCACCGGGCTGGGACGCGGCCGCTCTGCATAAGGTGCCGCTCCCGTGGTCGGCCGCGGATGGTCTGCCATCCCGCGCGGAAATCGTCGCCGGTCAACTCGTGATCCACGCCGACTTTCCGCTGGCCGAGCAGCACAGGATCGTCCGGGAGTTGGAGAGCCTCCGAGCCGATGTCAGCCAGCAGCTCGGCCTGCCGATCTCCGACGAGCCGGTGCATCTCTACTTGTTCGAGAACAAGCAGCGATACGACGACTTTGCGGCCCGGCAGTTTCCCGGCTTTCCGTCGCGGCGGGCCTTCTTCGTCGAGACCGAGACCACCCTCTCCGTTTTCGCGGTCTGGCAGGACCGGATCGCTGAAGACCTGCGGCACGAGACGACTCACGGCTATGTGCATGCCGTGGTGCCGACGATTCCCCTCTGGCTCGACGAGGGGATTGCCGAGTATTTCGAGCTGCCGCGCAGCGAGCATGGCGTTCACGCGGCGCACGTGGCGTATCTTTCGGGCCGACTGCTGGAGGGCACATGGCGACCCGACCTCGACAGAATGGAGGCCCTCGCCTCGGCGGGCGAACTGTCGCAGGACCACTACGCCGAGGCCTGGTGCTGGACGCACTGGCTGCTCAACACCACGCCGCAGCGGCGCAGGCTGCTGCAGGACTACCTCACCGACGTCCGCCGCGACGGTCAGACGGCCCCCCTCTCCGCGCGGCTGCGACACACCGAGGGCCTCGGCACCGACTTCGCCGCCACGCTCCGGGCGCACCTCGAATCGCTCACACCGCCGCCGAAGTGACGAGCCAAAGGCACGGCGGGCTACGCTCTCTTGGCCGCCGCGCCTTTGCGGTTGTCCGCCCCTTGCTCTTCGTTGCGGCCCTTGCGAAAGAGCGTGCCGCATTCGGTGGTCTCGAACCCCAGCTTTGTGAAGAGGTGGAGTGCCGGCTCGTTGGCCAGCGTGACGTGCGCTTCGGCCAGCGTCACCCCTTCCTGGGCGAGATCGTGCAGCGCTTCGGCCACGAGGTAGTGGGCCAGGCCCTGTCGGCGCCTGGCCCCCTCGATGCCGACGTGCATCAGTCCGGCCGCCGACACCCCCCACGCCGCCGCCAACGGCTGCATGTCCCAGAACGATGCCGTGCCGAGCAGATCGTCGCCAGTCCCACGCAGCTCGTAGCGTCGCAGCGAGACTCCCGTGGTCGTGGCCGCCTCCCACCATGTCCTCCGCGCCGGCTCGTCGATCACGCGCAGCGTCGTCGCCCGACGGATCGCCAGTTGCAGTCGGTTGACCGGCGGCCGAAAACCGGCCAGCGTCCTCCGCAGCACGCCGATCCGCTCCGCCTCGACATATCCCGCCCGACGGAAGATCTCCTGCATGCCAGGCGTCGAGTCGAGAATGCCGGGCAGGTCGGCACCGCCGTAGAGCCCCAGATAGAAGCTCCGCATCTCGGCCGAACCGCCGCCCAGCAGCGTCGTCGCGCCGCGGCGCCGGAGAAAGGCTTCGCACCGTTCGAGCAGGCCGGCGCCGATCTTCTCCTGGTCGGCATGCGGCACCACGACCACCAGCAGGGTCGTGCCGGCGGATGTGTCGATGGCCGAGTGATCGGCGTTCGGTCCAAAGGCGGCATGGGCAAAGCCGACGGTACGGCCGTCATCCACGGCCACGATCAGCCCTTCCCTGTCGAAATAGGGCTTCGAGAAGACACAGGCCTCGAGCAGCGCGGAGGTCATCGGCTGCATCGCCGACGGTCCCAGGTCGGCCGACCTCCAGATGTCGGCCAGCTTCGGCGGATCGTCGTTGCGAAAGCAGCGGAATTCGATCACGCGGGCGACTCCGCTGCGGAGCCGTCGCGGGCGAGCCGAACGTAGAGCCGACCCGCCTCCTCGCGAATTTCGTGCACCGTCTGCCGCATGGTGGCGCTGAGACGGTGCCGGCCGGTGGTCACGTCGAACTGCCAGCCATGCCACGGGCAGGTCAGGACCTTGCCGCAGAGGGCTCCCGTGCCGAGTGGACCGCCCTGGTGCGGGCAGAGGCCGTCGATCGCGTGAAACGTGCCTTCGACATTGGCGATCGCCACCATGCAGCCGCCGGCCAACCGCTCGATGCTCGCACCGGGCGGACATTCTGCGGCGTCGGCGATCAGGATCCAGTCGCTCATGTCAAAGACGATCGATCCGAACGAAGATCAAGGCGGGGAAACGGCAGGGAGAGAGGGTCACGCGGCGACCCGCGTCACTGTAGCCTTTGGAGGGCCTCCCCGCCATCGTCGGTGCACCCACCAGTATTGCGAGGGAGCGCGGCGAATCACCTTTTCGAGCAGCGACGTATACCACTGCGAAATCGCCTTCAGGTCGGCCGACTCAGGGCCTCCCTCGGCCGGGTCTGCCACCCCCTCCAGCCGGAGGTCGTAGTCGAACAGGTGGCGTCGCCGCGTCGCCGAGCAGACGAGCATCGGTGCCGAGGAGGAGAGGGCGAACACGCCGATCGCCTTGTGCACGCTCGCCGGGCGGCCGAAGAACTCGACCCAGCAACCCTTGGGCCCGGCTGCCTGATCGCCCAGCAGGCCAATCACGCCATTGTTCTCGAGCACGACCGCCACGTCGGGCGCGCTCCCCTTCTTGGGCAGGATGATCTGGCCGCGGGCCTCGCGAAACTTCGTCACGAACCGGTCGAGCAGCGGGTTGTCGAGTTCGCGAGCCACGGAATAGATGCGAAAGCCGAACAGGCCGAAGACGAAGGCCGACATCTCGAAGTTGCCGTAGTGCCCGGAGAGAATCACCTTCGGACGGTCGGCCCAGAGTTCCCGCAGAAATCGTTCCATGCCGTGGATCCGCAGATGCCGCCGCCATGTGGTCTTGCGGATCACCCGCTCGGAATGGGCGATCTCGATCACCATCAGGAGGAGGTGCTCCCACATACCTCGGGCTGCCTCGCGGGCCTGCTCCGGGGTCCACTCGGGAAACGCCTGCTGGAGATTCTCGCGGACCACCTGCCGCCGAATCTTCACCCGGTTGGCAAGGAAGTTGGACGCCCCGCGCGCGAACCGCTCACAGGAACTCCGCGGCAGCGACTGCACCACGCAGATGGCCACGCGGACCGCCACATAGGCGATCCAATCGACACACTGCGTGGTGAGCGAACGGGGCATCGGCAGCACATCCCTGACTTCTCGGCGGCGCATCCCTGCACCGCATGCCGAAATTCTCGCGAACGACGGCCCGTTCAACCAGATCGGTTCGAGACCCGGCCAGGATTCACCGGCCTTCACACTGGGGTGGCTTTTCAGCCGTCCCCCCCCGCTCAGCCGCCTCCGGCCATCTCGGGAGCCCCCACCCGCATGAGCACCATGGCCACGCTGAAGCCATTGAACAGGCCGTGCAGGATGATGCCTGGCACGATCGATCCGGTCTGCTTGGCCAGGTAGCCGACGACCAAACCAAAGAAAAAGAGCGGCACCCAGGCTATTCCCTGCCCCACGTGGGCCGCCGCGAAGGCAAGCGACGAGAGCGCGATGGCCATCGCCCCGCCCCACCGCGACCCGCTCGGCTCGAGCCAGCCCTCGAGCCACCCCTGCAGAACCCGTCGGAACAAAAACTCCTCAGTGACCGGGGCGGCAACCACGGCCGCGAAGACGACCAAACCAATTGAAAGCGGATCGCGATGGGCATTGAGAAAGTCGACGATCGCATGGCGATAGGGCACAAACCGGTCGAGCACCGCGGCCAGAGCCAAGAGCGGTGCGAGCAGGAGAGCCAGGCCGGCGATCGCCAGCCACGCATCGTCGCGAAGGTGTCCCAGGCCGAACCCGAGTGTCGGCCACCCCGCGCCCCGCAGCCGCAGGTGCAAAGCGGTCACAGCCGTGGCAGCGAGCATGGCGGTGCTGCCGGCGGCCAGTCTCAGCTGCAACGACGCATCGGCCGGCATGCACTCCGCCGCGAGCACCTGAAATCCGAGAAACGACAGCACAGCGGCGGCGACGTCGGCACCATTCCAGGGCGCCGGCCCGTGCGGCCTCCTGTCCACTGGTGGCAGCCCGCGTTGGGCCCGCTGTGCGATGAGCCACGCCACGGCCAGGCTGCCAGCGAACCCGCAGGCGGCCAGCACGAGCGTGGCCATCATCTCCTGACCGGAGGACGTTCCGGGAGCCACGTCAGGAATCTCGATCTCCATCAGCCTCGATCTCCATCACCAGGCTGCGGGTTCGTGAGCATGCCACGGGCGGCGACCAGGTATTCCACGCCCGACCAGACCGTCGAAGCGACCGCCGCCCAAGCCGCCGCGACGGCGAGTGTTCGCACACCCATGCCGCCGAACGACTGCTCGGGCGCGGCCCGCGCTACAAGTTCCAGTGCGATCGCGGCGCACTGCAGCACCATCTTCAGCTTGCCGGAGAAGGCCGCCGAGAAGTCATGCCCGGTGCGTTCCATCTCCGCGCGGACGGCGGTCACCACCAGTTCCCTGACGACGACCACCACCGCCATCCACGGCAGGATCGCCGACCCGCCGCCCCGGGCCGCCAGCAGAATAAAGCCGCCGCAGACGATCACCTTGTCAACGAGCGGATCGAAGATTCTCCCCAGTCGGCTCACCTGGTGAAACCGCCGCGCCCACCAGCCATCGACCCAGTCGGTGGAGGCCGCGATCAGAAAGAGCACCGTCGCCGCGGCATACCGCTCCTGTTCGATCACGCCAAACAGCACGATCGCGAGGACGAGCCGCG
>JBBAVO010000051.1:13074-15564 GCA_040397635.1 Pirellulales bacterium
GCATACCGCTCCTGTTCGATCACGCCAAACAGCACGATCGCGAGGACGAGCCGCGTTGCCGACAGCATGTTCGGCACGGTCCAGACACGGTTCAAGGAATCAGGATGCCGCATGAGTTTGTGTTTATTCGTGGCAGCAAGTTTTCAACTTGCTGATCCCAGCCCCGAGCCCAACAAGATGAAATCTTGTTGCCACGATTGGAAAAGAAACGCCGGTTGAGGCAAACAGGAATGGTTGGTTCAACTGCTTCCCACTTCGTTCGGCACGCCCGCGAGGTCGTAGCCGCTCGACGCCACGATCTCCACCGGCAGGATCCGGCCCGTGAGCGGCCGTGCAGCCGAACTGCCCGGGGCGGTCACGTAGACCACGCAGTCGATGTCGGGCGCGTCGGCCTGGGTCCGTCCGATCCAGACGTCCTCGCGCTCCTCGCTCTGCCGGTCGATGATCACGTCGAGCGTCTTGCCGATCTGCCGCCGCGTGTGCTCATGCGCGATCGCCTGCTGCACCTCCATCAGTTCATCTCGCCGCGCCGCTTTCTCCTCGTCGGGCATGTGGCCGTCGAGCCGCGCCGCCGGCGTGTCGGGCTCGAGCGAATAGGTGAACACACCCACCCGCTCAAACTTCCACTGCTTCGCGAAGGCGACCATCTCGTCGAACTGCTCGCGCGTCTCGCCGGGGAAGCCGGTGATGAATGTCGTCCGCAGCACGAGGCCGGGAATCCGGCTCCGCAGTTTCGCGAGCAGCTCTTCGGTCGGTCCGCGGGCCACGCGGCGTTGCATCCGCTTGAGCACTGGGTCGCTGGCGTGCTGGAGTGGCATGTCGAGATAGGGGATGATCTTCGGGCTGGTCGCGATTTTGTCGATGAGGCGATCGGTGAAGTGGATCGGGTAGAGATACATCAGCCGGATCCACTGGATGCCGTCCACCTTCTCGAGTTCTTCGAGCAGTTCCACGAGCCTGGGCTCGCCGTAGAGGTCCATCCCGTAGTAGGTCGTGTCCTGCGCGACGATCACCAGTTCCTTCACGCCGTCGGCGGCGAGTTCACGGGCCTCGCGAATCACCTCCTCGATCGGCTTGGTGGCATGCTTGCCCCGCATCTTGGGAATCGCGCAGAAGGTGCAGGTGCGGTCGCAGCCCTCAGAGATCTTGAGATAGGCCATGTGCCGCGGCGTGACCCGCATGCGGCCCGAGTCGTCGAGAGCGCGGGCGGGCGCGGGGCGAAAGATGCTCCGCTGGTCGCCGAGGCCGCCGATGAGCCGTTCGGCTGCACGGGCGATCTCGTCCCGCGAGAAGACGCCGATCACGGCATCCACTCCGGGCAGTTCGGTGAGCAGCGACTCCTTCTGCCGCTCGGCCAGGCAGCCGGCCACGATCACGCCCCGCGTGCCGCCAGACCGCTTCAGATCGAGCATCTCGTTGATTGCGGCATACGACTCCTGGCGGGAGGCGTCGATGAAGGCGCAGGTGTTCACGACCACGATGTCGGAGCCCTGCGGCTCGCCGACGAGCTGCCAGCCGTCCTCGCGGAGCAGGCCGAGCATCCGCTCGCTGTCGACGAGGTTCTTCGGGCAGCCGAGGCTGACCATGGAAAACGTGCCGCGGCAGGTGGCCGGATCGACCGGCAGGGCGGCCGCCATCACGGCCGTGCCGCTGCCGCAGGCATCACCGCCGGCGGCCGAATCGACGATCGGCAGGGATGAAGGGTGCGTCATATCAGGCCTGCCCGCCGATCAGCTTGTCGAGTTCCTCGCGGAGCTTCGGCAGGATCGCATCGTAGGGGAAGGCGCCCAACTCGGCCGACCGTTTCTTCAGGTTGACATGGGTCGGGCCGCACCAGAGGCCGAGGTCGGCGTCGTCGGTCTCGCCGGGGCCGTTCACACGACAGCCCATCACGGCGATCGTGATGGCATGATCCTTCGCGTAGGCCGTCATCTCCTTGACCTGCTTGGCCAGTTCGATGAAGGCCTCGTTCTCCACGCGGGAGCAGCTCGGGCAGCTGATGATGTTGAGGGAGCTGAGGCCGTAGTCAACGACGCTCCGCACTCTCCCCGCCGCGATGTCGTTCAAAATCGCCTGCGCGGCGGCGATCTCCTCGGGCTTGTCGGCGTTGGGCACCGTGAGCGACACGCGAACGGTGTCGCCGATGCCGCGGCTGATCAGTTGTTCGAAAGCGATCCGCGTCTTGATGATGCCGTCGGGCGGCATGCCGGCCTCGGTCACGCCCAGATGCAGCGGCACGTCGGGCCGGACCTCGGCAAACCGCCGGTTCACCTCGATCACCTTCTTGGGATCGGAGTCCTTGAGCGAGACGGCATACCGCGTGAAGCCGATCGAGTCGAGCAGTTCGCAGTGCTCCAGCGCGCTCGCCAACATTGGCCCGATCGAATCGTCCTCGGCGAACTTCTCCTTCTTGGCGGGATCGACGCTGCCGCAGTTCACGCCCACCCGCATGGCACAGTCGTTTTGTGCGGCCACGTCGGCGATGAACTT
>JBBAVO010000052.1:0-10905 GCA_040397635.1 Pirellulales bacterium
CCACCACCGCCTCCGTGGGCGAAGACCATCGTGGAAGAGGCAGACGCCTGCGCGAGGACCATGAGAACGACCGTTGCCGTGCGTACGGCTCGGCAGCGGTTGGTGAGGGAGATGAACATGACTGGCTCCAAAAGGTGGCGGTGGATGATGAGGTTCGTTGCGGCTGCAGAGGACGTTCAGCGAATCCTGCGGAGGTGCACCGGTTCGGTGTCGGGTTCGGCGCGGCCGTCGATCGTCCGTTCGATCGAATGCCAGAGCAGCATGTCGCGGCCAAGCGGCGTGACCACCTGCACCCACTCGGCTCGGCTGCCCAGGCTAGGATCGGCGGGCGTTCCCACGAGCCTCCGCTCAAACGAGGTGCCGTCGCTGGAAAACACCCCCTCGGCCCGTGCCCCAGTCGAATCGAAATTCCATGATCGCACCTGGCCGGTGAGCCGGTCGGCGTGGATCACGTCGAGCGAGTCTACGGACGAGCCGTCCTTCCGTTTGACCTTGATGCGACCGACGAGGGCATGGCCATCCAGGCTCTTCTCGTAGGTCGCGTCGATGGTGGAGCCGGACTTGGCGTCGGTTGACTGCCAGGTGCCGATCATCCAGGCGAGGTCTGCCAGGGCAGCTCGTGGGCCGGGCACCACCCGTGATTCTGCAATCCGCCACGTTCCGTTCTCCAGCACGCGAAGGGTGTCGAACCGTGAGACGACAGGCTCCGCGCCCGCTTGCTTTGTGAAGGTGAGCGTGCCCTGCACGCGGGCCACGCCCTCGCCCAGCGGCTGCATGTCGGTGACCTCGATCTTGAGCGCAGACTTCGGGTGAATCGCCCGCCACTGCTTCAGGGACGCGACGATCGCCTCGCGGCCCTTCAGCAGCGTGCCCCCCTCCTCCAGTTCGGCGCCGAGTGTCCACTGGTCGCCAAGGGCCTTGTCGTCGCCGGCGTTGAAGGCCGTTGCATAGGCTTCGGCTGCTCGGCGGACCGCTACGATGATGTCTGTCGCCGACGATGTGGCGGCGGCCACGGGAGCCGCGGCTGGCTGGGCGTAAACGGGAGCGGCAGTGGCCACCAGCACGAGCGGTGCCAGCATGGCGGCCGTCGGGATTGCGAAGACCAGACGTGAGGCCGCTGAGAGACGAACGAGCAGGTGCATGAGGCAGGTTCCGGCGGGGGGTTAAGCGGGGCGCCAGCGTGATAAATCCGTGCCGATTACTGTAGCGGTTGGCCGGTTCGGCGTGCCAGCAATGGGCTGGAGAGCCTCGCAGGAGGCGATGTTTTTCCGCCCATATTCCCGTCTGCCACGGTGGTTCGTTACTGTGTGGGGCCCTCCTTTGGACACCTACCATGGCCGTGCTGCTCGATATCAAAAACGCCTCCAAACGCTACGGCGATCAGGTGCTCCTCGACGAGGCCAGTGCCACGATCACCGACGACGGCAAGGTGGGCTTCATCGGACGCAACGGGGCGGGGAAAAGCACGCTCCTCCGCGTGATTCTCGGCGAGGAGGAACTCGACTCCGGCGAGGTCATCCGGCATCCGCGGCTGCGGCTGGGCTATCTCAGGCAGCACGATCCCTTCGAGCCCGGCGAAACCGCCCTCGCCTTCCTGATGCGTGACAGCGGCCAGCCCGACTGGAAGTGTGGCGAGGTGGCTGGCCGGTTCGAACTCAAGGGCTCTCTGCTCACCGGCCCGGTCAAGGAACTTTCGGGCGGCTGGCAGACCCGCGTCAAACTCGCCGCCCTGCTCCTCCACGAACCCACGCTGCTCCTGCTCGACGAGCCGACCAACTTCCTCGACCTGCGGACGCAGATCCTGCTCGAGCACTTTCTCCGCGACTACCGCGAGAGCTGCCTGATCGTGTCGCATGACCGTGCCTTTCTTGGGGCCACCTGCGATCGCACGCTCGACCTCTCCGGCGGCAAGCTGACGATTTTCCCCGGGAAGGTTGACGCCTTCCTCGACTACCAGCGAGACCAACGGGAGCATCTCGTACGGACCAACGCTGCTGTGCTCTCGAAGCGAAAGCAACTGGAAGATTTTATTGCCCGCAACAAGGCGAGAGCCTCCACCGCCTCCCGCGCGAAGTCGAAGAGCAAGCAGCTGGAAAAGCTCGAGGTGGAGGAGATCGCCGCCGATTCGCCGACCGCGGCGATCCGCTGCCCCGAGGTGTCGCCGCGGCAGGGGCCGGCCGTACGGTGTCGGGGCCTGGCGGTCGGCTATGCCGATCGAAAGGTGGCGGAGTCGATCGACGTGGAGATCGTGCACGGGACTCGGGCCGCCATCGTCGGCGACAACGGCCAGGGCAAGACGACATTTCTGCGGACGCTCGTGCGGTCGCTCCCGCCACTGGCCGGCGAAGTGAAGTGGGGCCATGGCTGCGAACTCGGCATCTACGCCCAGCACGTCTACACGAGCCTCGACCAGAACGACACGGTGCTCTCCTATCTGGAGCGGGCGGCGGCGATCGGCACGAAATCGCAGCGGATTCTCGATCTCGCCGGGGCGATGCTCTTCCGCGGCAAGGCGGTCGAAAAGCGTGTGCCGGTGCTCTCCGGTGGCGAGCGGGCCCGTCTCTGTCTCGCTGGCCTCCTGCTCGGTTCCTTCAACATCCTCATCCTCGACGAGCCGGGAAACCATCTCGACGTGGAGACAGTCGACGCGCTCGCCCAGGCGCTTCTCGACTACCGCGGCACCGTTATCTTCACCAGCCATGACCGCTCCTTTGTGGAGACGGTGGCGACGAACGTCGTCGAGGTCGGCAACGGTCGCGTCATCAACTACGGTGGCAGCTACAAGCAGTATCTCGCCGCGATGAACAGCGAAATCGACGCCGAGGAGGAGGCGGCGGGTGGCGGAAAGCCTGCTGCATCCAAGAAGCCCGGTAACGCGGGAAAGCCTGCCGGGAAATCGGGCTCCGGCAAGCCGGAAGGCGGCCGTGCAGGGAATGACGCCCGATCCGATCGCGACGTCCGCCGCGAGATCGGCACGCTGGAACGGTCGATCGCCAAACTCGACGCGGAGAAGCGGGCGGCGAATGAGGCGATGCTTGCCACGACCGACCCGGCCGAGGCCCTGCGGCACCACACGGCGATGACGGCGGCCGCAGAAAAGCTGGCCGCGGCCGAGGAGCGGTGGCTGGAATTGCAGGAGCAGGCTGGAGCCGACTGACTCACCGCGATGCTGGCGAGCCTGGTTGGCTGCGTGTGGTACTCTGTCGTCCCAACAGTCCGCCGAGTAGCGGTGCTGGAGCCCGACCACAGAGAACAAACGGCCAACACCCCCATGAAAGACCCAACCGTCCGCGGCGTCGTCCACCTGATCGAGGAGACCAAGACCTTCGGGCAGAAGGGCTTTCGCAAGCGTCTTGTCGTGCTCGAGCAGTCCAAGGGCACGTTCACCAACTTCATTCCTGTCGAGTTCGTGAAGGATGGCTGTGACGCGGTGGACGATCTTGCCGTGGGAGAGGAGATCGAGGTGACCTACCGCCTGAGCGGTCGCCGCTGGCAGAAGGATGAGTCCAGCGAGGCGAAATATTTCCTGAGCGCCGAGGGCCTGTCGTTCAAACGGATGTCTGCGGGCGGGCCGGCTCATGGCGGCCCGGACAACACCATCGATCCCAACGACGCCTTTGCCGAGGCCGGTGACGATGACGTGCCGTTTTGAGACGGCCTTCACTGATCCGCGATCCACGCCCGGACCTCCCGCCCCTCGGTATGAACCACCATGGACTCCATCAGCCGCCACGAACAGGTGCTGCGGGTGTTTCACCTGATCGACATTCTGTTCGGCGCCCGCCATCCGCTCACGATCGCGGAGCTCAAGGACCGGCTCCGCGACCGCGGTGTGATCGACGAAATGTCCGACAAAAACGTCCGCCGCGACATCGAGTTTCTGGAGAAGTTCGGCTACGCCGTCACGCAGACCAAGAAACGCACCGACCGCGGCACCACCTGCCAGGCCTGGTCGATCGAGCCGGGCAAGGGTGCGGACGAACTCAAAACCCCGGCCATCTCGCTACCGGAACTGCTCTCGTTGGCAGTGGCCCGCGACTTCCTCACGCCGCTGGCCGGCACGTTCTACTGGCGTGGCATCAGCCAGCTGATCGCGAAACTCGAGCAGGTGGCGACGCCACAGTTGCTGGAATATGTCGAGGCACATAAAGAAGGCCTGCTCGTTCATCCTAGGCCCGTCGCGGCAAAGTATCGCTCACGGACGCTCAACGCGATCAACCGCGCGATCCGCAATACGGTCGAGCTGGAGATCCGCTACATGAGCCTCGCCGACGCGAAGTCAAGGAAATACACGATCCGGCCGGAGGCGCTCGTGCTCTACGACGGCAGCGTCTATATCGCGGGATATCGCGTGGCACCGGCGCCTGAGAAGCCAGCCCGCGCCGCGAAGCAGTCGAAGGCAGCCGCGAAGCAGGCCCACGACGCTCAGGGCCCCGCCACTGCGGAGTCTGACAACACGATGCGGTTCTTCAAGCTCGATCGCGTGGCTGAGGCAAAGCCCACGTCGCGGACCTTCACGCCATCAGCCGAGTCGGTCGAGTCACTCCTCGCCGACAGCATCACGATCTTCCGCTCGGCCGATCCGCCTCGACAGTATCGGATCCGCGTGCAGGCCGCCCGCGCCCGCTGGGCCTGCGAGAAGCCGTTTCATCCGGGGCAGAAGGTCAGCCCGCAGACCGACGGGAGCGTGATCCTCGACATCGAACGAGCCTGGGACGACGAGATGGTTCCACAGCTGCTGGGCCTGGCCGACATGGTCGAGGTGCTTGAGCCGGAAGACATTCGCGACAGGCTGCTCGAGACCGCGCAGCGGATCGCCGGAATGTATATGTGCCGCCACATGCGCGAATTCGAGGCCCTGCGTGTCGGCAGCTGATCCATCCTCCGTGCCATCTCATTCTGCCGCTCCGCGGATGCCGCGCCGGCAGTTTGCAGTCGGCGGCCTTGCCGCCGCGACGCTCTCGCTTGCGGGAGGCAAAGCGAAAGCCCAAGGCAACGTGGCCGAGGCCGAGCCGCCAGCGGAGGCGAAGCGTGTCGAGGCACCACGTGCCACAGGTCCGCTTGTGGACTATGCCCATGCCGCCGATCCCGCCACCCGGTTTGAGCCCGTATCGCAAGGAGAACTCCCCGGTGGCACCTGGCGGACGTTTCGGCTGGTGAGTCAGCGGTGGCGCGGCGTGGACTGGACGCACGAGCTTTCGCTCTATGTGCCCGCGGGCGGCGTCGCGGCCCGCGGCGCCGGGCCGATGCTGCTCTGGATCGACGGTGGCTCCTCGCAGAAGCTGCCCACGGCAGATGCTGGCCCGTCCGACGCTGTGAAGTCGGCCGCGAAGGCAGCCGATGCGGCGGGACTGCCAGTCGCGGTGATCAGACAGGTGCCCTACCAGCCGATGTTTGGCGGGCTCATGGAAGATGGCTTGATCGCCCATTCGTTCGTGGAGTATGTGAAGACCGGCGACCCGACCTGGCCGCTGCTCCTGCCGATGGTGAAGGCCGCCGTCGCGGCGATGGACGCGGCTGTCGAGATCGCCCGCACCGAATGGAAGCTCGACGTCGATGGCTTTGTCGTCACCGGTGCCAGCAAACGCGGCTGGACGAGCTGGCTGACCACGGCGATCGATCCCCGTGTCGTGGGCGTCGTGCCGCAGGTGATCGACATGCTGTCGATGGATCGCCACCTGCGGCTGCAGGTGCAGAGCTTCGGTGGGCTGTCGGACAAGCTCACCGACTATACGTCGCGCGGGATCGAGAAACTGCTCGGCACGCCTCGTGGCCGCGAGCTGATCGGCATCGTCGATCCGTTCAGCTACCGCGACCGACTGACGGCGCCGAAGCTGATCTCGCTCGGCACGAACGATCCCTACTGGCCTCTTGAATCGCTCGACCTCTACCGTGGCGACCTGCCTGGCCCCTGCTGGGTGTCGTATTGTCCGAATGCGGGCCACGGCATTCCTATGCAGCGATGGGCCGGGCTGGTGATCGCCATGGGGAAGCACGTGTCGGGAGAAGTGATGCTGCCCGAAGTCCGGTGGCGGTTTGCGGCGGCCGGTGAGGGCGTTGCCTGCGTGCTGCATGCAGCCGCGCAGCCCGAACGGGTGGTACTCTGGAAGACGGAGTCGGCCACGCGGGATTTTCGCCAGGCGAAGTGGCTGCCGACGGCCTTGGCAGGGAACGGCCCCGAGTGGGAGGTGCCGCTCGGCGTGGGGAAGGCCGAGGACGGAGACCGCTGGAAGGCTGCGGTCGTCGAGGTTCACTATCCCCGCACGCCGGTCCCGCTCGTCCTCACCACGAGCGTGCATGTACAGGAGCGGAAAGGCTGATCGACCCGGCTGCCGGGTCGTGCAAGACAGGAGTGTCGGTACCCATGCGATGGTTCTGGATCGATCGATTCACTGAGTTCGTCCGGCACCGTCGCGCGCGGGCCGTGAAAGCCGTGACGCTGGCCGAGGAGCACCTGCACGACCACTTCCCAGGCGCGGCGATGATGCCGGCGACGCTTGTGCTCGAGGGGATGGCGCAGACGGCGGGGCTGCTCGTTGCCGATTCGCTCGAATACCGTCGTCAGGTCGTACTGGCGAAGGTGGGGGGCGTGCGGCTGGCCTTCGAGGCGGTTCCTGGCGACACGATCGAATATCTCGCCGAGATCGTCGAACTCTCCGAGATGGGCTCCGTGGTGAAGGTGACGAGCCGGATCGGCGACCGCGAGCATGGCGAAGCGGAGCTGTATTATGGCCACCTTGAGGCCGGCACAACGGTGCCACGGCTGTTCAAAAACGACGAAATGATGCGGTGGCTCGATTCGCTGCGGATCTTCGACGTGGCGGTCAACGAGGACGGCACGCCGGTCACGCGTGGCTCCGGGCCACCGTAACGGAAAATAGGGACGGGAGCGATTTTCTGTTTCGCACGTTGTGATGCGGCTCGTTCTGGATTGGAAAATCGCTCCCGTCCCTATTTTCCTATTCGATCGCGGCCAGTGGCACGTCGATCCAGTCGGGTCGATTGTTCAGTTCGTAGGCGAGTTCATAGATCGCCTTGTCGAGCTTGAACGTGGCCAACAGGGCGTCGGCAGTTTCGCGATCGGCCGGCCACCAGGGCTGGCCGGCGGCCACTTCGCGGTAGGCGTCGAGGTAGCAGGCTTCCAGCCGCGCGAGGTCGGCCGTGTCATACGGCCTGCCCGTGAGTTTCGCCACGTGCCGCAGCAGATAGTCGAACGAGCGGCACATGCCAGCGACATCCTTGGCAGCGACGGTCTTGCCGCGACGCTCGGCGAGCGGCCGGCCGGGTTCTCCCTCGAAGTCGATCACGAGCACGCTCCCCTGCTCCGCCACTCGCGACTGGCTGTCGCGCTCCGCCACGAGCAGTTGGCCCAGATGGTAGTCGCCATGCACGCGAATCATGGTCGTGGCGGGGACGAGGCTGGGGAGACGGTCAAAGCGGCTGACGAGCGTTGCCCGTGCATGCAGCACGGCGGCGAGTCGGCGGGCGAGCGACGGCTCCAGATGGGGCCGTCGTGACTCGATCAGGGAAAACACCTGCTCTGCGTGGGCGGCCATCCCCATTGCGGTCAACTGCCCGCTCGCTGGCGTCATCGCCTCCGGTGTGAAGGCCGGGATGTCGGGCCGTGCGGCCAGCGCCTGATGCATCTGTCCCGTGGCCCGGCCGATGGCGGCGACGATCTCGAGAACCTTGTCGCCGTGTGAGCCAGACAGCCTGTCTTCGGCTGTCTGGGAGTCGGTTAGCAGTCCCACGAGTTTGTCCCAGCCGGTCGTGTATCCCGGAGCAAAGTCGTGCACCGTGGCGAGCGCCGTCGAGGCATTTGCGGAAGGACTGTCGGCGGGCACATATTCCAGCCAGCCGCAAAGCCGAGGCGTGCCCGACCACGGCGATGCTACGGCGAAGAAGCCGCCGAGTTCCACCTCCGGCTGGATGCCCGTCCGGCAGCGGCGAATCAGCTTGACGATCCAGGCGGTTGCACCGGACCGCACCACGAAAGACGTATTGGAGGCATCGCCGCCGATCGGCATCACGGTCAGGGAGTGGGTCAGGGAGTCGTTCGGTGCGACAGCCCCTGCCCTTCCTGCTCGACCTCCGATGGAGTGGCCGACGAGCGATCCGTGGCGTCCTGCCAGAGAGCCTCCGGTGAGCACTATCTCGACCAGCCACCGCGCCGCTGCGGGCGTGGCCGTGGCGTCGTCTCCAGCGGCGTCGATCAGCACGACATACCGTGGTGATGCATCCGATCCGGCCAGTCGCACGTCGGCCAGCATGAGTTCGACGGGGCCATCGGCAGCCAGTGTGAACCGCTCATGAACGGTCGTTCGCTCGATCGTCGCCGACTTGTCGGCAAACCACCGTGCTGCTGGCAGCAACTGGGCCAGGTGGGACGCGATCGTGGCGTCATCGAGCGTCATGCCGCTGGCTTCTCGGGCGTGGGCTTGGTGAGGGTGGAGTCCATCGGCTCCAGCCGGAACACCCGCACCGGCTCCTCGGGAGTGCACGTGATCCGGATGGCGTCGAAAAGCCACGTCTGCTCAGACTCGTCGAGCAGGTCGTGTGCCGTGAGCGTTTCGGCCGCCTCGAGGCCGAGCGGTCGGCGGTCGAGCGTCAGCCTGGCCTGCCGCGTCTCGTTCGGCTCCATGTTCACCACCACGAGCACGCGGTTGCCGCTCAGGGGGTCGTAGCGGCACCAGGCCACGAGATGTGGATCATCGATTGTCTGGATGAGCGGCGGCCGCACGCGGGCCAGGCTCGGCTCCGTGCGGCGGATCTCGTTCAGGCAGCGGATGAAGGGGGCGAGGCTGTCGGGGCTCTCGAGGTTCCACCGTTTGATCTCGTATTTTTCAGAGTCGAGATACTCCTCGCTGCCCGGCTCCCGGGGCGTGGCCTCGAGCAGTTCCATCGCCGGCCCGTAGATGCCCCAGTTGCCGACAGAGAGCGCGGCCAGTGCCAGCCGCACCAGAAACATCGGCCGGCCTCCCTGCTGGAGTGTCTCATGCAGGATGTCGGGTGTGTTGGGCCAGAAGTTCGGCCGGAAGAAATCGGCGAGCGGCGGCGTCGTCACCTCCGTCAGATAGTCGGCCATCTCCCGCTTCTCCGTCCGCCAGGTGAAGTAGGTGTACGACTGCGTGAAGCCGAGCTTGGCGAGCCGATACATCGTCTTCGGTCGCGTGAAGGCTTCCGCGAGGAAGAGCACGTCGGGGTGCGTGCGATGGATGTCGGCGATCAGCCATTCCCAGAAGGCGAAGGGCTTCGTGTGTGGGTTGTCAACGCGGAAGATCCGCACCCCCTTCTCCACCCAGAACCGCACCGCGGCCCCAAGCGCTTCCCAGAGCTGCCGCCACTGCTCGCACTGGAAGTCGAAGGGGACGATGTCCTGATATTTCTTGGGGGGATTCTCGGCATATTGGATCGTGCCATCGGCCCGATGGCGAAACCACTCGGGGTGCTCTCGCACCCACGGATGGTCGGGCGAGCACTGCACAGCGAAGTCGAGGGCCAGTTCAATGCCGCAGGCTTCGGCCCGCTGTCTGAGCTGCTCGAAATCGTCGAACGAGCCGAGTTGCGGATGGATCGCGGTGTGGCCACCGTCGGCGCCGCCGACGCCCCAGGGGCTGCCGACATCGTCGGGCCCGGCGTCGAGGCTGTTGTTGCGTCCCTTGCGAAAGGCCATGCCGATCGGATGGATCGGCGTGAGGTAGAGCACGTCAAACCCCATCCAGCGGATGTAGTCGAGCTTTTCGGCAAGATCGGAGAACGTGCCATGCTCGCCAGCCACGCGGCCCCACGACCGTGGAAACACCTCATACCAACTGCTCAATCGGGCTCGGGCGCGATCGACCCAGATCGGCCTCGGCGTGTCGAGCCGTGTCTCGTCGCGGCGGTCTGAGTAGAACGACATGAGTTCCCGCAGGCGGTCGCCGTGGACGACCTCTTTCCAAGCCGGCGAGCGGATGGTGAAAGCGAACTGCTCGATCTCCGCGGCGATCGCCGCGGGGGCGGCATGGGCTGCAGCGGCCACGATCTGGCTGCCGGCAATGAGATCGACCTGCAGGTCGTCGCCCGCCTGTTCGCGGCGGCCCAGATCGCGGAGCCAGGTTGCGAATGGATCGATGCGAGCCGTGACAAAAAAATGCCAGAGTCCGATCCGGTCGGCGATGAACGACGCCTTCCATAGGTCGTTGCCCTCGCACGCCATCGGGGTGACAGCCCACTGGCCCGTCTCACCGTGCCGCACGTGCAGGCGACAGTCGAGTTCCTCGTGGCCGTCGCAGATGATGTCTGCCTCGACCACCACCTCGTCGCCGCGAACCCGCTTCACGGCGAAGCGACCCCCATCCACCTCAGGGCCCACGCGATCGATCGCCACCCGGCGTCTGAGTTGATTGGGGAGTTCCATGGATCCTTTCCGGCGCTGGTCGGCTCGCGGTCGCTCTGCAGCGAAAGTGTAGGAATCAGGACGAAAAAACGCGACACCACCGGCTCCCTTCTGCGTGCCGGTCGGCCGGGCTGCCTATACTGCCCGTGAGGAGTGCACGTGAGCCGTTTGTTTCATTGGGAAGTGAACGGCGACGGTGCCGATTGATCAACTCCAGACGCGATGGGAGACGCGGATGACGCGACGATTGATCCTCGTTCCCACCGAGATGGAGCGGAGAAGCCTCGCGCCGATTCTGGCCCCAGTCATGGAGCAGGGCTGCCGCGTGGAATTGTGCGGATTTGGCCCGGTGGCCGCCGCCGCACGCACGGCACAACTCCTCACGGAGCACGCTCCCGAACGGGTGCTTCTCGTCGGTATCGCCGGCAGCCTCGATGAACGGCTCGCGGTCGGTACCGCGTATCGGTTTGACCGGGTTGCCTGCTACGGGATTGGGGCCGGCAGCGGCGGCGATTTCGTGTCGGCGG
>JBBAVO010000052.1:11005-15545 GCA_040397635.1 Pirellulales bacterium
GACGTCGTCCGCGGCATCTCCAACGTGGCCGGCGACCGCGACAAGTCCCGCTGGCAGGTGGCGGCCGCGGTCGAGTCGGCGGGCCGGCTCTCCCTGCAGATCATGGCGGAGGCCCCGTGAGCCGGACCATCCGACTGGGCATCTCGACATGCCCCAACGACACCTTCGCCTTCCACGGTCTGCTGACGCGAGCGGTGGACTGGCGGGGCCTTCACTTCGAGGTGGATCTGCTCGACATCGAACAACTCAACGAGCGGCTGCTTGGCGGCGGTTTCGATGTCGGCAAGACGAGCTTTCATGCGGCCCTCCATCTGGCAGACGATCATGTGGTGCTGCCGAGCGGATCGGCCCTGGGATTCGGCGTTGGGCCATTGCTCCTGGCGGCCGCGGCCGGCACCACGCCTGAAAAGATCAGTCAGCTGACGCTCTGTCCGGGCCGGCACACGACGGCGGCCCTGCTCTTCGCGCTCTTTCATCCGAACACGACGCGTGTCGAGCACGCACTGTTTTCTGACATCATGCCGAGCCTGGAGGCCGGCGAGGCAGACTTTGGCGTCTGCATCCACGAGGGACGGTTCACCTGGCAACAGCGTGGACTGGGCCTCGTCGAGGATCTCGGCAGCCGCTGGGAACAGGCGACCGGCTGCCCGCTGCCGCTTGGCGGGATCGTCGCCAGCAGCCGGCTGCCCGATGAGACGATCGCGACGGTGCAGCAGGTGATTCAGGATTCGCTGCGTTTCGCACTGGCCGATCGGCAGGCGGCTCTGCCCACCATGCGCAGGTATGCCCAGGAGTTCGACGATCAGGTGCTGATGCAGCACGTGGACCTCTACGTCAACGCATGGACGCTCGACCTCGGCGTCGAGGGAGCACGTGCTCTTGACGAGCTTTCAGCGAGGGCGGCGTCGATCGGACTAGGAACAGGCCGCCGGCTTCGGATCTTTTCGTGACTCGCGTCTGACGCTCACGCCTCAGGCAGCGGCACGCCTGATGGCGGGCGACACGGTCGGCTCGGCCGAGGTGTCGCAGCCGGAGGAGCGGATCACCTCCATCATCGTCAGGAGCACCTCCTCGCGGATGGCGAGATGCTCGTCATCGTCGCCGGTGAGCGCGACCGCCGACACTTCCACGGTGATGGCACTGGGCGTGGCAGACGAGAGCCTGGCACTGGCAGGCTCGTTGGCCAGTCGCGGATGATCGAGGAGCACATCGTGCAGGCGACTGAGCAGCGTTCGCAATGGCCGCGGGGCGATGTCGGGCTGCAGGGTGAGCGTGAGCGACAGGGGGATGTGGTCGCGTGCGGTGAAGTTGACGAGCTGCATCTTGGCGAACTCCGCATTGGGCACGGAGATGATTGACCGGTCGGCACCGCGAATCCGCGTTGACCGCAGACCGATCCTTTCGACATGGCCACGGACTCCACCAAACTGGCAGTCATCCCCGATCCGTACCGGCTTGTCGGCGAAGATCACGAGCCCCGCGATGAGATTTTCGAGCGTGTATTGTGAGGCAAGCGCCAGCGCGAGGCCGCCGGCACCCAGCCCGGCCATCAGCGGCGTGACCGGAATACCGATTGAGTCGGCGGCATTGAGCAGAATCCAGGAGACGAGGACGAACGTCAGCACCTTGCCGCCCAGCCGGATGAGCTGGCTGTCGATCGCCTCCGGTCGCATGCCTTTGGCGTTGATCAGCAGGTCGCACAGCCACGACATCGTCACCAGCACGCCGCCGAGCACCCCGGCCAGCGTCACCACATGCAGGCCGATTTTGGCGGTGAGCAGGTTGTCGCCGGTGAGTCGGATCTGGGACGTGAGCAGGTTGTCGCAGGCGAGGCTGACGGCGATGAGCACGGCCGGCAGCAGCAGCCTGCCGACGATGTCGCGGCCGGCGGAGCCGGTGTGGAGCTGCGGCCGCTTCCACGCGTGCCAGACGGCCGCACTCGAAGCCATGAACAGCAGAAGTGTTGCCGTCCACTGCCAGAGCGTCTCGCCAAAGATCTTCGCATGGGCCCACGCAGGCAATGCGCGGATGAACGACTCCGGGATCATCCAGCCGCCGAGCGTGACATAGGCCTCATGAAGCCCCGGGCTACCGGCATCGGAACGATAGGGCAGTAGGCGGATGAGGTCGTAGAACCGTTCGGCTTGGGTGACCGTCTCGGCACTGAAAACAAAGTCGCCCTCCCGAGGACCATCGCTGATCCGCGTGAGCATGATCTCGGTACCGGGCAGCCGCCAGCGTTTGAAGCCGTCGGCCTTGGCGGCGGCGGCGTCGGGAATGTCCGCTGCGGCAGGCAGCGATATGCGGTCGAGCACCTCCTTGAGGCAGACGATCGCCTGACGGCCCTCCGAATCGACCAGCGTCGGGGCAATGGCCGAGACGTCGAGGCAGGTGAAGGCCTGCTGGATCAAGTGCCTGGTCTCGGCTCGCAAGGCGAGCGTTCGCTCTGCGGTGGTGAGATTGACGAAGACGCGATCGACGGTGTCGCAGAAGCTCCGCAGAGTGGCCCGCGGGCTCGACGTGTCGAGCGGTGTCAGCGGGGAAATGCCGGGGGGCTCGTCGGCCAGTGCAGGTGCCGCCAGGCATGCCAGCAGCATGACGGCCAGGGCCATCAGATGGCCGGCACGGGCTGCAGCGTGTGGGCGAGGCCGCAACGGTTCGAAGGCGATGGGGATAGAAGCCAAATGCACGCTCCGGCGAGTTGTCGGGCCGGAGGAATAGCAGGCTTGCTGGCGGCGGACAAGAGCGTCAGCGGCGGCCTTGGGAGCCCGGCACTGCGGCCCCCACAAGCAGGGGCACGGCCTGTCTGGCCGCCCACGGCATGAGACCGGCGAGCCACACGGCCCCGGACACGAGTTTCTGCTGGCGGACGCCGCGGGCGACCCAGCGGCAGCGGGCGTGGTGTGCGGCGAACAGGCGGCTGTGGGCCAGCCGGTAGTTGGCGGCTGCTGTGGCACCGTGGCCGAGCAGCGATTCGGCGAGAATCCGGCCGCAGGCCAACGCCCAGCCCATGCCCTCACCGGTGAACGGCTCCACATAGCCGGCGGCATCTCCCACGCGGAAGATTCGCTCATTGCCACCGGCGACCCGCGACGAATGATGCGTGAGGGGCGGCGTGGCACGAAAGGTCGCGTGTGGCACCGCCTGCATCACGGACTCCATGCCCGTGGCGAGTGGGCTCGCGCCGAAAGCCTCGTGGAGCAGGTGGACGATCCCTGCGGACGGGCTGCCTTCATCGGCGAGGAGCCTCCGGTCTACTGCGGCGGCCAGATCGATCCTGCCGTCCTCGAGGCGGACGAGGCCGCAGTAGCCATACCTGCCGACAGCCATCACGAGTTCGCCCACGGGCAGGTCGAGGGCCGCTGTTCGATGGCCTGACGCCGCGGCAGCAAACGTCGCACCCACGCCGATGCGGCTGCCCGGTGCGACGTGGCGATCGCGTCGATCATGGGCACCCTGCCGATCAGGGCTGCCGGCGATCGATCCGGAGCAGTCAGCCGATGGAAGACGCGACGAAGCAATGCGGATCGTGTCGGCGAGCCCCGCGGCGATCACGGCCACGCGAGCATGGAAGAGGACGGGCGTCTGCGGCTCCGCGGCCATCGCGCGTGCTACGATCGTCACACCTTCCTGAGCACCGGCGGCCGGCTTCTCAGAAGCGGGCTCCTGAATGGCCTCGACCAGCGTGTGTGGCAGCCAGTCGGCGCCCGCGGCGATCGCCTGCCGGACGAGTGCAGTATCGAGCCCTTCGCGCGACAGCACGCCGCCACCCGGCATAGGCATGCGGACC
The DNA here is from genome assembly GCA_040397635.1 of Pirellulales bacterium. Classification (GTDB taxonomy): domain Bacteria; phylum Planctomycetota; class Planctomycetia; order Pirellulales; family UBA1268; genus CAMCQY01. The sequence continues at coordinate 14,796 of JBBAVO010000052.1, forward strand.
GACCGTCCTGCCGACACGAGGCAGACGTTCGTCAACGGCAGCGGCGTGGGGAACACTCCGCACGGGCAGAGCGAGGCGAGTTCAGCGATTGCAAGCGGCGAGAGGCAGCATCCGCAAACCTTTGGGCGAGGCATCGCCGATCGATCGACGAGCAAGACCCGCTGGCCGCGACGGGCCAGTCGGATCGCAACCGCCGCGCCGGCCGGGCCCGCGCCGATCACGATGCAGTGCCAGTCGATCCCGGCCGCGGACTCGGGCGTGAGCGTCGCTGACACCAGATCGAGATCGCTGCCGGGGCGAGCAGGCTGGATCATAGGGTGCCCTGCATGGTGACTGGCGCCGGCTGGTCGGCAGGCCGCTTCCAAACGAGGATTGCCCGCTGCGGCCAGGCACGGTGAATGGTCGCCCCGCGGAGGCCGGCTCGGTCGAGCAGCACCCGGTATTCGGCGGGTGTGCGGGCGGCCCGCACGGAGAGCGGGCCGTCCACGCGGGCCACGCGCGACCGCGACAGGACGGCCGTGCCGACCACGGCGAGAGTGAGCCCTGTCGCGTTCCGCAGCAGGTCCGACGCCACGATGCCGATCCGGGCGGCCCCTGCAAGTGAGGCAAGCACGTGGACCGCGTCGTCGTCATCCAGATGGTGCAGAAAGAGCGAGACGGTGGCGATGTCGCAGGGCGGACAGGGGTCGGCGAGGATGTCGTGCACCGCGAAGGACACGCGGGCAGTCCCGACGCGGTTCTGCGAATGCA
>JBBAVO010000053.1:0-15505 GCA_040397635.1 Pirellulales bacterium
GGACACGGACAAGTTGAAAACTTGCCGCCACGGGGGAGCGGGGACACGGACAAGTTGAAAACGTGCCGCCACGGGGGAGCGGGGCCACGGACAAGTTGAAAACGTGCCGCCACGGGGTGGGCATGGGTCGTGATTGTGCTGAACGGGCCGGTTATGCGGCCTTCCGGCGGCAAATCCGCGACGAAATCGGCCGCCGGCGGGTAGGCTGCAAGGTAGGGTAGAGGAGGCCGTGCGCGCTTGCGCAATCCGTACTTCTTGCCACCCATAGGCCCGCCATCAGGCCGTGCCTGCTGCCGTAGCCTTGCCCCGTACTCGTAATGAGCTGATCCCGGAGCACTCCGGCCTTGATGCCGCGACGACGTTTTTTTCACCGTGACGATTCGGTGTTGCGGGCAGTTCTGCTCGTAGCAGCGATCGCGTTGTCGGCCGCCTTGGCAACTGGAGCCGATACCACTGTCCCGCCGGCGGTGCGGGAGTCTGCGCCCGAGATCTACTACATGCAGGACGACGCGGGCCGGCTCGTGCCCGTGCCCGGCTTCCGCTACCGCGACTTCGTCGATCTCTTACGAATCAAGGAGGGGCTGCCCGGGCTGCCGGAGCCTCCGGCCGCCGTGCTGGAAAACGTCGTGCTGCGGGCGGCGGTTCCTTCTGCCGGTGCCGCCGATGGCACCGAGGCCGGCATAGCGAGGCCGACCACCTGCGCGGTCACGGTTGAGCTCACGGTGCGTCAATCCCGCAGCGGATGGGTGAGCCTGCCGCTGGCACTCGACGGACTCCTGCTCACGGCAGCTCCTCGCCACGAGGGGCCTGGTCGGATGCTGCTGGCGGCCGACGCTTCGACTGATGCCGGGGCCACCGTGGCGGCCCGGCCGCAGTCGGGTGGCTATCGGCTCTGGATGACAGGCCCGGCGGAGGGCACGGGCGAGGACCTGCGGCACTCCGTCATCCTCACGGGCAACATCGCGATCGAGGCGTCGCCCACCCATGAATCGATCACGCTGGACATGCCACGGGCCACGGCATCACTCGTGGAACTGAAGACACCACGCATCGAACCGGAGGTGTCTGTCCGCCCGCCCTCGTTGCCGCCGCGGGTCGAGCCCCAGGCTGGCGGCGTCGGGAGCACGGTGACGCTCGTCGGCCTGGCAGGGACGGCAAAGATCAGGATCGGTGCTGGACGGAACGAGGCCGGCACCGAGGTGATCGGCACCGACATGAACAGGGCCGCCGTACCGCAGGCGATGGTGGAAAGCCTGGTGAAGATCGATGGCCGCGTCGCCATCACCGAGGCCAGCATCCGCCTCGACAATCTCCCCCCCGAGGCCGCGACCATCCGAGTGGCCCTCCCGCCGCGGGTCACGCTGCGGAGCATCCGCAGCCCCTCGGCGCTCGTGGCGCTCGAAGGCACGGAGGCGCAGCCAGAGGCGGTGATTCGCATCGACCGCGGCGCCGATGGCCGTGGCCTCGTGGAACTGGAATGTGAACGGCCCATCGATCCTTCCGGCCGCGAGCCGTTCGAGCCGCTGGGGTTTGCCGTGGAGAAGATTCCAACCTGGCGACAGTGGGGACGGGCGAGCATCGTCGTGGAAGGGGATTGGCAGGTGGAGTGGGAAAACACCGAAGGGAAGCGGCGGATCGACCCGCCGCTGGCTGCGCGTCGGCCGGGCTTCGTCGCCGCCTTCGCCTACGATGCCCAGCCCGCACGGCTGCCGCTCCGCGTGCTGCCCCGCGGCAGCCGCGTGGTGATCGAACCCGAATACCGGTACGACGTCTCTGCGACCCGCGTGGCCCTCGACGCGCGGCTGCGGATCTCCGTCCGCGGAGCGCCGGTGTCGCGGATCGTGGTGGGGCTCGACGGCTGGGACGTCGATGAGGTGGGCCCCGCCAGCGTGGTTGACTCCGCGGCGGTCTCGTCGGAGGGCGGGCGACTGGTGATCCCCTTCGTGCAGCCGCTGTCTGGCGACGCCGTCGTTGAAATCCGCTGCGGAAGGTCGCTTGACCACGACAGCAGCCGCGTCGGCTGGCGGATTCCGGCGCCGCAGGCCGATCTCGTCGGCCCAGCCTCGATCATCATCACGTCGCAGAGCGACATCGAACTCCTGCCCGACGCCGGTGGCATCCGCGGACTCGTGCGTCAGCTGACGCCGACCACCATGCGGTCCGATGCCGAACGGGTGGCGCTGGCCTACCGGCTCGACGGCACGGACGGCATCTTCGATGCAACGCGACGGTTCCTGCCCCGACGGGTCGATGCCTCCGTCGCAGCTCAGGCCGACATCGACGAGTCGGACACGATCGTGCGGGAGACGATCCGCTTCGACGTCGCGCACGTGCCGCTGGAGTTCGTCACGCTGGCCGTGCCCGAGGCCGTGATGCGGACCGGCACGCTCGAGGTGCGGCAGAACGGACTGCTGCTCAATCCCAACGAGGATGCCGATGGCCGATCGCGTGACGGACGGGATGACGACGATTCTGATGCCGCAGCCACGGCGTCCGACGCTGCTGCCGGCCAGCCGTCGCCGCCGATGGTGCAGCTGCGGGCCATGCTGGCCATGCCACTGTTGGGGGCGGGGGACGTGACCGTTGAGTACGAACTGCCGACGCCCACCGTCGCGCCTGAGTCCACCGTAGCCGAGGATCTGCCGCTGGTGTTGCCCGCCGCCACGAGGATCGGCCGACAGTCGATCGCGCTGACCGTGCCGGAGACCTTGTCGATCGACGTTCGCGGCGACGCCTGGAAACGAGACGTCGCCTCGCTGGGGTCGATCGCCAGTCGTACCTGGACGACCGCCCGGTCGCAGGAGAGCGTGCCGCTGGCGATCTCGGCCCGCAAGCGTTCACCGCAGGGCGACACGGTGGTCGATGCGGCCTGGCTGCAGACGAGGCTGTTCGGTGACCGACGGGAAGACATCTATCGGTATGCCGTGATCAGTTCGGCCGAACTGATCACGCTCTCGTTGCCGACCGGATTCACGGCTGCTGCGGACGATGCCTCGCCCGTGGACGCCGTCAGCGATGCCGACGATTCAGCGCCTGCCCCGGCCGTCGAGGTGCTGCTGAATGGGCAGCCAGTCGCGGGGGCTGCTCGCGCCGATGGCACGGTCGTCATCGAACTGCCGCGCCGCGCCGGCACTACCGCGTGGCTGGTGGAGTTGGTCGCCCGACGGAAGCGGGGGGCGGCGTCGAGCCTACTCGCAGGAACGACCGGCATGCCGACGGTCGTTTCCCTGCACGCGCCGTTGTTTCCCGCGGGCACGCTCCAACGACGTTTTTACTGGGAACTCTTGCTGGAGCCGCACGATCACGCCATCGGTCATCCTGGCGGGTGGACCTCGCAGCAGCGGTGGGGATGGGGGCCGCTGGGCCTCCACCGGACTCCGGTCGTGTCGCGGGATGTGCTGGCAGCATGGCTGAACTCCAGTTGCGGCGCAGCGCAGCTGGTGTCCGCCCCGGGTGGCAATCCCGGCAATACGCCTTCGTCGCCGCGGCTGGTTGTCGATGTGCCCGGCGCGGGTTCGCGTGCCGTCTTCTCAGGTGTGGGGCCGCCCGGCGCGGGTCGCATCTGGGTGGTGCCGACATGGCTCCTCGTGCTGGCGGCATCGGGCCCGGTGCTCGCGCTGGGATTGCTGGGCGTGTATCTGCCGTGGCTGCGGACGGTGCCCGTGGTGCTCGGCCTGGCAGTGGTCGCGATCCTCGCGGCAGCGGCCTTTCCGGAATTGGCTCCGCTCGTGGTCCAGGCGGCCGTGCCCGGGGCAGCCTTGGCGGTCCTGGCTGCCGCCCTGCGGTTTGTGCTCGATGAGCGATCCCCCACGCCGCTGCCGACGCCGACGCGGGGTCCGGCAGCGGTCGTCTCGGCAAGTTCGCTGACGCAGGTCGCACCGCAGCCGTCCCTCATCATCAAGCCACTGTCGCATTCCCAGGCCGAAGGGCCGACCGCCGCCGGCCGGGACCTGCCATGAACGCCCCCCTAGCCTCGGCCATGTTGATCGCGCACGTGAGTGTCGTGTGTCTGGGCATCACGACGGCGACGACGCTCGCCGAGGAACCGCTCGCTCCTCCGCCGGCAGATCGCGATGCTGAGCACGCGCCGATCGAGTTCACGCGGGTGCATGTGCCCGTCGGCAGGCTGTCGGACATCCAACTGGGAACGTCGCGGTATGTGCCGATGTCGGCCCGGGAGTTCGAGGAAGGGATCGCCAGACTCTCGGCCGGCGGGCAGAGCGGGCGGCGCGGGACCGTCGAGCCGGCCCTGCAACCGCTGGCCGACTCCGCACGCTATCGGATGTCGCGGGCCGAGGATGGCAGCCTCGTGGGCACCGTGTCGTTCGACGTCGGCGGTTTCGCCGAAGCGTCAGGCGGAAATCGTTTCCCACGGTTTGGCGTTGCCCGGGAGATGCCGCTTGGCAGCCTCGAGGTGCGGTCGGGATCGATACGGACGGGGGCGGGCATGGGCGAGGCCGTTGTCTTCGGCCGCCGCGACGGCACGCTTGCCATGGCCACGCCCGACGCCGGCACCTACACCTGCGACTTCCGCTGCGCTGCCGTGCCGGGCGCGGATGACACGCCGCGGTTTTCGCTCGCGCTGCTGCCGGCACTGTCTTCGTCGATCACGCTGCTACTCCCTCCGGGCGTTCAGCCCGTTGTCGGCGGCGATCTGCGGGCCCGGCAGGTGGGCGTCGGGCCGGAGGCAGCGTCGAGGGAAACGTCCGTCCGGCAGCAACCGCTGGCGGTCGCCTGGCAGATCGAGACCGGACCGCGACAGACGCTCGAACTGTCGCTCGTCGCGGACGACGCTCCGCCCCCCATGCTCTCACTCTGGACGGCCGTTGGCATTCACGGACGGCAGGCATCGTTGTACGTGCATGTGCGGCCGATGACACCATGGACGTACGGAACGATCCGGATTGAAAAGGATGCCGCTGTGCTGGTCACGCAGGTGACTGCCAATGGCCCGCAGGACACAGAGGACACAGAGGACGAGACATCGTGGAAGGTCGTCGATGGAGGCACTGCGGTTGTCGTCAGTCTGCCTCCGCGACGTATCGGAGGCCTCGCACCTCTCTTGATCAAGGCCTTGGCGCCGGTCGTCGGCGTCAAGGCACCCCTGCCGCTGCTGCGGGCGCCTGTTGAGGCCTGGGCTGGCGGTGGCATCGCCGTGCAGATCGCACCGTCGCTGACGCTGTCGTCCATCGACCTCGAGCAGTGCCTCGTCGTGCCTCCCGAGGTGGCCTCGCGGTGGCCGCTACCCGCTCGTCAAGACGTGGCCGATCCAGAGGATGCCGAGCACGAGCAGGGCGGCCTCGATCAGGGAGCCGGGGCGCCTGGTGTCTTGTCGTCGCGGCTGTTCATCGAGGAGCAGACAGCGGGTGCAACGGTGACGCTCTCGTTGCTGCCACGGATTGCGGACCTCGATGTCATGCGGGTCACCACGATCGACCTTTCGCCGGTGGTGGTGGTGGGCCGTGCGGCATGTGATGTGCGCGTGCGTCGCGGGGAGGCTTTCGACCTGACGGCCCGCATCACGCCCGGTTGGTTCATCGATTCGGTCGAGGCCATCACGCTCTCCACGCCGGCTGAATTGGCCGATGCGCCGCGGCGTCGCAACGCGGATGAGCCTGCTACGGCGTTGGATTGGAAGGTGCTGCGCGACACACGCGGCGATGTGCTGCGCATCGGCCTGATTGCCGCCGTCACTCCCGCCCGCGGCCTCGGCCTGCGGATCACGGGTCATCGGGGCGGCATCGCGCTGGGGGAGGATTTTTCGACCGCAGAACTCGACATGGTGCGTCTCGACGGCGAGTCCGATCGATCGGCACTCCTCGACCTGCGGACCAGTCCGGAGACGACTGTCGAATTCACGCACGAACTCGCATCGCCCCAGGACCGGCCCCCGGCGTTCGACCCCACTCAGGCCGATTTCCACGCCGTGGGGCCGGACGGACGGCTGGCGGTGCTGATGGAAGAGGGGGCCGCACGAGCGCGGATGTGGGCCGGCTTTCGCGCGGGGTCGCGGGTCGCGAGACTGGTGCGGCGTCGGCCGCCGCTCGATGCGCGAACCCAGGTACGGCTGACAGTCCGCGACGATCGCCTCACCGAGGCGGTGACATTTGAGTGCCATCCTGCCGCCTCCGATCTCGATTCGATCGTGGTGCAGTTCTCCGAGCCGGTGGATGATCCGCTGGAGTGGTCGCTGCTGCCGCCCGCGGTCGGCACCGTCTCGGCGCGGCGGCTCGAGACAACTGACCGGCGAATTGGTCCCGGAGGCAGTGCCGCGGGGAGTGGCGAACGATGGCTCGTCGAATTGAATCCTCCGGCCCGCGAGACGGTGACGATTCGGGCCTCTCGCACGATTCCGTTTACGCGGGCCACCCCGGTGCTGCTGGCCTGGGTGGACGGCGCCACGTCGTCTCGGGGGCACTGCATCGTGCGAAACGTCGGCCGCATTCCGCCTCGGCTGGTCAATCGGCGACTCAGCGAAGTGCCTCCCGAATCCGGGACGGCCGACGCTGGCCCGGTCACGGTGGCGGAGTTTTCCTTTGAACCGGCGTCCGCATTCGACCCTACTGAGGGCGCTGCAGCGGAGCTCACGCCGGGTGGCCTCGAAGGACGGGCGTGGGTGTGGCGAGAGGTCACGACGTCGCTGTGCTACGCGTCTGGCGCGACCGAATACGAAACCCGCTTCGACATCGACAACCGGGGCCGCACCAGCCTGTCGCTCAGTCTTCCTGCCGGCCGTCGCGTGCAGGGGATCCTCCTTGATGGCGTGCGGTTACCGCTTGGAGAAAGGGCGGCCGCGGGAGGACAGGTGCCTATCGAACTGCCGGCCGGCAGGCCGCTGGTCACGCTGTTGGTGCGAACGATCGCCGATGGCACGGGCGTCGGCAGCCGGCTGGGCGGCGGGCGGTGGTCTGCCTGGCGGGTCGATGCCGCCGCGGCAAAACTCGATATTCCGGTGCTGCAGCGGGAGTGGCAGTTGCTCGTGCCGCCGGAGCTTGAGATCGCCTCAGTGGGGGCCTCGAGCCGCATCGTCGGGGAGGCGGGGAGACGCGATTGGGTCGCGCGGTTGTTCGCTGTCCGTGGCAAATACCAGCCACCCGCTGCCGTCACGCAGTCCACCAGCGACGACGCCCAGGGCTTCCGACGTTTCCTGCTCGTGCCGACCGGCAATGCCAGCCCCGATGCCGGTGTCGTGCTGGTGCATGGCCGCGTCCTGTCGGCGGCGGCCGTACTCGCCGGTCTGGCGGCAGGCTTCGGCACGCTGCTGGTGGCACGTGCCAGTCTGCGGCGGGCCGTACTCATCTGTCTGCTCGCCGGCGTGGCCGCGGTCTGGGTCGTCTCGCCGTTCGACGGCATCGCCCGGGCGGCCTGGTGGGCGGCTCTGGCTGCGGCGGGGTTGGCCGCGTCGGGGTGGCTCCCGAGTCTGCGACGTGGCGGCACCACTGCAGAGGCCGCGTGGGGGCAAGGCTCCGTGGCCGTGCTGCTCGTTGGCTTGACTCTGGCGGCCACACCGAGCCTGGCCGCGGAAGACGGCGGTGCGGCCGCCGGTGAACCATCCTCCGCCGGAACTGCCACCAGCCCGCCGCTTCAGGTTTTCATCACGCCTATCGACGGGGGCAAGGAGACTGCCCGCCAGGGTGAGGCCACGGTGCTCGTGCCCGAAGAACTGTTTCGTACACTCGTGCGCGGCGAGGACGGCGGTGCAGCGGCGGCTGCGCGTGTGTTGGCGGTGCGTGCGATCGCGACGGTGTCGCCGGGGGGCGATGGTCCGTGGACAGCGTGGCGATTGGAGGTCGATGTAGACGCAGACGCCGGGGCCATTCTGGTGCTCGATCAGTCCTCCAGCGGCGGGCGGTTTCGCCCGGGCACGCTGCGGGTCGATGACGCGATCGCCACGCCGCGGCTCGAAGGCGAGGACAGCCTGCTCCGCGTCGTCATCCCGGATGCGGGCCGGCACGCGTTCAGCGTGGATGTTGAGGCGGCCGACCGGCGGAGCGGCGAGGTGGAAACGGCGACGATCACGGTGCCACTGGCGCCGGTGGCCTCGCTCCAGGTGCAGCCGTCGGCGGCTGCGGTTGGCGTGGTCTGCGAACGGGCGGCCATGCCAGGCTTTTTCACAGCAGCATCGCGGCGGGTGGACGACTCCTCCGCCGCCATCTTTGATGTGGCGCGTTCCACCGAGGTGCGGCTGGCACGGTCTGCGGCCACAGAGGCGTCGCTTGCCGCACTGCCGCCAACAGCCGTGAGCCGCAACGACATTTTCTGGAACCTCGACGAGTGCCGGCTGACTGGCGTCTACGAGATCGCGTCCGGCGACACGATCGTGAGGTCCTGCGTGGTGAGGGCGGATGCCGGGCTCGAGTGGATCGCGCCTTCCGCGCAGCGGGGCGAGCCGTTGCCCGGTGATGGCGACTCCGCCGATGGCGTGGCAATCCGACCGCTGGGCGGCCGCCGATATCTCGTCGAGCGGCGGCGGCCGGAGCGAGGCCCGTTTCGGTTCGAAGTGCCCTTTCGGATGCCGCTGGCCGATGCGGTCGGCGTCTTTGAGGTTCCGGAGGCGTGGGTTGAGGATGCCCTTGTGGAGACGCGGAGCGTGCGGTTTGTGGCGAGCCCCAGCCTCGCCGTGCGGATCGACCTGCCTCCCGGACTCACGCACACGGCCACGCCGGAGGGCGAGGCATCGTTCGACACGAGATTCTGGCAGGGCGAGGTGGCGCGGGCCATGACCGTCGATGCCGCGGCCGGCCCGGTCGCCCCCTCCGCACCGCGTCCACGGCTGACGTCCGAGCGGCGTCGTCAGGAGATTCGCGGCTCGCAGCGCGAGGCGGTCGTGTTTGGCGGGGAACAAGTGCGGATCCACCTCGATGCCAGGCTCGATGCCAGTTCAACCGCGCTCGTCACCATCCCTTTGGATGTGCCGGCTGGATGTGTCGTCGATAGCGTCGAACTGTTCGAGGATGATGTTCTCCATCCCGAAACAGCGGAACGCGGTGCCATCGACCTGCGCTGGACTCGCGTCACCGACACGAGCCTAGCCGTGGTCGTGCAACGGCCGAGGGCCGGCCGCTACCGTCTTGAGGTCGATGCCCGCATTCCGGGCCGTCCGGCTCCCCGCGGCCCCGTGCCCAGCCTGCAGGTTGAACTGGCCGACGGCTCGCGGTCGCTCGTCGAATGGCGGGCCGAAGATGGTCTGCTGGCAACACTCGAACCGGCGTCGGACGAGCGTGCAGGGGCCAACGCCGCGGCGATCACGTCTCAGGCCGGGCAGTTCGAACGTGTCAGCGGGGAGCCGCCTCCCAGATACACCCTGCAAGCGTCTCCCGAAGCGCTGCCGCAGACCGAGACCGAACCATCAGCCGTCGCGACGCCGGCCGAACTTGCCACCGTCGGTGCAGGCCGGGTTGAACTGGCAGACATCCGATTGACGGTGGATGAGCGGGGGCGGGCGTGGGGGCTCGCGGCCTTTGAACTGGTGTCAACGGAGCAGGTGGTGCGCGTGCAGTTGCCCCGATCGTGGCGGCTGTTCGATGCAGTCGTTGACGGTCGCTCAGCAGAGTGCGTCGTGCCAACGACGGCCGTCTCCGACACCATCTGGGAGATACGGCTGCTGGATGGAGACCGGCCACGCTCCATCGTCGCGTTGTTTGCGGGAGACCTGTTCGTCGGCGATGCGGGCCGGCGGCTGCTCGATGGCGAACCCCTCGCGCTTGCTCCTCCGACGATCGTCGGCCTGCCCTGCCGGCAGGTGATCTGGACGGTGCAGGTGCCCGCAGACATATCACTGCGAGTGGCGGCGCCGGCGAGGATCGTAACGGCTGACGCCCTGCACGCGGAGCGGCAGGCGGCCCAGCAGCGACTCGAGGCCGAGTTTCAGCAGGCCATCGAGATGAGCAGCGGGTGGGAGCAGGATCGCGTGCGAACATTCCTCACATCGCGTCGTGCCGGTGCGATGCCCGCTGCGGATCAGGCCCTGGCAGGGGCGTTGACGACGCTGGGTGATCCATTGCCGTCGCCGCTGTTCCTGGTGGCGGCGGACGGGGTGGATGGGGCCGTTGCCGGTCGGCTCACCTTCCGAGCGGTGCGGCAACGAGATCCCACGACCCGGGGCCGCGGCCTCGCGACGCTGTCGTTGCTGGCATGTGGCGGCCTGGCGTGGATCGCCGCGCGGAGACACTGGTCGTGGCGGCTGCCGATGGTGCCAGGCCTGGCACCGCTGCTCGCCTTGGCCGCAGGGCTCGCCTGGACCGCGCTGCTCGTGCCGGCGTGGCCCGGCCTCCTACTCGCGGCGGGGGCGGTAACGGCGGCGATCCGAACATGGCTCTTGTCGCGGCAGACCGCTGCTGCACCGCCGGCTGCACTGGACATCGCCGAGGCGACAACGATCTACCGGCCACAGCGTTAGCACCCGCCGGGCGGGCTCCCCTACTTCCCCGTGGCGGCAAGTTTTTAACTTGTCCATGTTCCCCGGCACCGGATTCCACAAGTTAAAAACTCGTGGCCACGGGTCGAACTTCTTCAGTCATGGACGAGGGAGTCCACCCGGCGCGTTCGCGGCAAAACAGGCAATGCAGGGAAGCGGAAAAACGGTCTGGCTCCCGGGGGTCGGCCGCCGCTAGTGTCCGCCTCGCTCGTGGGCCGCGTTGGCCCGTTCGCACGGCATTCCGGGGGGAATCTGCCGGGCATGAGCCGAAACCGCCGGGAACGAACCCGCCGGAGGCGAGACGATTTTCATGGAGGCTGATGGGCATGCAGGTCGGACGCAGTGTCGGTAGACGGACCCCGGGCCGTCGGTTTTCAACGAGCATGGTGCTAGTGGTTCTCTGCGGTGCGTGGCATGCCACGGCCGTGGTGGCCGCGGGCTATCGCACCGTCAATTTCGTGGTGGACGCACCGACCGAAGCGCTCGCCAGGAAGATTGGCGACGCCGCCGAACAGTATCGTCAGGATCTGGCAATCGAGTGGACGGGCAGTCCGCTGCCGCGGTGGAGCCGCCCCTGTCCGATCCAGGCGCAGGTCGCCCCCAATCTGGGTGCCGGCGGCGCGACGAGTTTCGTCTTCGACAACGGCGAGGTGTTCAACTGGACGATGACGATCCAAGGCAGCGAACAGCGCATCCTCGACTCCGTGCTGCCGCACGAGATCACCCACACCGTCTTCGCCAGCCACTTCCGCCGGCCGCTGCCGCGGTGGGCCGACGAGGGGGCCTGCACGACGGTGGAACATCCCGTGGAGCGGGCCCGGCAGCATCGGCTGCTGATCGAATTTCTCACGACAGGCCGCGGCATCGCCTTTCCGCAGATGTTCGCCATGCGGGAGTATCCGGCCGACGTGCTGCCGCTCTACTCGCAGGGCTACTCGCTGGCCAGATACCTCATCGAACGGGGCGGCCGACACAAATATGTGGCGTTCGTCGGCGACGGCCTCACTTCCAACGACTGGTCGGGATCCCTCACCAAGCATTACGGCGTGGGGAGCGTGCCGCAGCTGCAGCATCAATGGCTGGAGTGGGTGAAGCTGGGCTGCCCGGCGCCGCCGGCAGCGGTGGCGGTCGCCGTCACGCAGGTCCAGCCGAATGACTGGTCGCGGACACCGCGAGGCCAGAGCCCCGACCCTGTTCCGGTTGCGCCGGTGGCTGCGACTCCCGCGGCACTGGCAACCACCGCGGGCCGCCGTTCGATCTACGCCTCGCAGGCCCGCCGCATCGCCGAGCCGGGTAGCAGCCAGCCGGTGCGGTGAGCGGCTACAGCCGCGTGCCCGTCACCAGCAGCGTGATGTGATAGAAGACCGGCGCGGCGAAACAGATCGAATCGATGCGATCGAGCACGCCGCCATGGCCTACCACGAGCGTGCCGTAGTCCTTCACGCCGCGGTCCCGCTTGATCGCCGACATCGTCATGCCGCCGGCGAAACCCATCGTCGCCACCACCAGGCCGGCGAGCGCTGCCTGCCAGGGTTGAAAAGGGGGCGCTGCCCACCAGAGCGCCGCGGCGAGTAACGCCGTGCTGGTGGCGCTGCCGAGCAGACCCTCCCAGGTGCGGTTGGAGCTGACGTGTGCGGCCACCAGTCGCCGGCCGAGCATCCGGCTCCAGACATACTGCATGCAGTCGGCGAACTGCACGAGCAGGATGAGGAAGAACAGGAGGCGGAAGTTCGCGCTGCGGCCGCCGCCGGCTGCACCCTCGATCGGAATCTGCAGGAGCGCGGGGGCAAACGACAGGCAGTAGACGCAGACGACCAGGCCGGCCTGAATCTTCGCGGTGCGTTCCAGAAACCGCTTGTAGTCGCCGGCGAAGGCGACGCGGGCCAGCACGAACAGCGTCGCGTAGACGGGCAGGAAGACGCTGAAGATGTCGTAGCGGTTGAGGCCCACGAGCAGGTAGTGGAGCGGCGTGAAGGCGAAGAACACCCAGAACAGGGCGCGGTGGTCGCCCTTCCGCGTGGGCGTGAGCGTAATAAATTCCCGCAGCGCCCAGAATGAGACGAGCCCGAAGAGCACGACCGTGGCGGTGGTGCCCAGCCAGAAGGCGGCGGCCAGCACCGTGCAGAGCACCCACCAGCCGCGGATCCGCAGGTTGAAGGTGCGGACGGCCGCAGGGTCGAGGCCGCGGTCGGGGTGTCGTTTGAGGAACTGACCCACGCCCGTGACAGCGGTGAGCAGCGCGAGCACGCCGGTGATCAGAGCGATGGTGCGGATGTCGTTCATGGACGAGTCGGGTTCCGGGCTATTCCTCGAGGCGGGTCCTCGAGCTTATTCTCCTCGAGGCGGGTCCTCGAGCTTATTCTCCTCGAGGCGGGTCCTCGAGCTTATTCCTTCAGCGACAAGACGGCCCGCCGGGCACGGGCCAGAAAGTCGAGCTTGGCCTCGCCGCGTTCCAGCCACAACGGCGGGCCGAAACTGATGCAGGAGAGCATGGGCACCGGCAGGAATTCGCCGCGCGGCAGCACGCGGTTCAGGTTGTCGATGTGCACCGGGATCAATTCGATGTCGGGACGCTTCTTGGCGAGGTAGTAGAGCCCGCTCTTGAACTCATCGACCTCGCCGGTGACGCTGCGGCTGCCCTCGGGAAACACGATCAGCGAATGGGTGGTGCCGGCCTCCCGCAGCATGAGATCGACCGGGCTCTGGTGCACCTTGATGGCGGTGCGATCGATCAGGATCGCGTCGAAGACCTCCTGCGCGAGCCAGCGGCGGACGATGCCGCGCGACCAGTAGTCCTTGGCGGCAACGGGACGCGTCACCTCCCGCACCGGCTGCGGCAGCGAGGCCCAGATGACCAGCGCGTCCAGGTGGCTGGTGTGGTTTGCGAAATAGATCCGCTGGCAGGTGTCGGGCTGGCTGGCGATCCAGCGGACGCTGGCACCGGCGAGGAGGCGGGCCAGCGCCGCAAGCGACAGCCCGGCAGCCCGGCAGAAGGCGGAACGGCCAGCCTTCTGCCCGGACGCCGACTCGAGCGGCACCTTGGAGGCAACATGTTCCGTGAGGTCGGCTGGCGAGAGCATTGCCCCATCTTCCACGGGCGGCAGGCATCCAGTCAATGATCAGCGGTTCACGTCGGCGTCGCCGCTTCGCCCGGTGATATCGGCCACAAAGGGGTTGTGCCGCCGCTCATGGCCGACGGTCGTCGTGTCGCCGTGGCCTGGAAACACGACGGTGTCGTCGGGAAGCGTGTAGAGGCCGCAGCGAATGCCGGCTGCCAGGGCTGCGAAATCGCCGTCAGGGAAGTCGGTGCGTCCGATGCCCTCCAGAAACAGCACGTCTCCCCCAAACACCAGCCGCGGGTTCGTGTCGTCGATGCGGAAGACGACGTGCCCACGCGAGTGGCCTGGGATGGCGACGACGGTGAAGGCGAAGCCGGCGAGCTCGAGGGATTCGCCGTCGTCGAGGAGGCGATCCGCCGGAGGGCTGCGCAAGGCCAGGCCGAACGCGCCGGAGAGATTGCCGGCCGGATCGGTCAGTTTCGGGGCGTCGTCGCGGCCGATCAGGATTGGCAGGGCGGGCCAGCGCTCCCGGAGGCTCGCGTTGCCGGCGATGTGGTCGGAGTGGCCGTGAGTAAGCAGGATCGCGACGGGGGCGAGGCCATGATCCTCGATCCATTCGATGATGGCGCCTGGCTCGAAGCCAGGGTCGAGGACCAAGCATTCCGTGCCGCCGCGGCGACTGAGCACGTAGGTGTTTTCACCAAACGGCGCCGACTCGATGCGGGCGATCACGATATCGGAATGGGCGGGCAGCAGTTCAGCGATGGCCATGGAAAACGGTAAAGACCGCTCGACTCGGAACGGACCGCAGGCGGGGGGCAGGAGCCACCCGATCGCGACCCCGGGGCAGGGAACCTTGTACTGTCAGGCTGCTGTCAGGATGGTTTTCCCCAGTCGCCCGGGCAAGGGAGTGGTCTGAGCCGGCCAAAACCGGCCGGAAATGGCATGGTGGCGGCCGCAGCAGGCCGCTAGACTCGCCGCACGTTCCCGAGATTTCATGTCGCTTCGGCAGTGGCGTGCGGATGCCGGGAGACACCGGCTACGCGTTGGTTCATGCACGCAGGTTCATGGAGGTCGAGATGGTTGGATTCGTTCAAACGCTTTCGGGCATCGGGTCGCGGAGTCGCTGCAGCGTCGGGCCAATGGCCGCGCGCGGTCGGGCCGCATCGGTGGCTCTTGCGCTCATTCTTGGCATCGTTCATGGTGCCCCCGCCCACTGCCAGCAGCCTGCCGCGGCCCAACCTACCGCGGCCCAGCCTGCCGCTGGCGACGCCGGTCTGACCGGACCGGGCCTCGTGCCCAACGGCGGACTGTCGATGAGCAACGCCAACGCCGGCGTGGCGCAGGCGGCCACCGGCATGCATCCGCTCCAGCCGGCGCTCGATCTCGCCCAGCAGGGCCTCGCCAAGATCAACGCCAACATCCGCGACTATTCCTGCACGATCGTGAAGCGGGAGCGGATCGACGGCAAACTTGGCGAGCATGAATACATGTTCGCCAAGATTCGGTCACAACCGTTCAGCGTCTATCTCTACTTCCTTGGACCCGACAGCGTGAAGGGGCAGGAAGTGATCTACGTCGCCGGTCACAATGACGGCAACATGCTGGCCCATGCCGGCAGCGGTGTGCGGGCCATGGTGGGCACCGTGTCACTCAAGCCGCAGAGCATGCTGGCAATGACCGGCAATCGCTACCCCATCACTGAAATCGGCGTCGAGAACCTCGCCAAGCGACTGGTTGAAGTGGCGGAGCACGACAAGCAGTTCGGCGAATGCGATGTGAACTTCTATCCCAACGCGAAGGTGAACGGCCGCATCTGCACCTGCGTGCAGGTCTCGCACCCGGTGCCCCGCCGCAACTTTCGCTTTCATCTCGCCCGCGTGTTTATCGATGACGAGTTGACCGTCCCGATCCGCTACGAGGCCTACGACTGGCCCCAGGAAGCGGGCGGTCAGCCGGTGCTCCTCGAGGAGTACACCTACATGAACGTGAAGACCAACAACGGCTTCACCGACGCCGACTTCGACCC